>NZ_AP022671.1:2400000-2700416 GCF_011405515.1 Nitrospira sp. KM1 | reverse complement strand
TGGTGACCAACGTGGACCCTGACAGCGGTGCCGAAAAAGCGGGACTGATGGCGGGAGACGTGATCCGGGAAATCAACCGGCAGCCCGTCAAATCCGTCAAGGATTTTGAAAAGGCATCTTCCAGCGTCAAAAAGGGGGAGAATGTGCTGATCCTGATTACCAGACGCGGCAGCGCACTTTTTTTGAGCGCGAAGGTGTAACGAGGGCTTACGCGGAGTCCAGACCGGAGGCGGTCGTCATCGATAGCCTCCGGTCTTTCCGGTCAACACATGTTTTGAAACGGAAGGAGCATTCCCATGAGCACCCGCTACTCGGCCGACCAGATCGTACATTGCGGCGTCCGTCACCTCGACATGAACCAGCGTGCCGGCGCCGGCCATCCCATCATTAATATAGACCACCCCGTCGATCTCAGGGGCCAGTCGTTGGTGACGGCCTTCAAGCAAGTATTCCGACTCTTCCGAGCGGCCGTCAATCAATACTTCAAGCGTGGTACCGATGTAGGCTCGATTCTTTGCGGAAGCAATTTCCTCCTGCACACTCAACAGCTCGTTCCGGCGCGCGTGCATCACCGACCGATCGATCTTCGCATCAAGACTCGCCGCCGGCGTCTGTTCCTCGTCTGAATACAGGAAGGCGGCGACGCGATCGAACTGGGCATCACCCACATAGCGTGCAAGTTCTTCGAAGTCTTGATCTGTTTCGCCAGGAAACCCGACAATGAACGCTGTTCGAAAGAACACGCCGGGAATCCGCTCCCGGATGCGCTCGACCAATCGCTCGATCGCATGCCGGTCGCCAAGACGATGCATTCGCTTCAACATCCGGTCACTGATGTGCTGGAGCGGCATATCGATATACTTGGTGATCCGCTCCTCTCCCGCATAGAGATCGAGGAGTTCATCCGTGACTTGTTGCGGATAGAGATAGAACGGCCTGATCCAATGAAGCGCTTTGACCTTCACCAGCTCGCGCAGCAGCGAGGCAAGGCCGTGACGCAAGCCAAGATCGACGCCGTAGTTCACCGTGTCCTGGGAAATCAGATTGATCTCTTTTACGCCCTCGCCCGCCAGACGCCGAGCTTCTCCCACAATGGACTCGATTGAACGGCTCCGTTGTTTCCCTCTCATGAGGGGAATCGCGCAAAACGCGCAGTTCCGATTGCACCCTTCGGCAATCTTGATGTAGGCACTGTGGTGTCTTCCGAGTCTCATTCGAGGGGCCATCTCGTCATACAGATACGGAGGCTGGCTGATCCAGAGACGTCGAGGGTGTCTCTTGGAAGAAAGCAAATCCCGGCAAATGTCGGCAATGTTTCCGAATTCTCCGGTCCCGACGACGCCGTCCAATTCAGGCAATTCCTTGAGTAGCTCACCCTGATATCGTTGGGCCAGACATCCGGCGGCGATCAGGACGCGACAGATCCCATCCTTCTTCAATCGACCATGTTCCAGAATCGCATCGATCGATTCCTGCTTGGCCTCCTCGATAAACCCGCACGTATTGATGATGACCACTTCCGCCTTTTTGGGATCTCCCGTCAGTTCGAACCCCTCGTTGACGAGCGTGCCGAGCATCACCTCGGAGTCAACCTGGTTTTTGGAGCACCCCAAATTGACGAACCCGATCTTCGTCGTTGCGCCTTTTTTCGTACTCGCCCGCTTCGTCCCGGCACGCCGGGGAGTGATCAATGGGTGACCCATACGAGGGCCAGTCTACGGGAGTGTGAAAAACCGTGTCAAATGAGCGCTTGCGAAAGCCGAAGGCAATCCAATATGGTTTGCCCCATGATACGGACCTTTCAAGGCATAACGCCCACCATCCCCCCATCGTGCTTCATCGAAGATACTGGAATCGTCATTGGGGACGTGGTGATGGGCGAGCACTGCAGCGTGTGGTTTCACGCTGTCATCCGCGGCGACGTCAATTCCATCCGCATCGGAGCGCGCACCAACGTGCAGGACCTCTGCATGCTTCATGTGACCCATGACACGCATCCGCTCGTCATCGGAAACGAGGTCACGATCGGACACAGTGTCATCCTCCACGGATGTACCGTTCACGATCGAGTATTGATCGGCATGGGGGCCATCATCATGGACGGTGCCATTATCGGAGAGGATTCAGTCGTAGGAGCAGGGGCACTGATCACTGAAGGAACCGCGGTCCCTCCTAGAAGCCTCGTATTGGGTTCTCCAGCCAAGGTCAAGCGACCGGTCACGGCCGACGAGCTGGATTGGATCAAAGAGTCCGCCGGCAATTATGTGAAATACGCAGGCCAATATCTCGGGGGGGCGTCGACCGGACGCACCGGCTTTCGCCTCTAATGCATTCGGCCGGACTTCTTGGGCATTCCAACATGGATGAAGCAGATGGGATCTCCCACGAGAGCAGTGGGGAATTGTTTCCGCCCGACCAAATACGGAATGCCGTGCCGGTGACACCAGTCGGCAATCCAGACGACCTCTTCGGTAGACGTCGTTACGAGCCCCGGGCGCGACAGCTTGGGCATGCAGCGATCGACCAGGCTTTGAACCGTTCTGCGCTGGATGGAAAATCGCTTCGGATCAAACGTCACAGGATCAGCGCGGCCGTAGGATAGCGGCGCCAGATCCGGAAAGCGTTCCGGATCGTTCAATACGCTGACGATCCAGAGATGATCGAAGGGGCCTGCCGCCGTCGCCGCATCCCGAGTGACGAATCTCACTGGGGTTCCCTGACACGCTCTGTTAAGCGAGCCGACTTCGAGACGCCGAAGATTGAACGGGTGCACGCGCCGCTGGAGATCCACGGTCTCCATCAGAAGAGCCGGAATTTCAGCGACTCCGGCCCCGACATACAGACTTCGTCCTCCTATCGACAGCTCATGGCTGAGCGCGGCGGCGATTCGAGTACCCAGGCGGCGAGCAGGTTCACGCTTTGTCCGCCAGAAGCCGTCTCCACCTTCATAACAGTACACGCGACCCAGCGTACGGAATTCGAGTCGTTGAAACACTCTCCCGATGGTCGCGCGCGTGCAGGAACTGACTCGTGGTCGCGACTTTCCCATCAGCCTGCCACCGCCGGACCATTGGCGCAGGCACAGATCAGATCGATGACGTGCTCGAGAAACGAAAGATCCAGCGTGTCCATCGTATCGGTGACTGTATGATAATGAGGATTTCTAAAGTTGGCCGTATCCGTGAGCATGATGGCAGAAAACCCGGCATCCCAAAAGGCCGCATGGTCGCTCCGGCGAACATCCGGCAGGGCTTCCCCGCGGCCTGGAACCAACAGCGGAACAACCGGTAACTGCGGAACCGTCTGTTTGGCGCAGGATAGAACATCCCCAAGAAGCAGCCGTGACGATTCGTTGCCGATGAGCGCGAGAAAATTGCCGACCGTCGGCACGGCAATGGGTACGCCGGGAGGCGTCCGTTGGGAGCCGGCTTCCTGGCTGGCATATCCAACACACTCCAGAATGATCGCCCCATGCAGCGGTTGGCCGGACCTCGAAAGTTCGGCGGCAAAGGCGCGACTCCCTACGAGGCCCTCTTCTTCCAGACAAAATGCTGCGAGCCATATCGGACGGACGAGTTCCTTCGCTGCCATCCGATGGGCAACCTCCAACAGCACCGTCAGCCCACTCGCATTATCGTCAGCTCCCGGAGATCCCGTGACCGTGTCATAGTGTGCGCCGATAAGAAGTGGAGCCGCCTGCTGAGCTTGTCTTCCACGCGCCGGATTCCTGACTGCCACCACGTTGTGATAGTTCTGCCTCCCGGACCGAAAGGGGCGCATCGTGGTGACCCAACCGGACCGGGTGAAGACGCTTGCCATATATCGCGCCGCTTGCTGAAGCGATCCGGCGGACGTGTCAGGGTGACGTTCACCCGCGAAGGTTCGAAGATGCCGGCGTATGCGAAGATGCTGATCGGACACGGCAGGAATTTATGATGTAATCTCGGTGCCGATGCCTTTGCGCGTGAACACTTCAAGAAGAATGGCGTGCGGCATTCGGCCGTCGATGATATGGGCTTTTCCCACGCCGTCCTCGAGAGCATCAAGACAGGCGTGCACCTTCGGGAGCATCCCTTCCGTGATCGTGCCCTTCTTGACCATGCGTTGAACATCCTTGCGGGACACGGTCGAGAGATGCCGTCCCTTGGCATCCCGGATACCCTTGATGTCGGTCATCATGACCAACTTCTCCGCCTGTAACGCACCGGCGATCGCCCCGGCCACCAAGTCCGCATTGATGTTGTAGGTCGTGCCTTCCCGATCAGTCCCAATGGGCGCGATGACCGGAATGTAATGATCTTCCTGAAGTCTGTGCAGCAAGCTCGGATCCACTTTGTCGATGTCCCCGACGAATCCGAAATCGTGTTCTCCATCCTCTTCATCGAAGTCACGCTCCAAGCTTTCGGCCCAAGCTTTTGCCGTCAACGGTTTGCTGAGAATGAGCCCGCCATCCTTTCCGCTCAAACCCACGGCGCTTCCGCCGTGCCGGTTAATGAGATCCGTAATCTCCATATTGATCTTGCCCGCCAAAACCATTTCGACGACTTCCATCGTGGCTTCGTTGGTAACGCGAACCCCGTGGAGGAACGTCGATTCGATGCCGAGCCGATCCAGCATTTCATCGATCTGAGGACCACCACCATGAACGATGACCGGATTGATGCCGACGTACTTGAGGAGCACGATGTCCTGCGCGAACCGTTCTTTCAGGGACGATTCGGTCATGGCGTTTCCACCATATTTGATGACGATGGTCTTGCCGCGAAACGTTCGGATGTAGGGCAGCGCCTCGATCAGGACGTTCGCTTTCTTGATGAGCTTATTCATCGTCCGGTCCCCGCAACATGGAGTCGTTGGAGATTGGCGCTACCATACCATGACGACGGGCGGAGACCTAGCGTGGAATGCGAATCACGCCGGCCGTTTCCCCGTTCGAGCGGCTCGCCCGCTCGTCATACGGCCGGCCCGGGGATGGGATTGATCGTATACCGCCAGAAGCTGAGCCATCGCCACATGGGTGTATTTCTGAGTTGTGCCGAGGGATGCGTGACCGAGCATTTCTTGTATCGCCCGTAAATCCGCGCCTTCGTCCAACAGATGCGTGGCGAAGGAGTGCCGCAACGTATGCGGACTGGCGGAACCTCCGGTCAATCGATCGGAATAGCGGGCCACCATCCTTGCGACGCTTCTAGACGTCAACCGCCCTCCGCGATGATTCATAAACATTGGGTCGTGATGTCCCGGAGGACTGGCACGTGGCAGGGATTCTCGATATGCGCGTATCGCTTCGACGGCAACCTGTCCGATGGGAACGATTCGTTCCCTGCGTCCTTTCCCTTTCAATCGTACCAATCCGGTCGAGGCAAGGTCATCGGTATTGAGAGAGACGAGCTCGCTGACTCTCGCGCCGGTCGAATAGAGCGTTTCGAGGATGGCCCGATCCCGCAGTCCGAATGGTTGGCGAACGTCAGGGCACGTCACCAAGGCCACCGCTTCATCTTTCGTCAATACACGCGGGAGCGGTTTACCCTGTTTGGGTCCTCGGAGGTCTTCGAGGGGATCGTGGCCAACGATGCCTTCTCGGAACAAACAGCGATAGAAACTTCTGAGACAAGCGACTTTCCTCGCAATGGTGGTGCGCTTCTCTCTTTTCTGATCGAGCCATTGGAGATACGCCCGCACGGCGTCAATCGTAATCGAGGCCGGATCAACTGCCATTGTCGTTTGATGACGTCTCACAAAACCGTGGAATTGCCTGAGATCCGACCTGTAGCTGCGTATGGTCTCGGAGGATGCACCGCGTTCTGTGGCCAGAAACCTTAGGAAAGCCCGGATTGCGTCATCCATGCGGCATGGTCCTTAAGTGCACGCTCCACGATCAAACGGCGTTTGCGCTCTTTGTCCCGAACAGGCGAAGAGAGGGGCGGGAACAACCCAAAATTCGAATTCATCGGTTGAAAGCGGCAGGGATCCGTGGAGGTGATATAGGCCAGAAGACAGCCATGGGCGGTGGTGGGAGGAGGCGCTACGGGAGGTAGACCCGCAAGGCACCGGGCGGCATTGATACCTGCCAGCCCTCCCATGGCAGCGGAATCGGTATACCCTTCCACGCCGACGAGTTGCCCGGCAAAGAACAGGGTATTTCGACTCTTGAACTGTAATGTAGTGTGCAGCAACTGCGGAGAATTGATGAACGTGTTGCGGTGCAAGCTGCCGTACCGCAGGAACTCCGCACCCTCCAAACCTGGAATCATGCGGAAAACTCGTTTTTGCTCTCCATAGGTCAACTTTGTTTGAAAGCCAACGATGTTGTAACACGACCGATGCGCATTTTCGGTCCGCAGTTGGACGACCGCATGCGGCCGCCGGCCCGACCGGGGATCTTCCAGGCCGACGGGCTTCAATGGCCCGAACTGCATCGTGTGTTTTCCCCGCTCGGCCATGACTTCAATCGGAAGGCACGCTTCGAAATAAGGAATCTTCTCGAACTCTTTTGGCAGAACTTTCTCTGCTGCGAGCAGCGCTTCATAAAATCGAGTGTACGTTGATTCGTCCATGGGGCAGTTCAGGTAATCATCCTCTCCCTTTCCATACCGTGAAGCGCGGAATGCCACATCCATGTCGATGGAATCGGCGTCGATAATCGGGGAGATGGCGTCATAAAAGAATAAATGGTTCGACTGTGTCAGCCCGGCGATTGCCTGGGAAAGCTTATCGGAAGTCAACGGACCGGTCGCCACGATGCAGACGCAGTCACTAGGAATCTCCGTGATCTCGTCATGAAGAATTCGTACATTGGGATGTGCCTGAAGAGATTGGCTGATCATAGAAGAGAATTGATCACGATCGACCGCTAATGCGGAACCGGCAGGCACCCTGGCCTGCTCGGCCGCCCGGATGACGAGTGAACCGAGCTTCCGCATCTCTTCCTTCAAGAGACCTGGCGCCGTGATTGGATCCGAGGACCCTAAAGAATTAGAGCAGACCAGTTCTCCCAGGCCCCCCGTTTTATGTGCCGCCGTCATCGACTTCGGACGCATTTCGTAGAGGGTCACCTTGGCGCCGCGATTGGCCGCCTGCCACGCCGCCTCAGAACCGGCAAGGCCCCCTCCGATGATGACGATGTCTGTTCGCATGAAATCCGATCCAGATCTATCCTGTGCAGGAAATTGCATTGTAGAAATCACTTTTGGGAGAGTCAAGGAACTGCCCACCACGCCTGCGTTTCGCCGGCGTGAAACTCCATGTTCCTCAAATTGATCTGTTGGAGAACCCCGTGCTAGACTCGCCCCGGTTGGGCGATTAGCTCAGTGGCAGAGCGCTTCCTTCACACGGAAGAGGCCACAGGTTCGATACCTGTATCGCCCACCATATTCCCCCCGTCGGAAGCGACTCAATACCTCCATTTATCATAGAACCTAAGCGGTAGAGAACGCTCGAATCCTGGACAGATTCCTGGAGGTCGGCTAGACTTCATTCAGTTTGGAATACGTCAGTCGGTCATGATGCTCGGGATATGTGAGGTCAACATGAAGATTCATGCCGTGCTGTTGGGAATTCTCTTGGTGGGGGGATTGGCCGGATGTTCGACGGCCAAACAACAAACCGTAGATGCGGACGGTGATTACATCGCCCCGGCCAGCATTTATACGGTGATGGACAGCACCTCGCTCGTGTACACCGACGTCGCAGCAGGCGCTGCGCTGAACGACCATCCACTTCGCTGGGTGGCATTCGTCTCACACCCCGTCGGACAAGGACTTGATTATGGGATCAATCGTCCATTGTATACGTTGAGTAGCAAGATGCCTTATCTGTTCGGCTATACCAGCGAAGATTCGATGTTGGATAGTCAGCGACGCTAGCCATATTCTGCCTTTCGATTAAGACGCCCGCCTCTCTTTGCACGGAGAGGCGGGCGTTTCTGTTTGGCTACTGGCAAACTTCGGAACGATTCTGTATTCTCGCATCCACGATGTTTCCAAAGATCAGACCTTCGAGCACCCGAGTCTGCGTTCTGCGGCTTCTGACCATCACGCTGATCGCTGCACTTGCAGCATGTGAAACGCCGAATCCTCGGCCCCCGAACCTTCCCCCTTCAGAAACCGACCTGCTGTTGCTCAAATCCTCTCACCTCTGTGATCGCAAGAAAGATTTTCTGCAGCAACATCCTGCTTCATCCCTCCAAACCAAGAGCTGGGGAACAGGACAGGAATTGGTCATTCCTGCCGACCGCAGTCCTTCCAAGGGAGACGAATCTTATTTCTTCACCGAGGACGGCTGGCTCGTCGGAGCGTTGTTTACATTTTCTTCGGGACTCGATTTGAAGCCATACCCCGTGCTTCGACACACCTTGACCATGCTGAAACCGAGCATGGAGTTCTATTTAAATGTGGCCAATCTCGCGACCAAGGCCGACATGGATTCCACAGCCTTGTACGAAACGGGAGATGAGAAAACCACAACGCAATATATGATCATTGGACCCAAGGACGAACCGGTTTTGCTCCAGGCCTCCATGGCGCCGGACCCCTTTGTTCGATTATTCTCTCCCTACCGTCGGGAATTTTTGAATCGATTGCGTATGCCGAATGGTCCGAAACCGGGCCAGCAGATCGACAGTCAGGGAGGAGAAGACAAGGAACCGTTCCCGTCACTCCAGCAATTTGCCAGAGGACAGACGGCACAATTGGCGTATTGTGGATCCCAAGACTATGCCATCGCCGCCGATGCGTATCAGAAATCCATTGCCAGCGGGTTTACCAACAAGGTGTGGCTTGCCGAAGCGCATCACAAGTACGGTCAAGCCTTGTTCGGACTCGGGCAGTACGAAAAAGCGAAGGCCGAAATGATGCAGTCATTAACCATTCGTCCCAACACGCCCGAGACGCTCAACAATCTAGGGACCGTCTATCAGAAGCTGGGTGACAAAGCCGCCGCTCAGGCTGCATTTGAAAAAGCCGTGCTGCTAAAACCCAACTATGCTCTCGCCCGCTTCAACCTGGCGGAAATGGTCGAACCGACGGATCAAAAACGCGCGCTCAATGAATATGAAACCTACCTGGCCATTGTCGAAGGCATCCCCGAGGAAGCCGATCGCATCGCTCTCGTTCAGCAACGCGTCAAAGCGCTCAAACACTAGTCACGCGATAGGCTGAGCAACCTGCTCGCCATAGCTATCTTCAACAGGAGGATGGGGACAGATCGAAGAAGCCCCTAGCGGCGTATTTTCTCTTCTTGTTCCTGCACGGTCTTACATTCGATGCAGAGTGTGGTCACTGGGCGGGCTTTCAATCGAGGATAAGGGATTTCTTCTTCACAGCGTTCGCAAATGCCATAGGTCTTCTTGTCCATCCGCTCGAGCGCCTCATCGATTTTCTTCAAGAGCTTCTGCTCGCGCTCCCTGATGCGCATCGTGAAATTCTGATCCACCTCGGCGGAGGCTTGATCACTTACGTCGGGAAATGCCTCCTGCCGATCTCGCTTCGTAATGCCTTCCCCGGCTTCATCAAGAATGGCTTTGCGCTGACGCTGAAGATCACGACGGATGGGACCGTATTTTTCTCGTCCTGACTGTGACTTGGGGCGACTCCGGGTTGAGACGGACCGTGGGGCAGAAACCGAGGGGCGTTTGGCTGACGATCGTGCCTTCATCCTTTTCCAGCCAATCCTGAACACGGGATCGAATAAGGATCGAACTATAACAGCCGCGCCGAAATGCGGTCAATGGGACTGGCGGCTTTTGTTACGATAGACTTCACTTCCCCTTAAAGGTCGCGACGTCCCTCTATGGATTTCAGCAACGTCACTTCGTCCGCATACTCGATATCCATCCCAACGGGAATTCCATAGGCTATCCTGGACACACGCACGCCTAACGGCTTTAGCTGATTTGTCAGATAGATCGCGGTCGCTTCCCCTTCGATCGTCGGATTGGTCGCCACGATCACCTCCTCGACCCCTCCAAGCCTGACACGATCAATGAGCTCTTCGGCGCGGATATCGGAAGGGCCTATGCCATCGAGGGGAGAAAGCGCGCCGAGCAACACATGGTAGAGCCCACGATATCCTGCCGCCCGTTCGACTGCATAGAGGGTACTGGGTTCTTCTACCACCAAAATCTTTCTTCTGTCGCGTTTGGGATCCAGGCACAATTCGCACAACGGGCCTTCCGCAATGTTCCGGCACTGCTGACAGAACGTCAGCCCGTCCTTCACCGCACGGATCGCATCCGCCAGACGCAACGCATCCTCTCGCTCGGCCTTGAGCACGTGAAACGCCAGCCGCTGGGCGGTCTTCTGTCCTATACCGGGTAACCGAACGAGTTCCCGCACGAGACGCGGCAAGAGTCCCTGTTGGTCGACGGCCATCGTCAGAACAAGCCGGGTAGATTCATGCCGCCCGTCACGGCCTTCATTTCATCGGCCATCATTTGACGGGCCTTTCGAAGCGCATCGTTGGATGCTGCCAGGACGACATCCTGCAACATGTCGACATCACCGCTTTTCACCACCTCGGGATCAATGACGATGCTCACCAGGTCCATGGCTCCATTGGCGGTCACAGTGACCGTACCGCCGCCTGCGGAACCGGTGACGGTCTTGCTGGCCGCCTCTTCCTGGATTTTGGCCATCTGGGCCTGCATGGCCTGGGCCTGTTTCATCACGTTGGCCATATTTCCAAATGGATTTTTCATTCCTCTACTCCCTTCTGGTGCGACACCGCCCTCACATCGGCAAGCTCGGCTCCGAACATCTCCAGCGCCTGCTTGACGACGGGATGGGCTCGTGCTTGCTCGAACAGCACCACCTTTTGTTCTTGTTCTTTCGCCGCCCGTATCTGCGCCATCGTCGGACCCGGCGGATGATTGTCGGATAATTCGACGATCCGAAGCTTTACGGGCTGACCGCTCAGCCGTTCGCACAGCGATGTCAGAACGTGCATGTTGTCTGGTTTTTCCAACAGACTCCTGGCCGTCATGGCCTGTTTGGCGAAGCCGACCGTCACGACATTCCCCTCGATACCCACAAACCGACCCATTTCTAAAAATGGAGCGATATTGGGATGATTGTGGGCCACTTCATCTTGAAGTTGTTCCCAATTGAGTACCGCCGCCTGCGCGCGCACCGGCGCGGATGCAACCCGTCGGTCATTCTGCTCGCTCGCTGTCTCCAATCCTTTGTTTTCCACCTTCTCGTCGGCAGCCGGAACCGGGGCCTTTCGTGATTCGGAGTGACCAACGGAGGGACCTGCTGGAGGCGGTGTGGCAGGCCGGGAATCGGTTCTCGAAGCGACGGAAGTTGATGGTCGCTCGGCCGACGTATTCTTTGTCTTGTCCGGCGAAGCCTTCGTGGGTTGAGGAGGCGGCCCGGAAGCTGGCCGCTCTCGATGTACCGGAGTCGCCTCGGAAAGCCGGAGCAGCCTGGTAGCACGCACAGCGGCAGTTTCCAAAACGAACCTGGGATGCGCGCTCAATCTCAATGCGTCTTCAGCCTGAGTGAAAAGAGTAAACAGTTGCTGAAGCTGCTCCGGAGTGAGTGCTCCTCGATCAGCCGCAATCTGCGCAAGATCGTCCGGCGACGCTTCGATCAACCGCGGCCAGTCCTGCTGAGCCGTCACGGCTATGACCAGCATGTTCCGCACATACTCGACCACCTCCGCGCAATAGGCTCGGAGATCGTGCCCCTGATCCAATAGTTGGGCGAGCACGTCCAGCGCCTCTGCGCTGTCTTGGGCGGTAATGGCCTGGATCATCACCCGAAGGAGTTCCTGGGGAACGGCTCCCAATAGCGCCTCGAGATCGGCATGGACAATCGTCTTGCCGCCAAACGCGATCGCCTGATCCAGTAAGCTCAGTGCATCTCGCATGCTGCCTTCGCTGGCTCTGGCAAGCGCCGTCAAACTTCGCTCCTCTATCGTGATATCTTCCTGTCGAGCCACATGGCGAAGCCGTTCGATGATCTCCTGCCGTGCGATACGTCGAAAGTTATAGTGTTGGCATCGCGACAGAATCGTCGCGGGGATCTTATGAATCTCCGTCGTCGCAAAGATGAAGACGACGTGCGGCGGCGGCTCCTCCAATGTCTTGAGCAGGGCATTGAAAGCGGAATTCGAGAGCATATGCACTTCGTCGATGATGTAGACCCGATACGAGCCTCGGAAGGGAGTGAATTTTACGTTCTCCCGAATTTCCCGCACATCATCAACGCTCGTATTGGATGCGCCGTCGATCTCGATGACGTCTACAGATGTTCCTTGAGCGATTTCAAGACAGTTGGAACAGGCGGCGCAGGGCGTGCCGGTCGGTCCCTGCTCGCAGTTGAGCGCTTTGGCCAGAATGCGCGCGATGGTGGTCTTCCCGACGCCCCGAGTCCCGGAAAAAAGATAGGCCTGCGCAATTCGCTTGGTCGTAATCGAGTTGACGAG
Organism: Nitrospira sp. KM1; assembly: GCF_011405515.1. NCBI lineage: Bacteria > Pseudomonadati > Nitrospirota > Nitrospiria > Nitrospirales > Nitrospiraceae > Nitrospira > Nitrospira sp. KM1. The sequence goes on along the minus strand of NZ_AP022671.1, from coordinate 2,687,990 downwards.
CGTCTGCACGACGTGTCCCTGACCGATCACGTCGTCGAAGGTGCCGGGGCGATATTTTCTTGCTGAGACCTGATAGTCCATCAATATTCCGCAGAGAGCTCCATCCGCTCAGCCAGGCCCATGCATATGGACCCCGGAACACAATCGGATAGGTTGTAGTTGTTTGATCTCCGTTAGCGGGGCCAGGTGATCCTGCGGCACCCAAAACGATCTGTTTACCGTTGCTTCCTTCCGGACCTGGCGGGGTTCACAGGGTTCCGTTGCACAGGGCCCAGCCCCTAAATAACCTCGACTCCGTACCCAACTGCCTGATATGACGATCTACAAGATGCAATAGCAATCCGGCTGCATCAGCTGGCGCACACGGCCTCGCATCAAACACCTTATGGCGGAGAGGGTGGGATTCGAACCCACGGTCCCGTTGCCGGGACGCATGCTTTCCAAGCATGTCGATTCGTCCACTCTCGCACCTCTCCGCAGCGATTTTTTGAATGGCGGATCTTAACATGCGCTCCCAGGAGCGGCAAGGTGAGGGTTTGACCAGTTGGTATCGCTTTCCTATACTGCCGTGAGAGATCCTTGAAATGAAACTCTTCATTGGCCTACTCCTATTCTTGGGCCTCATCGTTGTGGCCATCCTTACGCTTCCGTTCCTGGTTGACCTCGCCGACTATCAAGACCACTACAAGCCGCTGGTGGAAGAAGCGCTGAACCGGAAAATTCAACTGCAGAAGGCTCGTCTGACTCTTTGGCCGCAAGTAGGTGCTCGGATTGCCGGATTTACCGTTCTGGAAGATCCGGCATTCGGCAACGGCTCGTTTGCTTCTCTCAGCTCTCTGGATATCGGGGTCAAACTCCTGCCGCTATTCAGCGGAACTGTTGAAATCGAGGCGATCACGCTTCGCGACCCCGTCATCACCGTGATCAAGAGCTCTTCCGGCATTCTAAACGTATCGACCATCGGAGGCAGCGGCCATCCACAACCCTCATCTCCGACAGTTCCGCCTGAACCATCCGGCAATCCATTACAGGCATTGGCGCTGCTCGCCGTTGACCGCGTCACCATCGAGCACGGAATGTTGATCTATCGCGATCTTTCTTCACAGACCGTGAGTGAACATCAGTTGCAGGATCTCAATGTATCGCTCACGTCCGTTCATCTCGGCAGCATGCCCGCCGTCCATGCTGAAGCCACCATTCTGCCTTCCAATCTTGCGGTACGTATCGACGGGACTTTGGGGCCACTCGCCGAAAGACCCGAGATCGAACGGTATGCATTCGATCTGCGTGCCGGAAACATGTCCGCCACTCTTACCGGCAAACTTGTGAACCAACAATTGAATGCACGACTTTCTTCCCCTTCGATAAAGTCCGCAGACCTGCCGATTCAACTACCTGTGACCAAGCCGGTGGAGATCAAGGACTTTCTTGTAGAGGTGACCGCGCCCTACCCCGTCAGGCAGGGAGTTTCCGCCATGGAATCGGTACACATCCAAAACCTCAGCCTGGCTGTAGCCGTAGGACAATCTCTCGTCACTATCAAGGGGACGATGCTCGGAGGCACGGCTCAAATCACTGCATCAGCAGCATCTATCGATACCGCGGATATCCCGGTTGAATTGCCACTGACCAAACCGGCTGCCATCAAGGATTTCCACCTGGCAGCCGCTGCTAAACTCCCGATCAAGAATGCGGCGGCACCTCTTGAGATCGCCGATGTTTCCGATCTGCGATTCGGAGTGCTGACCGGAGCATCGGCAATCTCCGTCAAGGGAACGGTTCGAGAAGGACAAGCGAAAGTGTTGATTTCTTCGCCTACGGTCAAGACCAGTGATCTCCCCGTGAAGACACCCTTTGTTCAACCGGTCGATCTGCAAGACCTTCGGGCCACCTTGGAAATGAAAGGGAGAGAAATCAAGCTGAGTGGTCTGACCGTCCGCTTCCTCGAAGGGCAAACCTCAGCGCAAGGTTCGGTCACCACCGGCCTTGCCGCTCCTCCATTTACGGGAAACATGACAATGAAGGGAATGCAGCTTTCCCCCGCACTGAAGAGTCTGCATCCCGATAGCCCGGTATCCTTGTCGGGGACAGCAGCCATGAATCTTGCCGTCGCGGGACAGGGGTTTTCGATTCCGGAGTCGACCAAAGCTTTAACCGGTACGGGTCACGTTGACGTGAAAAATGGAAGGATCGAAGGGGTCAACCTCGTGGATGAGTTGGCCGAATTGTTCAAAGCCGCCGGGGTCTCCCCCGCATCCGCGCGCGCCACGGTCTTTTCCACTTTGGAAAGCGATCTTGCACTCAAAGGAGGGGTCGTCCGGGTGCAAAAACTTTTTATGGATAGTCACGACTTTCAGGCGGTAGGCCGAGGGACGGTCGGATTGGATCAAACGCTCAATCTGGTCCTCAATCTAAACTTGTCCCAGACTGTCAGCCGGAAATTGACTCAGTCTTCCCCTCTGGTGAAGATTGCGCTCAAAGACGGGCGGCTGCGACTTCCACTATTCGTCACCGGAACAGTCCAAAATCCATCCTACGGGATTGATTTGAAGGATCTTACCGGAAAAATTCAGGAACAGGTTCAGGATAAAGCCAAGGAAGCAGTAAAAGGCTTGCTGGATGGAACTAAAACTCCGCGTGATCTGGAGCGGGAAGGAAGGGATCTACTGAACGACTTGCTTGGTCGCTAGAATTCTATTGGGGCACGGCTTGTCCGTACACACTTCTTGACAAACTCAACGGGTGAAACCTCTCGATATCACCGCCATATTCAATTCCTCCGATGAATCGGCCGCTCCTTTGTCGCTCAATTTCTTGATCCAAACTGGGAACAATCTGTTCTCAGACGCTGTCGCCTTGCTAAAAGCGCGGATGTTTTATAACACGAATCCGGCTCTGTAGGGCTGCGCCTACAGTGACAAATGTATGTTACTTACGTAACATCCTCCGGCATCGAGCTTGCCTCATTGTGTGCAACATGTTTTCGTTTCTCCAGCCTTGAAGTGATCTTCCGTGTGAGTTATACACCTGAACCGGGAAATTCACTTGGAGATGTGATAACGACGCAAATCCACAGGTCGTGCGTCACATCCTTAAGCGAACTGATCCGAAGGAGGTATTGGTAATGAAGCGGTCCGTTTGGTCGGTGTGCATGGCGGTCACAGCTGTATGGTGCCTCATACTCTCTGACCCTGTGATGGGGGCCGACCCAGTTACCCCTGCAACGGCTCAACAGGCGACTTCCGTTCCCGACAGCGTGACGCTCAAAGACGGAAGTGTCATCTATGGCGAGATCATCGAAATGAGCGCCGGCGTCCTTCACATCAGCACTGCGGCCAGTCCAGACAAGTATCTGAAGGTGAACTGGAGTGAAGTCGCCAAGCTCAACCTCACTCACCCGCTCCCGTTTCATTTGAAGGAAGGCTCGGTGATCGTTGGAACCGCTGTATCAGAACCGGAAGGCGTCCTAAACGTGAAGGTGGAACCTCTTCAAGGTACGATTGCCGTGCCACTCCAGTCAGTGGATTCGGTGAATCCCCTGATCCAGCCGCCCGTCATCTACACAGGCAGCCTTCAGGGAGGATATTCACAGGCCGCGGGCAACAGCCACCTTCGCAACGGAAGTCTGATCGGCGAGTTTATCGGACGGAGCGAATCGCTGCGGTTGACACTTCTGGGTCGCTACATCTACGGCGATGATAACGGACAACTGCTCGTACGCAACAGCCGCGGCACGATCAAACTCGATTTCTTCGTGACGAAGCGTTTCTATTGGTTCGCATCTTCGTACTTCGAACAAGATACGTTTCAGGATCTCAAGCTCCGCACCGCTCTCTCGTCAGGCCCCGGTTATCAGTTCATCGACCGGAACGATTATGACAGCCCCTGGTTGAAAGATATGACGCTGTACGCCGAAGCGGGTCTAGCCTATTTCAATGAGGATTTTAACGTCGCGAACGATAAGACCTCGTTCCGCGGTCGCTGGTCGATCAAATTCAATTGGCCCTTCTTGGACGATCGTGTGGCGATTTATCACTTTCAAGAAGGATTTCCGTCGATACAAAATTCGAAAGACTATTACATCACGGCGGACACCGGCGTACGGTTCAAGATTGTCGCAGGTTTTGTCACAGGTTTTCAGTGGACCCTTCGCTATAACAGCCGACCCGCGGCGGGCACGACCGACACGGATAATTTGTACCTCTTGACGTTAGGGTATAGCTTCGACACGTCGCGCAAACGCACGTAGGCTCGCGCGAGTGCATCAAATCTAAGCGAGGAGGGTGACCATGCTCAAAGAATTTAAAGAGTTTGCCATGAAGGGCAACGTCCTCGACATGGCCATCGGTGTCATCATCGGAGGCGCTTTCGGGAAAATCGTCTCGTCGCTGGTCAGTGATGTGCTGATGCCGCCGATCGGGCTCTTGATGGGAAAGGTCGATTTTTCCAGCCTGTTCCTTAATCTGTCCGGCTCTCCACAACCATCGCTCGCAGCGGCCAAAGCGGCGGGTGTCCCGACTGTGAATTACGGAGTCTTCCTGCAGACCGTCTTCGACTTCTTAATCATCGCGTTTGTGATCTTCCTCCTCGTGAAGCAAATCAACCGACTGAAGAAAGACCCACAGCCGGGTCCCCCGACCACGAAGGATTGCCCCCAATGTTTGTCCACGATCCCGATTCGGGCGACGCGTTGTGCACACTGTACGTCTGCTGTCTGAATGATCACTTATACTGGAGGAACACGTCATGTGGAAGGTCCTCAATCTTGCCATGCTCGGCGCGATGATGTTCGGCCTCTTCACGGGTTGCACTGGAAAGAGAATTGAGACGCTCAAGGAGGCGGTCTGTTGCGACGGTGGATATGAATATCGCAATCGCAATAAGCTGGATGCCTCAAAAGCCGCCGACGATCTCGGCGCACGCAATGCAGCGCTGGAAAAAGAGCGTCGACGGCTATCGGATGATTTGGCGGCCTCGCAGACTGACAACGGCGCCTTGACGAACCGCGTCAATGCGTTGGAAGGCCAGATGGCCGATCGCGACCGTGAATTGAACTCGCTTCGCTCGAGCGCAGGAGATTCATCACGGATGCAGAGCGACCTGGATCAGGCGAGATCCCGCAATGCTGACCTTGAGCGCCAGCTGGCGGCTGCATCCGGCGATAAAGACCGCCTGGCATCGGATCTCGCGGGAGCCCAGTCCGGCCTAGGAGATAAGGAGCGTCTGGCGGCCGAGCTTGCGGCTGCACAATCACAGGTGGCGCTGTTGCAGGCGGGCGGAGCGGACAAGGAGAAGTGCGCATCGGAGTTGGCCGCTGCGAAACAGCGTATCACTGAGTTGGAATCTCAACTTGCTTCGGCCCAGGGGGCAGGGGCCGATAAGGATCGCCTGTCCGCCGAGCTGGCGTCGACCAAACAACGTGTGGCAGACCTCGAAAAGCAGCTCGCCGGTCGCGAGCAGGATCTGGCTGCTCGGGACAAAGAATTGGCGGGTCTCCGTGGTGATCTCTCGACAGAAATGTCCAAATTGAGGGAAGCCCAACGCGGGCTGGTTCGTGCGCTTCGACCTCAAATTGACAAGAACAACATTGCTGTCGATCTCAATAATGAACGTCTGTTGATCAACCTCGCTTCGGGCTATCTATTCGGCTCGGGCGAAGATGAGCTGAAGCCTGCCGGTGCTGAGGCGCTCAAACAAGTGGGAGCTATTCTGAAAGAATATCCGGAATACAAGGTGGCAGTCGAAGGGCACACGGACAACCGGCCTATTCGGAGCTCTCTTAAGAAAAGATTTCCAAGCAACCAGGAGCTGTCGGAAGCACGCGCAGCGAATGCCGCCAAAGCGCTGGGTGAGGGCGGTCTACCGGGCGCTGCGACCAGCGGGTATGCCGATAGCCGCCCGGTGGGTCCGAACTCAACCGACGCAGGCCGTGCGCAAAACAGACGGGTCGAGATACGCGTTACCAAGTAGTTCTCTTTTCTGATGCTACTGCCGTGGCGCCCGGGGGCGCCACGCATATCGTGCCGGTCCAGGAGCCTCAATACACCTGACGGTCTTTCGTCGTGATCAACTATATTGATCTTCCGTGTATACCTGTTTGATGGCCCAAAAAACGGCCTCCTTGAGCTTCTTGACCAAGGGATCGGGCGGATCCTGACGTATCTTTTGTAATTTCTTGTCTAGATCGAACAGTGGTTGGACGGAACGCCGATCTGGGACGCGGCCTAGGGCCCAGGCGACTTCTGTTTGCACCCGAATATCCACGCCTGGAGCATCCAGCATCTCAAGAAGAGGAGGCACAACAGACGGATCATTGTGGGTATTACCTAAATCGCCAAGACCTTTCGCAGCCGCTGCCTGCAAATCAGGTTGCTTGGAGTGTTTCAGGATATCGATCAGAATGGGAATCCCGTCTTTCCCCATACTGCCCAAAGCCACCGCAGCCTGCTTGGACAAATCCTTGTCTTTCAGAGCCTCTTTTAATTTTGGTAACGCCTCATCCGCCTGCATCTCCCCCAATAAGGCGATGATCCTAATTTTCCGAGTCTGTGGTGTGTCCGACGCCTCCAAAAGCTTCAGTAGGCGATCTGGCTGTCCCCATTCGGCTGCCAGCAGAATAGGGAAATCGTATTGTTTCAGCTTTTCCGCCAGGCTCGTCATCGCATAGGCGCCGGGATCGCCAGCATTGGCAGTTCGGGAGGCGGAATCGGAATCCTCGAAATCGGTACGGACTTCCTTTTGCCATTTGATCCTCATGTCGCCAAGCAGGTAGCTGAGCTGACAAGCGGGACCTTTCCAAAGCCTGGACGGGGCATCAGGTAAATCGGCATCGCCGCCGGCTGCGGTTGTTCCCTCCCATGTTTTTCGTTGTTCGCACTTAACCTTCACGACCGCGTCATGCGGCTTGGCCGAATCCCGCACAACGATGTATCCCAATTCCTCCATTCGTTTCGCCGCGACATCCGCGAGTGGGGCCGCATCAAGAGCTCCCTTGTCGGACAATGCCAATGCGTCAATACGGACAGACCGAATCTCTTCAAGTTTGGCCTTCTGTTCTGCGGATAAATAATCGCGGTATGCTGATGAAGGGATCGGATAGATGGCAAGGATGACAAGCGCCAGGATCAAACGCGGGGCCATGGGCATGGTGCACCTCCTCACTAGCATTCCGGCAATAGGCAGTGAAGATGAGAAGATTCTCTAATTATAACGGGCCGTACAAACAGAGGCTACCGGAGATTCTTCCTCACAAGGGTCGCACGTATCTCCCTTCGCGGCACGGGATCGGATACTCTTCTGAGGCTTTGAAGAGAGCGCTGCATTCAGGCATCATCGATCAACACATCAAGCCCAACAATCCCACAATCCCCGCAGGAGTATGGGTTGACAGTTGGATGCTTCCAACGGTAAAAAATAGCAATAGGAACGTGTATTTTCGCCTGTTTGCTGTGTAGAGGACATCAGTCCAACATCCCCGCCGTGCGAGAGTGGCGGAACTGGCAGACGCGCGAGACTTAGGATCTCGTGGGTAACCGTGGGGGTTCAAGTCCCCCCTCTCGCACCAGACTGCGTTTCACGCCCTGAACCAAAGGATTGACTCGATTCATGAAGATGGAAATGACCGAATTGGGACCGATGAAACGGGCCCTGAAAATCGAAGTGCCGGCGGAAGAAGTTGCCCAACGATTTGTGCAGGCCTACAAGGAGTTGAATCGCCAAGTCCGTGTGCCGGGTTTCCGCCCTGGTAAAGCCCCATTGGCTCTCCTGGAACAGCGTTATGCCAAGTCAGTAGAGGAGGACGTCCTCCGCAATATCGTCCCCGATTTTTACGGCCGGGCTGTCCGCCAAGCAGGTATCTCTCCGGTATTGGTCGATATTCCGCCGCTCGAGCGCGTCAAAATCAAGAAAGATTCCCCTTTTACGTTCACGGCGACTGTCGAAATCAAACCCAAGATCGAACTCAGGGACTATAAGGCTCCCAACCCGATTTCGTTGAAGCCAGACAAGCGTTCCGTCGGCGACGATCAGATCCAAAAAGGGTTGGAAGTGCTGCGAGAACAACACGCCCGTCTCGAAGCCGCACCCGATGGGCATACGATCCAGGAGGGCGATTTTGTCATCCTGTCGATTGAAGGACGGCTCGACGGACAGCCCCTCGAGGGTTCCAAGAAAGAAGGCCATCTGCACAAGGTTGGATCAAAAGCTCCTCTCTTGGGATTGGATGTGGACGCACATCTCGTGGGAAAACATTCCGGCGACCAGGTGGAAATCACGCAGCCGTATCCGACAAGCCATCCTGACAACAGGGTTGCAGGCAAGTCAGTAATATTCTCGGTGTTCCTTACCGGCGTACGAATCAAGAAACTCCCGGACTTGGACGATGAATTTGCGAAAGATTGTGGCTCCTATGCCTCATTGACCGAACTGACAGACCGGCTTCGCAGTGAAATGGAAAAGGCCCTGAAGCGGGAAATCGAGGACTCCTACAAAGATACGATCCTCAAACGGCTTGTTGAGACACATCACTTCGACCTTCCTGAAACGCTGGTCGAACGAGAACTGGAGGCCATCATCAGGCAATATATGCAACAGCGGCAACGCCGAGCCGCGAGCGGCGACGACGGAGGTGCGACAGAAGACCTGGAGCAGCTTCGCCAGCAAAATCGGGAAGAAGCAGGTCGCCGCGTCAAAGTCGGGCTCCTGCTTGAGGCCATCGCGGAAAAGGAACAGCTTACCGTGAGCCAGGATGATGTGAACCATGAAGTGCATCGTTTGGCGACCGAATTAAAAATGCCCCAAAACGAACTGGTAAAGATGATTCAATCGGGTGGACAGGATGCCATCGAGGAATTGCGTGCTCGCATCCTGGCTGATAAGTCGTTGGATTTCGTCTATCGAAACGCCGTGATTCAAGGATAGTCGGGACCCGTCCGGTCCGGCGGCCGGCCTCACCACAAGCGGAAAGGATACCGTGCATGTTAGTTCCTATTGTCGTTGAGCAGACGAATCGGGGCGAACGGGCGTATGATATTTATTCGAGGCTGCTGAAAGACCGGATCATCTTTCTCGGAGCGCCAATCGATGATGTCTTCGCCAACCTCATCATTGCTCAACTGTTATTCTTGGAAGCCGAAGACCCTGAAAAGGACATTAACCTCTATGTCAATTCACCAGGTGGAAGCGTGACGGCTGGTCTGGGTATCTATGACACGATGCAGTACGTGAAGCCGCCCATCAACACGATTTGCCTCGGACAGGCGGCCAGTATGGGGGCCTTGCTGCTCACCGCCGGGACCAAGGGAAAGCGGTTTGCGCTTCCGAATGCCCGCGTCATGATCCATCAACCACTGGGTGGATTTCAGGGACAGGCCACGGAAATCGATATCCACGCCCGAGAGATTTTGAAGATCCGGGAACGGTTGAATGAAATCATGGCCAAGCACACAGGACAGCCGATTGAAAAGATCTCCCACGATACAGAGCGGGATTACTTCATGTCCGGGGAGGAAGCCAAGCGCTATGGCCTGATCGACGAAGTCATAACCAGGGCGCCCAAGACCCTCAAAGCCGTCGGTGGATCAGAGAAGGACGGGGCCAAAGATAAGTAACACAGGAGGACGCATGGCCAAGCAGGAAAAGATGGACCGACATCTTCGGTGCTCTTTTTGCGGGAAAAGCCGCGACGAGGTCCGTAAATTGATCGCCGGTCCCACCGTCTACATTTGCGATGAATGCGTCAATCTTTGTAACGACATTATTGCCGAGGACTGGGAGGAAGCGAAGGAGGAAATTTCCTCCAAACTCAAGAAACCATCAGAAATTAAGCATCACCTAGACCAATATGTCGTCGGCCAGGAGCGGGCGAAGCGGATCCTCTCAGTTGCTGTCCACAACCATTACAAGCGGATTTCTGCCAAAGAAAAAGACGTCGATGACGTCGAGTTGCAGAAAGGCAACATCCTCATGGTGGGGCCAACTGGTACAGGCAAGACCTTGCTGGCACAAACTCTGGCGAAGTATCTCGATGTGCCGTTCACACTCGCCGACGCGACCACATTGACCGAAGCGGGCTATGTCGGGGAGGATGTGGAGAATATTATTCTCAAGCTCCTTCAAGCGGCCGATTACGACGTGGAACGTGCAGAACGAGGCATCGTCTACATAGACGAAATCGACAAAATCAGCCGCAAAAGCGACAGTCCCTCGATCACGCGAGACGTGTCGGGAGAAGGCGTCCAGCAAGCTCTCTTAAAGCTGGTCGAAGGCACCATCGCCAACGTTCCCCCTCAAGGGGGACGGAAACACCCGCATCAAGAATTCATCCAGGTCAATACCGGCAATATTCTCTTCATCTGCGGTGGGGCGTTTGTCGGCCTTGAGCAGATCATCGAACAGCGCCTGAACCGTAAATCGATGGGGTTTGGAGCAGAGATTCGCAGCAGGGGGGAAGTCCGAATCGGCGAGTTGTTTGAGAGAGTACAACCAGAGGACTTTCTCAAGTACGGCCTGATTCCCGAATTTGTTGGCCGGCTTCCTGTTGTGGCCACCCTCGATGAACTGGATGAGCGGGCGCTCATCCGCATTCTGACTGAACCGCGGAATGCTCTTACCAAGCAATACGAAAAGCTGCTTTCGTTCGAAAAGATCAAATTGAAATTCACCGACGGGGCGCTCGGCGCGGTCGCACGCAAAGCATTCGTTCAGAAGACTGGCGCCAGAGGTCTGAGAGCCATCTTGGAAGAGGTGATGCTCGACGTGATGTACGATGCTCCCTCACAGAAACAAATGAAAGAGGTCCTCATCACCGAGGACGCCATTCTAGGGAAACATCCTCCCATACGGATATTTGAACAGGACAAAGACGCAAAAACCGCATAAATTCGCTTTGTTGCGCGATATATCCATCTCGATACCGCTTTCTACGCCGTATCAGAAGAGGGGTGCTAAGCATCCCTCTTCAACATGCATTCCAGCATCCTCCCCAACCCCCAAGCATTGATACTATGCGCTTTTCCTCGACAGCATTAAATGCTGCGCTATACTTGGGAAGTACGTGTCTGCAGGGGGGCATGTGAAATACCAGGTCGCGTCGAGTCTCAGACACAAGGGCAAAACCATAGAAATGGATTCGGCGCGAGAAATTGTCACGCTTCTCGGCATTAACGGGGAAGCGATGGGCAATCTCTCTTGGGATTTCGTCATCGACCAAATTCTTGCCTACCGCAAACCCCCCGCCACACGAGAATCCAGGACAGAACCCCGTGTGACGCTATCCTTTCGTGTGAAGTACAGAACTCCGGAAGGACAATATTATGAAAGCCGCGCAGGCGGAATCGGCGGAGGAGGCTTGTTCATTGAAAGTTCCGCGCCGTTACCGGTCGGGACAAAACTCGCGATGGAATTTTCACTTCCTGAAAAACCGAACGAATGGCTTCCTGCCAAAGGATTGGTCGCGTGGGTATGTCCGCGAGCCGACCAATATACGTTCAGTCCGGGCATGGGAATACGCTTCACTGAGATCGCCACCGATATTCGGACCCGTGTCCTCGATCTCGTCAAGGCCATTCAGCATGTCGGCCAACCAGCCGCCTGAGACGTCCGATCGTCAATCCGCTCATGACCGTATGAGGCGTGTCATATGAAATTCCCGGTTATGGAAACACAGGGGCACGAGGGCAAAACGCTGGAAATCGACAGCGATCGTGAATTGATCACTCTGTGGACTCTGGATGGGAAGTTGCTGGGCGCGGTTTCGTGGCTGGAAATCATTGAGCGTATCCAGACGGCAGACGACGACACGCGGTATGCCCATGCCCGGGCCCATCAGAGAGCTCCGTTGGCACTCAAAGTCAAATACACCACGCCTGAGGGAAAGCAATTCGACAGCCTGACCGGAGGTATCGGAGGGGGCGGCCTGTTTATAGAAAGCAGTACTCCACTGGCGCCAGGAACTGAGCTCGCCGTTGAATTTGCTCTCCCGGACCGCCCTTGGGAAAAGCACAAGGCGAAGGCGAAGGTCGCCTGGACCAGAAATAAACCCGAACGCTTTCTCTTGTTTCCCGGGATGGGAGTCCAATTTACGGAGATCGATGACAAGTCGCGCACGGAACTCGTCGATCTGGTGTCAGCCCTCAATCGATCCCGTGCCTAGATCCTTTCTCTGATCTCGCCCATCGCCGAACCTCTTCCGCACGATCAGTCTCTGCAATTCGCTTGAGCACCGGACGAGTCTCTTCATCATCGAGATGCCGCAGTCGGTAAATCGCTTCAATGCGCACGGCCGGCTGGGGATCATGGAGCGCGACCTCACGTATTCGCAGCGCCGCTTCTTTTGCATCTGCTTCGCCGAGTACGGCCACTATCGCCTGCCGAACGTCGGGATCCGGATCGTGCATCGCACCCGCGAGCTGCTCCGATCGCGAGGACAGATCGAGCGGAATAAGTGCGTAGGAAGCGGCTCTTCGCACTTCCCTGCGGTGAGATGACAATAAAGAAACTAACGGACCGAGAAACTCCAATGGAGGCTCCAGTTCCCCGAGCGCCTCGGCCGCCGCGAGACGGACCTCCGCTTCCGTGTCCTCCAAGGCCCGAATAAGATGCGGCACCACCTCCGGTATGGTTCCAGAGCCGGTGCGACCCACCGCTTTGGCTGCAGCATTCCGGACCATCGGATTTGGATCGTCAATAAGCGGTATCACCGCAAGGGCAGTAGCTGGGTCACCGATCTTTCCAAGGGATTCGACTGCGGTCCGCCTCATTGCCGGGCTCGCATCATGGAGAAGTCCGATCAACGTCGAAACCGTTTGCTGTACGGAAGATGGTGTTTCCTGAACACATCCAGACCAAGACAACGCTGCGAGTGTCAGTACGACCCCAGCGACGAGCACAATCCTCTGTTGCAGAGCGAGTCGCGGCGTGGCGCTACGCAATGCCGTCACACCGATTTTGGAGGATCTTCATGGACGGCAGGGAGTTCTTTTGCGGCGTCGATGGACTGTTGAAGTTCTTTCTGTGCGGCATCGACTTCGGCCTGAATCGTCCGCATTTGCGGATCAACTGAGTTTCGGACATCTGCCACGGCTTGCTTGAATGTCCGCAGCGCATCACCAAGTCCCTCTCCTAATCCTTGCATGTCCTCAGGAGACACTCCCTGCTGCTGTGCGGATTTAGCTTTCATAGCCGCCTGTTGTGTCTGTACCCGAGCCACAGCATCCTTGTTCACCACCGCCGAAGGACGTTTGGCAGCAGGCTTCTGTTGCGCTCCGGCAGGTAGAGGCGGATATTGCGCCCGCATGGCCGGGCTCGGTGTCGCCGCTCGTTCCTCCATTGTTAGAGGTCGTGAGGTCGCCTCGGCAGGATTCTGATTCGCCGCGGGCTGTCCGGATGATCCTTGAGAACGCGGTTGATATGGCTGGGGTCCCATGTTGTATACAGCAGCCGCTGTCGTTCCCGGGGTTAACTCGGGTCCTGGGGTATAGGGTGCCGTCGGCTTCGGCGCCGATGCGGCGGAATGGTTCGGAGCAGGAGGTTGTGCCGCAGCGACAGACTGCGTGTGGGGTGGTCCCGGCTGACTCTGCTCGGATTGCGAGACTTCGGCAGGTGGGATGTCATGGACCTCTTTCTTAAAACCCTTAAGCGCCTTCCCAACTCCTTCGCCGATTTGAGGCAGCTTTCCCGCTCCGAATATGATCAAGACAATCGCAAGAATGATGATCAGTTCAGAAATGCCCATTGTACCGAACATGCCGCAACCCTCTCTGACTATGGAAATCCGACCCGAATACTATTGGTTTTTCATATATGAGTACTGTAAAGGCCTGTGGAAGCCACTGTCAAGGAATGGGCTTTGGATCGGAAGGCATTCAGAGAAGAGGCGACAATTCCGTCTGAAGGGGCAGTCCGTACACGCGCGCTTCGCGTTCGCCGACGTAGACATCCAACTCGCTTCTGACGCCGAACTCTCCCCTCAAATAGACTCCAGGTTCAATTGAAAAACATGTGCGGGCCATGAGTCGGCGATCGTCCTGGGTTTCCAGACCGTCTATGTTGGCTCCGTTCCCATGCACTTCCTCACCGATAGAATGCCCGGTCCGATGCAGAAATTGATCGCCATACCCGGCCGTCCGAATGACCCCGCGACACACGTCATCCACTTCACATCCGAGCGGATAGCGCCCGTTCTTTACTGCTTCTTGGACGAATGTCAGTGCGGCATCGCGGCCTTGCCTGACAATTGCAAAGATCTCCTGATGTTTCCGGGGAACGTGCTGACCTGCATAGGCAGTCCACGTAATGTCCGCATACACCGATGACGCGTGAGCTTGCTTCGCCCATAGGTCGATCAAGACGAAATCATCTCGCTTGATGCCGCTGGAACCAACCTCCGAAGGACCGTAGTGGGGATCGGCGCTATGGGCGTTGACGGCGGCAATTGGCGCGCTGGACGTCACCATCCCGGCGGCATGGATCCGAGCGAGGATAAATTGTTGAAGCCCGTATTCAGTCAGATTGCGTCCGTTGATGACGCCGGCGCGGATATGGTCGAAGGCCTCATCAACGATACGCCGTAAGGCGGCGGCGGCAAACTGATGGGATTCCAGCTGCTGGTCGGTCCAGCAGGCCTCGAACGTCTGAATCAAATCAGCCGAAGTTCTCACCTCGACCCCACAACTTCTGACCAACTCCACAGTACCGGCGTCCACCCGTGATACGTAGGGGACGGCATTGAACGGCGAGTACTGCATGGAAATGATCCGGTGACCAGACAAGATCCGGGCGAGAGACCGGCGCTGTTCGTCCCACGATAGATACGTGATGGCATCGCCGGGGAGAGCATCCAGCACGTGCGGCTCAATGCGGTGAAGGAGTTTCGTCGGAGCACCTTCTGCGGGGATCCAATAATACCAGCGCCGGGTCACATGTATGGCGGGATCGAGCAGAAGCACCCGATATCCGAGTGGATCGCTCCCGCGAAAATCATAGAACAACCATCCGTCTGACGTGCAGGATTCGCGGAGCGCGCGCTGAATGGCGGCGACTCGTTCTTGATGCGCAGCCGACATAGGAATCCGCATCTTATCGTCGCGTCGATGGGGCCGTCAATGAACGCGGCAACCACCGCATGGGCGTGCTAGAATAGCTGCCATGCAATCGAATGCACCGGCTGAACCGTCGCAATATCGAATAACGCTCTTCTTCGGACCTGAACCAGTGGCGACAAAGCCGTCGACGTACGCTTGCGTGTACAACGTCAAGAAACGCAGTTGGAAGGGCGGCATCCAAGTTTCCATTGAAATCACTCAAAGACAGATCGATCGTGCCGTTGATTCAATCAGCTTCAGACGATGGCTGGCAGAGGTTCTGTTCGGATCAATCCCAGCGGACGGAACGGAATTGGCCGGCAGAGCGCATGAACTATTTATTCAAGCCGTTTGCCGGACCAAACTTGACCTGTTGTTGCAATCAGGCATCGCACAGGAAAACCAATGTCTCATCGCCGACACATATTCCCAGGAGCTGGAGGAGACGCTCCCTGATAAGAGCGCGTTCATCACATCATATGTAGCATCTGAACTGGATATTTTATCGGGAGACACAAGTCCTTCATGACGGATCATGTTCTCGGCAGGGGGTTTGCAATCAAACCTGGATTTGCTATAACCCACGTATATATTAATTTGTGGGAGAGCGCTCGAAACGTGGCCGTGCTCTCCTGGCTTCGTTGGAAGAAGGAGGACTCTCTGTGAAGAGCTATTCGTCATTATACATATCTGCCGGTGATACCTCCTACGTCCGATTTATTGCCATGGCTGTTCTTTTGACGCTTTGCACCATGTTGCTGGCTCCTGAGGCTTGGAGTCAGGAGTCCGCGCCGACAAACCCATCCGAGGGTGGCACGACTTCCGGAGCTGCGATGGGAGCCGCAGCCGGCCTTTCGACCCTGATCTATCTTCCGTTGAAGGCGGTATTCGCAATCGGAGGAGGCATCGTCGGTGGTCTCGCCTACGCATTCTCAGGCGGGAACGAACAGGCAGCCAAGAGCATCTGGACAACTAGCATGTATGGAACGTATATCATCACTCCCGAGCACCTCCGCGGTGACCGGCCCATCCGTTTCCTGGGGGTGGCCGATAATAACGAACCTGCTCCATCGCCTTCCACGCCGGAAATGGAACCTATCCGCTAAGTGATGAAACCGCTCATCGGCGTGACCCCAGACTTTAACGCCGGTGATCGGAAGGACTGGGGAGGCCGCGAAGCGACCTATTTTCTCCGCGCCCGATACGTTCGGGCCGTGGAAGAGCTTGGCGGCATTCCAGTCGTGCTCCCGTTGGTCGCCGACCGCAGCTCGCGCAAACGGTTGCTCGACGGTATCGACGGCCTGCTTCTCACGGGAAGCGGTCCGGACCTCAAGCCGGCGCTGTACGGTGAACGTCAACGGTACAAGTTCAGCATCGTCAGCGAACGAAGAACCGATTTCGAACTCGACATTCTTCGCCTGGCAAGATCCTCGGACAAGCCGGTTCTCGCCATTTGTGGAGGCATGCAAGCTATGAACGTCGCGTTCGGAGGGACCCTCTTCCAAGACATCCCTTCGCAGATCGCAGCACCGTTACAACATCGCCAAGCGACACGGGCCACCCATCTGAGCCATGACGTGGCAATTGTCCATGACAGCTTGTTGGGCAGGATTGTAAAAGCCGTCACGATGCGAGTGAACAGCTCCCACCATCAGTCCGTCAAGACCGTCGCCCCCTCCCTGGTGCCCAGTGCAGTGGCTCCCGATGGCATTGTGGAGGCGATCGAATCGGCTGGACGATCATTCTTCCTGGGCATTCAATGGCATCCCGAATTCCTGTTCGAGCGATATCCTGCGCATCGGCGTCTGTTTGAAGCCTTTTTGCGCGCGGCGCGTGTACACCGTGCGGCCTGACTTCCACACCACCAGTCAATCCAGCACTGCTCTATCCGGACGTGCTGCTATACTTGATTGAGTATGGAACCTGACGTGCTCGTGCGATCAGCTGCGGCTTCCCAGCAAGGAACAAGCGGACGTTCGCTGGTCGGTCGATGGTTCCGTACCAAATCGATCGAGCAGATCCTCGCAGACGCGGAACAGCCCGCCCAACGTCTCAAGAAAACTCTGACTGCCTGGGACCTGACCTGTCTTGGCATAGGAGCGATCATCGGAACCGGTATTTTCGTTCTGATCGGAACGGCCATTGTGGGGGATGCCCATCGCCCAGGGGCTGGCCCCGGCATTATTCTATCTTTCATTTTATCGGGTCTGACCTGCGCGCTGGCAGCGCTGTGTTACGCCGAAATGTCCGCCGTGATTCCCGTGGCAGGAAGTGCCTACACCTTTTCCTATGCGACGCTTGGTGAATTGCTCGCCTGGCTGACCGGATGGAATCTGATCCTCGAGTACGGTGTGGCTTGTGTGGCAGTAGCGATCGGGTGGTCGGGGTATTTCAATAATCTACTCAAACTCGCAGGCTTGGAATTGCCCTACTGGGCCACTCATCCGCCGGGCGGATCAGAGGGCGGGATCGCGAACATTCCAGCAGCTGTGATCGTGCTGCTCGTTACGATCATTCTGGTCGTGGGTGTGAAAGAAAGTGCCAGAGTGACAGGCATCGTGGTCGTCATCAAGCTGGCAGTCATCGCGTTTTTTATCGGAATCGGCAGCACCTCCGTGGACCCAGCCAATTGGACCCCCTTCATGCCGCAAGGCCTCGGAGGAGTCGGGGCCGCCGCTGCAATTGTCTTCTTTGCCTACATTGGCTTCGATGCAGTGTCCACGGCAGCCGAAGAAGCGAAAAACCCCAAGCGAGACGTCCCGTTTGGCATCATCGGATCCCTGGTCGTCTGCACCATCCTCTACATTGCCGTCGCTGCCGTCCTAACCGGTTTGGTACCCGTGTCCCAGATCGACATCCATGCGCCCGTGGCAGAGGCGCTTCGCGTCGCCGGTTTTAAATGGGGAGCGGCTGTCATCGCCGTGGGCGCCGTTGCTGGGATTACCAGCGTCTTGGTCGTGATGATGCTGGGTCAGATTCGCGTGTTCTTCGCCATGTCTCGAGATAGGCTCCTGGGCACCTCCCTCTCCACAGTTCATCCGCGGTTTGGCACACCGCATCGGGCCACCATTCTCACCGGCCTGGCTGTGGCTTTTCTCTCCGCCCTGATTCCGATTGGTGAAGCCGCCGATATGACCAATATCGGTACGTTTTTCGCCTTCGTCCTCGTATGCATCGGTGTCATCGTTCTTCGTTATACGAAACCCGACCACCCACGCCCCTTTCGCCTGCCGTTCATGCCAATCGTACCAATCCTCGCAATGCTGGCCTGCCTGGGACTCATGTGGCAGCTGCCGGCGTTGACGTGGATGAGGTTCGGAATTTGGACGATTGTTGGAATCGCGGTGTACTTGGGATATGGAATGAAAAAGAGCCGCCTCGAAAACCTTCAGGCAGGACACCCGCTCACTACGAATTCCAAGTGACGTCCATTAGGCCGGATCGGCCGGTGGCTTCGATGAAGCAGTCGCTTGCGAAGCCGGCGGAGTCGGATTCGGCGCAGCGGGGGGCGTTGTTGGTTGAGTCAGAGCGCTCTCCAAGCTCGAAGAAGAAGCTGTATTGACGCCTGGTTGCACACCAGCAGGCGGCGCGGCCGGCTTGAGTCCAGGGGGAGACGCTGCAGCCGCAGGCATCGGCTGGGTCGGAGTACTTCCAGCGGCAGCAGGAGAGGACGGAGTTGCAGATGGCTGTGCGCCAGCGGCGCCAGCTGGCTTGGGTGCAGCTGGAGGTTTCGGAGGAGCCGGCTTCTCGGGCTTAATTCCCCCTTCCCACGAAGGGCCAGAATACATCTCGGCTGACAATCCCTTTGCCTTCCATTTATCCTCAAAATCAGCTGCGGCCTTATTGGGAGTTTCCCCGGTCCCGATGACGTCGTTCCAGGGATATACCCTGGGACTGATCTGGCATTTAGTATCCGTCCGCTTTAAATACAACGCGATCGGATTCCCTCGGTACGGCCCGAGGTAAATATGGACAGAGCCCACGTATTCGATCAACGCCGCCATGCAGTCTCCAAAGAACGGCATGATGCCACAAGACTTGAGAAGAGGGCAAGCCGATGGGGGAAGTCTCGACCTCTCTTCACCGCCCCAGAGTCCGTTCAAAGGGAGAAAGCAAATTGGATTCTCTTCAATGAGAAGGGGCGGGCGTTTGGGGAGGACGTTTGCGGATCAGAAACACTCCCAAAACCAAGACCATGATCACCATGACGTTTAGCCCGACATCCATCAGATATTGATAGAACTGTGTTTCGCTCATGGCCGGTAGATGTGACAACTCCGCGCTTGCCGTCAACACACGTCTGGTGCAAGCAATGATCCCGACGGCAAGATAGGGCTCAAGGTCCAGTACTTCGGTTTGCAAAAATCGGATGACGGTCCGAAATAGCTCCAGAAGAATGATGACGAGCAAGAGGTCGTTCAATAGCTTGAGGCCGGAAGGAAGCAAACCGAATTCTCCAGCCTTGATTGCAAACACGTACCAGGCATGGGCAAAAATCAGCATTCCCAAGAGCAGCAAGCTGAATCCGGCGGTCAAATAGCCGAGCCGGTCCAGCCACTCCATGATCCCGCACCAACGCTTCATGACTTCTTTACGATCTCGCATCGCGATCCTCCGAATCGGCCGATCAGGCGTGGCCCGGGGGGCTATTTTCCTTGGGTTCCGACGCTCTGAGCTGGCCATAGTTGAGCTCTCGCACGGAACTGGCCGTCAATGAATGTCCGCAGCAACGGATCTCCTTGAACCCGGCGCCACCGTCCATGATCATGACCCGCAGGCCGCATGAGTCCGGATAGAGCTTCTTTTCGTCAATCACGGTGGCGGGAAGCAACGTTCCTTTTGTGCGCCCCGTTCGACTTCCCAACTCAGATACCAGATCCTCTTCCGTCAACTCGTGATCGCAACACACGACTTTCTCGAACCCGGCGCCACCGCCCATGACTTTGACAACCAGCCCGCAGGCGTGCGGATGCCGTTTTCGCTCATCAATGAGATCGCCCTTCTTTACTCCCATGAGTCCTCCGTATACTCACACCCAACGCTACACCGCCTTGGCAATCGCCCTCTTATCGAGCCGGGACTTAAACTGCAGCATAGTATGCAATAAGGCTCGATGCGTGCGACAGCCCGCAACCAACTTGGCGTCCGAAAGAACAGCGGGTTTGTAGGGAATGAGAAATCGTTGTTTCATGCGCTGAATCCTGGCCACCGATTGATCCAGTCGCTCCGTTGAAATGATTCCCGAAGATACCGCTTTTTCAATCGCTTCAAAGGCCGCAACTTCTCGTTCACGCTCTTTGCAGATCAATAACGTGTCGCAACCTGCCTGCAAGGCAAGAACCGATGCGTCGCCCATTCCGTGGTGATCGACGATCGCTCGCATTTCGAGGTCATCGCTCAGTACGACGCCGTCATAGCGAAGTTCCTCCCTGAGCAAACCGGTGATGATGGTATGGGACAGGGTCGCCGGCAATTGCGGATCCAGCTCTCTGTACAGTACGTGGGCGGTCATGATCGATGCGATCCCTGCCGCCACGGCACGACGGAACGGAGGAAGTTCGACGGCCTCCAGCCGTTCGTGAGCGGCTTCGACAACCGGTAATTCTTTATGGGAATCCGCCTTCGTATCCCCGTGGCCGGGGAAGTGTTTCCCACACGCGACCACACGATTGTCTTGGAGGCCGGCGGCCATGACCGCCGCCATCTCGCTGACGATGTCCGGTGTGGATCCGAACGCCCGATCTCCGATGATCGGATTGTCCGGATTGCTGTTGACATCCAATACCGGCGCCATATTCATGTTGATCCCGACTACCTTCAATTCCTTGGCGATCGTCGCGGCCGCCGCATACGTCAACTCGCTCGAGTTGCACCGGCCGAGGAGTTCGCATGCCGGGAAAATCGTAAACCCATTCGGCAGCCGGGACACTCGTCCACCCTCCTGATCGATGGAAATGAAAAGCGGAGATTTCGGACTGTGCCGCTGCAAGTCATTCGTCAGTTCCACGATTTGCTCAACGGATTCCAGGTTCCTGGAAAAGAGAATGATCCCTCCCGGCTTATACTCTTTGATGAATTCGGCGAGATCGGGCGCCACCGAGGTCCCCATGAAGCCGAACATGAACAATTGGCCGATTTTCTCGCGAGAGCTGAATTGGAGACGTGCCACTTAGAGGCTCCTGTCGATCAGGTATTGCAAGAGCAGCCGAGTCCCGATCCCCGTCGGTCCCTTCGGAACATAGGCCCGTTCCCGTTCGCTCCAATCCGTGCTGGCAATGTCGATGTGCGCCCAGGGACAGTTGCCCACGAACTTGCTCAAGAACAACGCTGCGGTAATCATCCCCCCGCCACGACCGCCGATATTGCGCATGTCCGCGACATCGCTGCGAAGCTGTTCGAAGTATTCATCCCAGAGCGGCATTTCCCATACCCGTTCGCCGGATTTGAATCCGGACTTGCGCAGTTGCTCTTTCAACCGATTGTCAGTCCCGAACATTCCAATCGCGAACTGACCGAGCGCAACCACGCAGGCCCCTGTCAGGGTGGCGATATCGATGAGGGCGACAGGATTATATCGCTGCGCATAGGCCAGCCCGTCAGCCAATATCAACCGGCCTTCAGCATCGGTGTTCTGAACCTCCACCGTCTTTCCCGCAAGGGTCTTCACGATGTCTCCCGGCTTCATCGCTTTACCGCCCGGCATGTTCTCCGCAACCGGTAAAATCGAAACCAGACGGATGGGAAGCTTGAGTCGGGACGCGGCTCTGATCGACGCGAGTACCTCGGCTCCGCCCGTCATGTCCGCCTTCATGTGTTCCATGTTCTCTGCCGGCTTGAGAGAGATACCCCCCGTATCAAACGTGATCGTCTTCCCCACGAGGACGACGGGACGTTCGTCCTTCTTCCTGGCGCCGTTGTACTCGAGGATGATGAACTTGGGAGGTTCCTGACTGCCTCTGGCCACGCCCAACAATGCCCCCATCCCAAGCTGTTCCATATCCTTTTGCTCGAGAATCTTGAGCGCGATATTCTCTTCCTTGGCGATGGACTTGGCCTCGGTCGCAATACGCGACGGAGTCATCACGTTCGATGGATGGTTACAGAGGTCTCGCACAAACGTCGCGGCCTCGGCCGTGGCCACGCCCCGCCGGACGCCTTCGGTCAACTGGCGGACGGTGGCTTTCTGGGATGTGAGAACCGTCATCGCGGCCATGTCTTTACCCGGACTGTTGTC
This sequence comes from Nitrospira sp. KM1, assembly GCF_011405515.1. Lineage (NCBI taxonomy): Bacteria > Pseudomonadati > Nitrospirota > Nitrospiria > Nitrospirales > Nitrospiraceae > Nitrospira > Nitrospira sp. KM1. Next base: position 2,665,676 of record NZ_AP022671.1, on the reverse strand, counting down.
ACTGCGGTAGGCGGTGAATTGGTAGCTTCCGAGGATCGCGCCCTCGGCCATCGCCTGGGCCATCTCGGTCAGTGAATGCCCCCTCGGAGCGACTTGAGGAGCAATCACGGTGAAAGAGTCGGCCTTGCACTGCCGGACTCGTTTGACGGCGTACCCCAGAGCCTGCCTGATGGCATCCAGGGTCAGTTCCTTTTTTTCCCCCAACCCGACGAGGACAATGCGCTTGGCGGGAATTTTCCCTTGCGAATGAAAGACGAGCGTTTCATGGGGTTTGCCCTCGAATTCCCGGGTTTGCAACAGCTCACGCAATGCGCCTCCGAGTCCCTTATCAATGACGGCGGCGTCCTGCTTGCCCAGTCCTTCGCCTTCGCAATGCAGCAATACGATCGCTTGAGCCGCTTCAGATTCTGCTCGCCCGGCCTTGACCTCCACCTGCATGATCTTCATTCGTCGGATCTCCTTGTTCATGGCTCAATCATGGAGCCTGCCGCGACCAACGCAGACCGTCAATTCACAGGGCGACCCCTCCCGCAAGGCGTCCTATCCGCGGTCTACACCCCTCGCATGTCGGGAGCCCAGATGAATTTGTGAATTTGCAATTGAAACCGCACGGGGAGTTGATCCTCCAGCACCCAATCGGCAAGCTGCCGAGGTTCAACGCTCCCAAAGACGGGACTCATCAAAATGGGGCAGCGCTTGATAAGATCAAACCGGTCTATGACATCACGTGCCCAGTCGTAATCACGCCGGTCTCCCAATACGAATTTGACCTCGTCCTTTGCCTCCAGCTTGGACAGATTCGACCAGTTCATCCGGTCCGCCATCCCGCTGGCCGGACATTTGACATCCAGGATGACATGCGCCCGCCTGTCAACTGGTTCGATGTCGAGCACCCCGCTCGTTTCAATCAATACTGTGTATCCTTCGTCGCAGAGCTTTGTAATGAACAGGAACACTTCAGGCTGCGCGAGCGGCTCTCCTCCGGTCACTTCTACCAGGGGACAATTGTAGGAAGACACCTTCGTGAGTAACGTGTCGATCGACCACTCTGTTCCGCCATGAAAGGCATATTCCGTATCACACCAATTGCAACGAAGCGGGCATCCGGTAAGCCGCACGAACACGCAGGGCATTCCCACATAGGATGACTCGCCCTGAATGCTATGGAAGATTTCCGTAATTCGCATGAGTCAATTCCGAAGCCGATCATATCCGGAATCAAGGCGGGGATCACCTGGAGTAAAATTGGATGTCTGTACGGGCAGGACACGGCCGACGCTCAGCGTCATGAGTTCCATCCTACAACCGGCCAGCTCCGACGGCTCGCGATCTGTCTCATTCCCCGGATGGGATTGACGACGACCGGGTATCCCACTGATTCCAGCAACTCGACATCTCCCGGACTATCGCCGTATGCAAACGAATTCTTGAGATCAATGTCTTTTTCGCGTGCATGTGCCACGATCAACTCCTGTTTGCCGCGGCCGTAAGGGAGCGGAGGAAGGACACGGCCCGTGTAGACGCCATCGAGTCGTTCGAGTCTGGCGGCAAACAGCGTAGGAACGTTCAGAAGTTCCGCCAAAGGAATGATCAAGAAATCCGGAGCAGCCGTCACTAAGATCAGGTGATGGCCGGCCTGTCGATGGGCGTCGAGCCGGTCGCGGGCCTTCGACGAGACACGTCCGACCATTTCATTTCGAAAAAAGTCGCGGGCATGGGCCTCGATTTCGAACCGATGCTTGCCGGCCAAATACAATTTCCTTTCCCGCAGCGGATGGATGGAGAATGTTCTCTTCCCGACCACCCACGCCACACTCCTTTTGAGCTCGAGCCACCCGACGAAGCCTTTGCGCCAGAGATAGCGAAAAAACCTGATTTCGCTGGCCTGTCCGGGCAGTAAGGTGTTGTCTACGTCGAATAATGCCGCGACAGAAGTCACGGAAGACGCCGTAGCGGCTCGAACGAGTGAGGGATGAAGATCGTGATACCCTTGCACGTTATTGAAAGCGGCTCTGTAAGTGTGGGCAATCGAGCGCCAATCTTACCGAACAGCCTGTTGATTGACAAGGATTTTGGGGTACTTCTATAATGTCGCTCCCTCAGCATGTCGCTTGTGCTTGCTCGCGCCCTGCGACGGTTCTATTTTCCCCATTGCGGGATGGAGAACAGTGCGTAGGCGACGACGATAACAGGGTGCCATGCACGCAAGGGTGTACTCCCGTTAATGCCGAAGTGGTGGAATGGCAGACACGCACGTTTGAGGGGCGTGTGGCGCAAGCCGTGCGGGTTCAAGTCCCGCCTTCGGCACCAAATGCTTCGTGGTCATCTCTAGACATCTTGCACCTCTTTGCACCTCCAACTCTCTCCGACTGATCCCTTGACCGTATGCCCCCAAGCTTCCGAGAACTCGGTGCCAGTCTCATCAGAGAAGGAGGCTCACGCCAAAGTTAGTGAATTGTTTGCTCGGCTCGCACTCCGATGCTAGAGTGCTCGGTAACTATCATTCTCGACCAAGCAATCAATCACAACAGTTCACACACTATGAATGCTATGAATCTCCCAAAGGAATCTCGGCCCTCAATCCTCATTGTCGACGACGAAGATCAGGTGCGCCGGTTGATCCGGAGTACCTTCGAAGAGGCGGGATATCGTGTAACAGAGGCCAGTAATGGGAAAGATGCCTTGACGCAATATCGCATGGCACCCACCGATCTCGTCATCACCGATATTCTCATGCCGGATCAAGACGGGCTTGAATGCATTACCACCCTGCGGCGCGAATCCCCGCATGTGAAGATCATTGCGATCACCGGCGGCAGCGACATGATCGGCGTCTTGGGGTTCCTCGACGTGGCCAAAATGTTGGGGGCGCATCGGACTCTCCAAAAGCCGTTTGAGATGAAATCTCTCCTCGCTGCAGCCGAATCGGCGCTCCAGACCTAATTTAGGCTTCCCTGCCCTCCACTCCCGTTGACAAGCTCTCAGACTGACTTCAGACTGTCCTGAATGATCCACGTCGGGAGTTGATGGGTGACTATATCGTGGAGTTCTCTTGGCAATGCGCTGCTGGGCAGCCTTGTTGTCACAGTGGGCGGCTGGCTGGCATGGGATGCCTTTCCGCTGCTATTGGCCATCTTGCTATTCACGGCCGTCACGGCATTTCTGATCTGGAAGGGCACTACCGCCGGCTTGGTATGGGCATGGTCCACTCTCTTCCTGGGCGCGGAAAGCTTCGCCTGGCCTGTCGTGACGATGATACAGGTCCGGACGGCGACGCAACAGCCGTCCGATGAGCAAATGGGAACCATTCTCTCGGCCGCACTCATCGGGCTGTTTTCCTCAGTATTTTGGCTGGCATTTTCCTACGGGCTATTCAAACGAGCAGGGACGCCATCGGCATCTGTGACGACAGCGGAGGTTCTCCCACCAGCGACTCCGCCGCGCCGCCGTAACAGGCGGTGATTACCATGTCTCGACAGGATCGACGTCCACGTCAAACTTCGCCATACGGGCTGGATACGCCTCCTCTAGTTTGGCCGTCGCGAGTCGGACGACCTGCACTCCGTAATCTCGATCCGATGTTTTGATCAGAATCTGCCATCGGCTTCGGCCTCTCAGTGTTGCGATGGGTGACGGCACCGGCCCCAGTACCATGAAAGAATGAGCGGTCTTTGATGCAACGCGAGGAACCAGTCCCTCTTCTCTTTCGTGTGGCTGAGGAAACTCTTGAAGTCGACTCGCCCATTCGCGTGCCGCCTTTACAACGGTTGCGCCGTGCAATCCCGATACTTGCAGTGCGATCAGATGCACGACGGGCGGATACATCAACGCTTGTCGATGGGACAATTCTTCGAGTTTGAACAACGCTCCGTCGGATCGCGCAATCGACTGTATGGCATGATGGTGCGGGAGGTACGATTGAATGATGACGCGGCCTACACCACCTCCGTCTCGGCCGACTAATTCGATCGCATCCAGCAATTGATGGTACGTGCGTTCGGCCGCGCGAAAGTCAGGACGATTGAGGCTGCTGTCTGCCTGAACGATCCCGACAAGACCGGCGCCAGATAATCTGGAATCTCGGAGAATGAGTTGCGTGCCGATGAGGACATCCCATTCACGCCGGGAGATGCGGCTCCATGTCGCCTTGGCGTGGGCCGGCTTGCGCATGGTTTCGCCGTCTGCCCGAACAACCCGCGCTCCTGGGAATCGCCCTTTGATTTCATCTTCGACCCGCTCGGTTCCCTCGCCAATTGGTTGCAGACGCGACCCGCCGCATGCCGCGCAGGTTTCGGGAATGGGGATGCGCACGCCGCAATATGAGCATGAGAGTCGTCCGGCTAGCCGATAGTAGGTCAGCGCCACGCTGCAGGACGCGCAACGAGGAACCTGACCGCACTCACCGCAGACCAGCGCGCCTGCATACCCCTTACGATTGAGAAATAATACGACGCCCTCCTGCCGATGGATCGTCTCCTCGATCGCAGCGATCATCCGGGGGCTCAGTGCTTTGTTTCGGGGGTGAGCGCGTAGATCGACAACTTCTATGGACGATAGTCGGGCGACAGAAGACGGATGAGTATACACGTCACCTTGACTGAGCGCCTCCGACTCAAGAGACAGGTGTAACGAGGCTTGCACGAGAAGCGCCTGATCGCTATTGGCCCTCATCCAGGCCACTTCTCGTGCATGGTAGCGAGGCTCTTGAGGTTCCTTGAACGCCGCGTCCTCGTCCTCTTCAATCCAGATCAAACCTAGTTGAGTCATCGGCAGAAATAGCGCTGACCGAGTCCCTACTACAATCGGGACCTTCTGCCTGTTGACCTCATCCCAAATGCCGCACCTCTGTTCCTCTCGTAACCCGCTGTGGAAATAATTGACTTTCGCTTTGATGACAGCGGACAACATCGCAGCCAACCTTTCAGCTCGGTTGGCCTCGCCAACGAGGACCATGACGGTCCGCTGTTGGCCCAAAACTATGCTTACCGCGCGTCCGAGAGCATCAATACGATCCTGACTGGAAGCCTGAACCGCCATGCGGGCTGCTCGGCGCTCGAGCAGAAGAGTGCTTATCCGCTGCTCCCATTGAAACGATTCTGCTCTCGTCTCCTGCCCGCCATCACCGCCAATTGTCCATCGATCGATTCGGCCGTCCTCTCGGTCTTCTCCAGCTGGCAGCACTCTGGATCTCTCGATCCAACCTTTCGACAGCAGCCCTTCTATCGTGGCCATGACACTTGAACCGGTTTTCCCCGTCAACGTGAGCTGTCTAATCCCCCCACGTTTCCTTAAAAGCCGCTTCAAGAGAATACGTTCGTCAGGAGGCAGGGTGCCGTTCCCATTGAGAGCATCACGTCCGCTCTCAGTCAGTTTCAACAGTCCCGAATCAGGCGGCCAAGCATGGGTCGGAGGCATGACAAGCCGCAAGCATTGCCCCAACGGCGCACAATAATTGTGGGATATCTCTCTTGCCAGATGAAGCAGTCGTGAGGGAATCTCCGCACTGGCCGATCCGCCGACGAATCCCTGGACTTCTCTGACTCTCGAGTGCTCAACTGGACCGGAAAACGTGCGAGCCAGTTCGATTACCGCTCCGTGCAAAATCGATTTTCCAAATGGGACGACGACGAGGTGACCGACCTTGATGCTCGACGCGAGCCGGGACGGAACCTTGTAGGTAAAGGGACCCGCCATATGACGAGGGACGATGACATCGGCATACAGAGAATCGGTTTGAGAAATCGGAGAAGGCAGGTTGACGTTCATGCCGCATTGTAGCAGCGCTTGAAAACACCGAACAATGGAGCGGGTCGTAAGAGGCCCGTGGAGCGATCGCAGGAAGCGAACGCTCCCAACGGGATCAGTCTCTACGGCTGAACGAGGGACTGCTGATTTGAAACCTGATCCGGAGCCGCAGGCTCGACAACCGTTCGCCCGGCTCCTGGAATTTGATCCGATCCGATCGAGGCGCTATCAATCGCAGAGCTCTTCGACTCGACGGCTGGTTCGGCTACCGGTTGATGGGATGGCGCGGCAAGACCTTTGATATCCGGTGCCGGATGGCTCGATTGGACTTCGTCTCTTAAATCTCCCGCCGCAGAAGACCGTTCTGCATCTCCCTTACCGGTCTCAGGAGTATACAGCACAACATCGACTCGACGGTTCCGCTGACGGCCTTGCTCCGTCGCATTGCTGACAACCGGTTTTGTGTCACCAAACCCGATGGAAGAGATTCGTGCCGAGTCGATGCCCCCCTTGTCAACGAGATATCTCAGAACCCCGGTCGCGCGGGCTTTGGACAGATCCCAATTGGTCGGATAGCGCGATTTGAGAGCGGGACCAATTTCCATGTCATCGGCATGCCCTTCGACTCGAATCATTTGTTCGCCCGGGGCGGCCTTCACGTTTTCCACGAGCTGATCCAGCACCCTTTGACCATCCGGTTGAATGGTCGCCTCACCAGATTCATAGCGCAACTGCTTCGTCAGTCCGGTAAGTGTAATACGAGTCTCCCGTACGGTACCTTTGGCATGAGCCGCCCTGTCACCAGAAGATGCCATGGCCGAGGAAACCGACGGAATCGAGTCATATCCCTCAGAAGGCATCGAGACCGGTACGATATCGTCACCTTGCAGTTTGAGGTGCACACGGTCTCCCTTGAGGATCCGCGAGGTGGATTTGGTGATGAGCGCCGTCGCGGTATGATCCTCTGTCCCCAAAATGCTGATTTGGCCCACTACGCGCGAAGGCAGATTACCGCCGGAGCGAACGACCTCCATTTGATCCCCTGGGCGGACCCCGTCCTCTCGTCCTTTATCAATGTAGACGATATTGCGTTGCGCAACGAGGGTCATGCCCATGTTCGCCTGCAATTCGACGACCATGCCCGTCACATCCTTTGCCGGGACTCTGTCAGGAGCCGGATGTTCTTCAGGGAGAGTGAATTTCACCACCGGGTCGCCTGGAGAGATCGCTGCATAGGCTCTGATGACCTGAACCGTGCTCAGCGATTTTTCCACCTGCGTCACACGCACGATGGCGAGACGGTTAACGAGATAGCCCATATATCGGTTCGTCTGTGGATGGAAAACCTTGCGCGTTCGCTTGAAAATGCTGTAAAGGTCGCCTATTGACGCCTCTCCCGGATTCCTTAATTTGAGATACAAGACGTCACCTTGCCCCAACTGCATCCTGTCTCCGGTTGTCTGATTGTCTCCGGTAATGACGTTGACCACGCCATCCTGAGGGCTCGATTGCCTAATCGATCCGGATGCATAGGTGAGGACCGATTCTCCGTATCGAATGCTGTCGAGATCATCAGCCCAAGCCATCTGGCAGTTTGCGTAAGCCAATGCCATTACGGACAGAACCACAACATGTAAGGTTGAGCGCAGGATCATAGTAGTAGTCCTTCTTGTTAGGACAAGGGTTGCTTTGAGCAACCTTAGCAAATCGTCACATACTGTCAAGGTTTATGCGGTCTTGCCCAATTGACCATAGGCAACAACGGGTGCTACGCTCGACCCAATGGATGAAGAATCGATCATGAGTACGCCTTCAAACGGACCTGAGAAATCCCCGAGCGTGAGGGCCTCCCGTATCGAGACACAAATCCATAGGCGGAAAAAGGCAACGGCCCAGCCGCCTCTGCAATCCGAGTGGCAGCAAAATGACGAGGCACCCCCGGGGCATTTACGGATGCCGGCAGAGAATATGCGTCGTTCTTAAATGAATATTTTCCTGCAATTCCAGCCAGATAAGATTCTTGCATAATTCAGAGATGCGACTGAGGGGACGTTCAACCGGCAAGCTCGCTTTTGCTTCAAAATGGCAAGATAAATTCTTTCGATCAGCCTAGGACTTTCGGGTCTCGACCCTAGGTCCTTTGTACGCTTGCTATACGTACGACCCACCGTCTAAGATCCCGTTCTTCCTTGCAACTCAAGGCGTTGAAAGGCACTTCCCATGAGCGGTTTTGAATTACTCCTTGAGTATCTGACAAAGTATTTTCCGATACTTCTTTTCATTTTCATTGCGCTGGGATTCGGGGTCGTGACCCTATTGATCAGTTATTTGGTTCAACCTAAGTATCCGGAACCGGAGAAACTTTCGGCATATGAGTGCGGATCTGAGCCGTTTTCCGATGCCCGAATGCCTTTCCCGGTGCGCTACTACATCTTTGCAATGCTGTTTGTCATTTTCGATATTGAAGTCATTTTCCTTTACCCTTGGGCAGTGGTATTCACCGATATCAATAAAGTGAGTGTCATCGGATTGGTGGAGATGCTGATCTTCATCGCGCTGTTCCTCGTCGCCTACGTCTACGCCTGGCGAAAGGGGGCCCTGGAATGGGACTAATCCAACTCGGTCGCCAGGAAAAGGACGGCTCGCCGGACGTGATTACGACTACGGTGGAAAAGGCCGTCAATTGGGCTCGAAAGGGTTCGTTGTGGCCGATGACGTTCGGGTTGGCCTGTTGCGCTATCGAGATGATTGCCGCGGTTTCTTCGCGGTACGATATGGATCGCTATGGAGCGGGAGTGTTCAGAGCCTCTCCCAGGCAATCCGATCTCATGATCGTTGCGGGGACCGTCTGCAGGCGGATGGCACCGGTCATCCGCAAGATTTACGATCAGATGCCGGAACCGAAATATGTGATTGCCATGGGTTCTTGCGCCACGTCCGGGAACATTTATGACAGCTACAGTGTCGTGCAAGGAGTGGATCGTTTCGTACCGGTCGACATCTATGTCCCCGGCTGTCCACCCACGCCCGAAGCCCTGTTTGACGGAATCTTGAAGCTTCAAGAGCGAATTATGCAGAAGCGCGTGTTTGTGAAACAGCCCGAGCAGGTGAGGCCAAGCTTCAAAGCCTAGGCATCGTCTATGTCCCCAGATCAATTGACCAATCGCCTTCAGGAAAATTTTTCAACCGGCTTCGTCAAGGCCGTGGAATGGCGAGGTGACTTGGCCGTGACGGTCTCCCGTGAGGCATTACATGAAGTGGCGCAATTTCTTCACGACGATCCGGCCATGGATTTCGATTATATCGTTCACGTCAGCTCCGTCGATTGGCCCGATGACGAAGAACGGTTCGAAGTGGTCTACGAGTTCTATTCGATCAAGAAGCGCCATCGCATCCGCTTAAAAACCCGGGTGCCGGAATCGGACTGTATCGTGGATTCGCTGACGGATCTGTGGATGGGCGCGGAATTTATGGAGCGGGAAGTCTACGACATGATGGGGATTCGATTTCGTCGTCATCCGGATCTTCGCCGGATCCTCATGCCGGATGACTATACCGAAGGTTATCCGTTGAGAAAGGATTTCCCTCTACGCGGTAAAGGCTGGCGGGACACCTTCGAATTTCTCGATGAAACATCCCGCTGATCGGTGCTTGAACGATGGCTTTCGAAGATCAAAGAACGACCGTCTATAAAGTCGACCCGGCTCATCCGGAGAGCGAGACGCTGCCGACCCTTCGGACCGAAGAGCTTCTTCTCAACATGGGGCCGCAGCACCCGAGCACGCATGGAGTCCTGAAAGTCATCCTCGAATTGGAAGGCGAACGGCTCGTGAAGTCCACCCCCGTAATGGGATTCTTGCACCGCGGGGTAGAGAAGCTGGCCGAAGAGGGAACCTATCATCAGTTTATTCCCCATACAGACCGCCTGGACTACGTCTGCGCGATGTACAACAATTTCGCCTACTGTCGAGCCGTCGAGAAACTGATGAACATTACCGTGCCGGAGCGGGCAGAATATCTCCGGACGATCGTAGCAGAAGTCCAACGGATCATCGGCCACCAATTCTGGCTCGGCACACAGGCGCTGGATATCGGCGCGATGACGGTGTTTTTCTATTGTTTTCGCGATCGCGAAATCTTGTTGGACTGGTTCGACGAACTCTGCGGGGCCAGACTGACAACGAGCTGGTATCGCATCGGGGGTGTGGAACGGGATTTCACATCTTCGCTGTTGGACAAGTTGAAGCAGTTTCTGGACTACTTTCCTCCGAAGATCGATGAGTACATTGTCTTCTTGGAGAAAAACAGGATCTGGCTGGCCAGGACCAAGGGTGTTGCTGTGATTTCCGCCGAGGATGCCGTGAGTTTCGGGCTGAGCGGTCCGACGTTGCGAGGGTCCGGAGTCGATTACGACCTCCGCAAAGCCGAACCATACTCCGCCTATCCCAAGTGCGAGTTCAATGTGCCGCTTGGAAAAAACGGCGACACGTACGATCGCTATTGGATCCGTGTCATGGAACTGTATGAGAGCGTGAAGATCGTCAAACAATGTCTGGAACAAATGCAGGACGGGCCGATCATGGCGGATGTCCCGAGCGTCACGTTGCCGCCCAAAGACCGTGTATTCACAAATCTCGAGTCCATGATTCAACAGTTCAAATTGTTCTCGCAGGGGTTCAACGCCCCTCCGGGAGAAATCTATTGCGGGACCGAGGCTCATAAGGGGGAGCTCGGTTTTTATATCGTCAGTGCCGGGGGAGGCAAGCCGTACCGGCTGAAAATTCGTGCCCCGTCTTTCATCCACATGGGCGCCTTCGATCATATGTCGAGAGGCTATATGATCGCCGACGCCATCACCCTCTTCGGCACGTACGACATCGTGATGGGTGAGTGCGATCGATGACGGGCATCCTCGGCGGAGCACATGTATTCCCTGTAGGGAGACCATGCGGGCATGACAGGCGGAGTGAATTATGGGACTGAAGCCAGCCACGAATCCTGACGTCGAAGCCGCGACCATCGAGCTGAGCATCGACGGGAAGACGGTGACCGCGAAGGACGGGGTGTCGCTCTACGACGTGATCTCAAGCACCGGCAAGATTCTCCCGGCCATGTGCTATCACTATACCTTCGATCCTTTCGGGTCGTGCGGCATGTGCCTGGTGACGCAGGAAGGCAAGAAGGCCCCGGTCCGCTCCTGCACGGCTAAAGCGACGGCCGGCATGATCATCCGGACGGAAGGGGACGATCTGTTCCTCGCCAGAAAAAAGGCGGTGGAGAAGCATCTCTCCGTCCATCCGCTGGACTGCCCAGTCTGCGACGCCGACGGCCATTGTGAATTGCAAGATATGGCGTTCCAGCACGGCGTCACCAATCTGGCCAACGCCAAACAGAAATTTATCCCTGAGGACACGCGCAGTCTCGTGCTGGATTTCAACATGAACCGCTGCATTGCCTGCGCGGAATGCATCAACGTCTGCAAAGACGTGCTCATGATCGATGCGCTCCAGTTCATGAAGAAAGGCGGATTCAATCAGGTCGTCGCCAAGGGCGACGTGCCGCTCTCCTGCGAATTTTGCGGAGATTGCCTGGCCGTCTGCCCGGTCGGGGCGATTACAAATAAATTTTCAAAGTATTTGTACAAGCCCTGGCAGATGAAGAAGACCACGACGACCTGCAACTACTGCGGCGACGGCTGTCAGATGCATGTGGAAACCAAGGATACAGAAGTCATTCGCGTCACCTCTCCGCTGTCGTGGAAAAATAAATGGGGCGACCGGGCTGAGACCGCCAAAGGCCACGGAGGCATCTGCGTCAAAGGACGATTTGGGTTTGAATACATCGACTCGCCGGCCCGTTTGAAGCAACCGATGGTGCGCAAGGGTGACCGCCTTACGGCCGTACCGTGGCTCGAAGCCATGCATACCGTCGTTGATCGCTTCGAAGAAACGAGAAAGAAACATGGGTCCGACTCCATCGCCGGCCTGATCACCGCGCGTTGCACGAACGAAGAGTTGTATCTTTTCCAGAAACTCATGCGAGCCGGGTTCCGCTCCAACAACCTCGACAGCAGCGCCCGCTATGGTCATATGAATTTCGTGCATGCCTCGAAACATGCTCTGGGGATCGGCCGTGCGGCGAATGATTGGGAGGATCTCACCAAGGCCAAAGCTGTTCTGGCTATCGGGTCGAACTTGACTGAAACCAATCCCTTGACGGCAGTTCGCATCAAAGAAGCGATTCGCGTCTATAAGGCTCAGGTGATGGTTTTCGACTCCGCCGTGACCAATCTCGGCAAATTGTCCTCTCATCCGTTCCTGATCAAGCCAGGAACGGAAAGCTTGATCATTGATGGGCTCGTGAAGGCCGCCATCGAACTCGATCTCGTCGATGAAGAAACGGTCACGAAACATCCCCGGGCCTTCGCGGCCTTGAAATCCGCTGTCGCCTCCGTTTCCCTTGAGCAGGTCGCCTCGCGCACCGGATTGACGGTGGACAACCTGAAAGAGGCGGTCACGATTTTTGCCGAGTCACCGCGTTCCATCATTCTCTGCGCAGAAGGCATCGTGCGACAGATCAACGGTTACAACAATGTCTTGAAGTTGATCGATCTGGCATGGATCACAGGAAAACTCGGCCGCCCTGGCTGCGGAGTAAGCACCGTCACCGAAGAAGCCAATGAGCAGGGTGCGGTCGATATGGGGGTCGCTCCAGAATTTCTTCCGGGCTTAGCGTCGTTCGACGATGAGGCGACCAGAAATCGGCTGGCTACCGCCTGGGATGTCACCCTTCCCAAATCCGGAAGCGGCGTCCGGCTGATGGAAATCCTTGAGCGCTGCCGGAGAGGAGAGATCCGCGCGTTGTATCTGATCGGCGAAAACCCTCTGGAGACCCTTCCCGCTTCCCTCGAGGTTCAAGCGGCCTTGGAGCGCTTGGATCTTCTGGTCGTCCAGGATCCCTTTCTCACGGCAACCGCCCGGCTCGCCCATATCGTGTTGCCGGCGTCTACCTATGCTGAAAAGGATGGAACCTTCACAAATTTGGAAGGACGCGTCCTGCGGGTCAGGCAGGCCATGGATTCCATCGGAGAAAGTTTCCCTGACTGGCACATCATGACGGCCATCGCCAACGGATTGGGCTGCCAATGGGAATACGAGTCCGCCAACGACATTCAAGCCGAGATCATGAAACTGCTTCCTGGGTACTATAATCTCGGACAGCCGAGGAAGATCATCCCGACTGCCGATCGATACCTCGCGAACGGATATGCCGCAGGCGCTGCAGGACGCTATGTAACACCGTCACCCCCCAGCGCACGGCCGTTCACGCTGCTCATGGGCCAGGTGCTGTATCATTCCGGCAAGTTGTCCACCCTCGCGCCCGGACTCATCAAGATCGATCCCAACACGGGCCGGATCCGAATGAACGGCTCCGATATGGAACGTCTGAATCTACGGGACGGCGACGCCGTGCGATTGACCTCCGACCGAGGTTCGTTGCAGATCAACGTCCAGCAAGACCACACCGTCGCGGCCGGCACCTGTTTTTTCCCGGAGCATTTCAATGAACCGCCGGTGAAAGATTTGATGTCCGTTCAGGTTGATGCGACAACGGGAGTACCGTCATTCAAACGCACCGCCGTAACCATTGAGAAAGCGTGAGCGAGAAGCGATGAACGTCGGATCCATGACCAAGAAAATCCTTCAAGCAGCCCTCTTCTATGAGATTTGGGACGCCATGAAGGTCACGTTCAAGCACATGTTTCACAAACCGATCACCTTTCAATATCCACGCGAACAACGGGTCATTCCGGACGCACACCGCGGAGCCTTGGGACTGTTGCGATATGACGACGGCCGTGAACGGTGTGTCGGTTGCGACCTCTGCGAGGCCGCATGCCCCTCGCGTTGCATAAAGGTCATCAGCTCAGAGGACGCCGATCGGCCGCTCCAACGGTACGCGAGTGAGTTCTATATCGACATCACGAAGTGCGTGTTCTGCGGATACTGTGTCGAAGCCTGCCCCGTCAACGCATTGGCCATGACCAAGATGTACGAATTTTCAACGCACGACAAGCGGACCCTCCTATTCGACAAAAAGCGGCTCTACGATATCGGGGAGCGTCATCTCGACGACGCGAAAAAATATCTCTATGCCCACAATCAAGAAAAGAACGTCGAGGAAAGCCGGGAGTACCGCTACTATTTCCCGCAATCGGTGGTGAAACCGACGCAGTCGACACCAAAGCATTTGACCTGAGCCTGACAGATGATCTCGCTGTTCTTTGCCTATTTCGCGTTCATGAGCATTGCCGCGGCAGTACTGACCGTCGCGCTAAAAAATCCCGTCCACTGCGGATTGGCTCTCCTGGCGCTCCTCCTTCATGTCTCGGGTCTTTTCGTTCTGCTCAACGCAGAATTTCTCTGGGCCGTGCAGGTCGTCGTCTACGCAGGGGCCATTCTGGTCTTGTATCTCTTCGTGCTCATGTTGCTCAATCTGAAAACCGAAGAACGATACTTTCATTCCTCGTTTCAGTACTTTTTGATTCCCGCGGTACTGGGCTCACTCTACGTGGTGGCCCTGTTGTTCCGTTCCCCATTCGGAGGCGCCAAGGGTGACGCTCCGACCACCACGGTCCTCCAGGACGGAGCGACGTATGCCGTGGGCATGAAGATGTTCAGCGACTATCTCCTGCAATTCGAGATCGTCGGAATCTTTCTCCTGGGCGCGATCATCGGAGCCATCGTGCTGGCCAAGACCCCCAAACCCATCGAGACGAATAAGAACTGACATCATGGTTCCTCTTTCTGCATACGTCGCGGTGAGCGCCGTGCTGTTCATGACCGGCCTCCTCGGGGTGCTGATCCGGCGCAACTTCATCATCGTACTCATGTCAGTGGAAATCATGTTGAACGCGGCCAACATCAACCTCGTCGCCTTTTCCTATTATCTGGAATCCATGGCCGGTCAATTGGTCGCCCTTTTCATCATTGCAATTGCCGCCGGTGAAGCCGCTGTGGGACTGGCCATCATTATCGTCGTCTTCCGCGGCAAGATTTCGACGAACGTCGATGAAATGAATCTGCTCAAGTGGTGACATGACAGACCTGTTGATCAAATTGATTCCTGTATTCCCTTTACTGGCCGTCATTCTGAACGGTCTGCTGGGAAGCCGTTATTCCCATGACTTGGCGCATCGCCTGGCATGGGGTTCGGTGGGGCTCTCGTTCCTCTGCACGCTCGGGGTCTTCGTGGACGTGCTGAAGACTGGAATCTCCCATGAAGTCGTCGCCTACCAGTGGATCTTCGGAGGCGACCTGACCATCAATCTCGCATTTCTGGTCGACCCTCTCACCTGCGTGATGCTGCTCGTGATCACCGGGGTCGGCCTTCTTATTCATGTGTATTCGGTGGGGTATATGCACGGAGAAGAAGGCTTCACACGCTTCTTCACCTATATGAATCTGTTCATGGTCTCCATGCTGTTGTTGGTCATGGGGAATAACTATGTCGTGCTGTTCATCGGGTGGGAGGGCGTGGGCCTCTGCTCTTATCTTTTAATCGGCTACTACTACGACAAAGTATCGGCGGCCAAGGCCGCCTCAAAGGCATTCGTCGTCAACCGCATCGGCGACGCAGGATTTCTTCTGGCCATCTTCCTTGTATTCATCAATTTCAAGACTCTGGACTACACGAAGGTATTCCCTCAGGTGGGACAACTACCGCCGGAAATGGCAACCGCCATCGCGTTGTGCCTCCTGATCGGCGCCGTCGGCAAGTCGGCCCAAATTCCGCTCTATACGTGGCTGCCTGACGCCATGGAGGGACCAACCCCGGTCAGCGCCCTCATTCATGCTGCGACAATGGTGACAGCGGGTGTCTACATGATCGTCCGGAATCATGCCATCTTTGACTTGTCCCCGACGGCGATGACCGTTGTCGGAGTTATCGGTGGCAGTACGGCACTTTTCGCCGCGACGATCGGCCTGGTGCAAAACGATATCAAGAGGGTCCTCGCCTATTCGACCGTCAGTCAGCTGGGGTACATGTTTCTCGGCTGCGGGATCGGGGCCTACACGGCGGCCGTCTTCCACCTGATGACGCATGCGTTCTTCAAAGCGCTCCTCTTTCTGTCGGCGGGTTCGGTCATCCATGCACTTTCAGGGGAACAGGATATCCGGAAAATGGGCGGGCTGAGCCAGAAAATACCATGGACATACCGGCTGTTTCTCATCGGCACGATCGCCATTGCCGGCATACCACCGTTCGCTGGCTTTTGGAGCAAAGACGAGATCATGGCCCATGCCTTCACGCATCATCACTATGTGTTGTACGGCATGGCCGCCGTGGGTGCTCTGCTGACAGCGTTCTACATGTTTCGACTGACGTATCTGACGTTCTACGGACAATCCCGAATGGACCACCATACCGAGGCGCACGTCCATGAATCTCCTACGGTCATGATCGGCCCGTTGATGGGTTTGGGAGTTTTGTCACTCGCTGGCGGGTTTCTGGGATTCCCTCCCGAACACGGATGGCTCCATCATTTTCTTGCGCCGGTGGCCGGAATGGCTGGCGAGCACCAAGCGAGTACCGGTCTGGTCTTGACGCTGATGATGATCGCAACGGGAATTGCCTTCCTTGGATTAGGGCTCGCCCACTATCTGTACAGCATCAATCCAGGCGCCCCTGAACGGTGGGCGGCCTCGATGCGAGGGGTCTACACCACACTCCTTCACAAATACTATGTGGATGAGCTCTACGATTTCCTCTTCGTCGAACCTACCAAGAAATTGGGTCTGGCTCTTGATTGGTTGGATCGAGTCGTCATCGACGGCATCGTCCGCGCCGTGGGGCACATGGCTGAGCTGGGAGCCGCCGGGTCGACATGGATCGAAAAGTATGTGATCTATGGCGGCCTTAACGTGATCGGTTACGGGAACCATCTTGTCGCCAAACAATGGCGGCAGTTGCAAAGCGGCATGGTCCATCATTATGCCGCCATCATCGTCGCAGGGCTGTTTCTGCTCGCAGTCGTGATCCAGTTGATTGTACAAGGCTGAAGCTCATCATGCTTGTAGAACTCTCCTCGACCTTTCCGATCCTGTCCTGCATTCTCTTTTTCCCCCTCATCGGAGCTGCGGTGCTCTGGCTGTTCGATGACGAAGACCTGGTCCGCACCTCTGCTCTGACGATCGCATTGGTTGAGCTGGCGCTGTCGATTTTCGTACTGGTCCGATTCATCCCTGATTCCGCGGCGATGCAATTTGTCGAGCGCGTGCGCTGGATACCTGCATTGGGGATCAGTTATCACCTGGCAGTAGACGGCATCAGCGTGCTCTTCGTCGGGCTGACGGCTTTTCTGACCGTCCTCATCGTCATCTATTCGTGGGACACGGTCCGGCACCAGATGAAGCTGTACATGATGTCGCTTCTGGCGCTGGAAACGACCACCATGGGTGTCTTTGTCTCGCTGGATCTTATTCTCTTTTTTGTCTTCTGGGAGTTGATGCTCATTCCCAGTTATTTCCTGATCAAGCTCTGGGGCGGAGGGGCTGAGCGGCATTACGCGGCGCTCAAATATGTGCTGTACACACTGCTGGGAAGCGTGTTCATGCTGGTGGGCATAGCCTTGTTGGACATCAATTACCACAACTGGGCCACGCTCCATCATAGCGACACCCTTTACTCGTTTGATCTGTTGGAGCTCTTGGCCGTTCCCATCCCTTTGAACCAGCAACTGTTGATCTTCTGGTTCATGTTCATGGGTTTCGCCTTCAAGGCTCCGGTCTTCCCTTTCCATACCTGGCTCGCCAACGCCCTTATGGAAGGTCCGATCGGTATGGCCGTTGCGCTGGCTGGTCTGAAGCTCGGGACATTCGGCTTCATGCGCTTCAGCATCCCCTTACTTCCCGATGCATCCAAAAACGAAATGGTCGTGACGGTGCTCATGGCGCTCGGACTGGCCGCCATCGTCTACGGTGCCCTCATGGCATTGATCCAACCGGATTTCAGGCGTCTGCTCGCCTTCAGCAGCATCAGCCATTTGGGGTTCATCGTCGTTGGTCTGTTTGCCCTGAACTTTCAGGGTCTTCAGGGAAGCCTCTTGACCATGATTAATCTTGGTTTCAGCACCGCCGGGCTGTTTTTCATCGCCGGGTTTCTTTACACCAGACAACAGACCACGCATCTCAGTGCGTTCGGGGGCATCGCCAAGCACACGCCGCTCTTGGCCACATTCTTCTTGCTGATCGGGTTGGCTTCGATCGGATTACCGGGCACGAACGGCTTCGTCGGAGAATTCTTGATCCTGTTGGGGACGTTCAAAGCTTATTGGCTCTACGGTCTCATTGCGGTGACCGGCGTCATTACCGGAGCGGCATATTTTCTCTGGTATTACGAGCGGGCCGTTCTCGGACCGGTGGGGAGAACAGTCAAGGCCTCTATCGAAGATTTGCACCTTCGCGAAGTCATCATCGCCGTCTCGCTCTCAGCCATGATTCTATGGATCGGCCTGTATCCATCCCCATTCCTTCGCATGATGAACGGGTCGGTGCAGGCACTGGTCGACCGCGTGCACCATGGTGCGATGGTATCGGAGAACGCCGTCGCCTCAAAGCGACTTGATTGATACGTATGAGTGAATACACGCTGCTCTATATCCTGTTCGCTCCCTTCGCCGGCGCCTTGGCGCTGATCTTCGTGTCTAACCGGCAGGCGATGCTGGTACGCGGCATTGCGGCGGGATCCGCCTTCATTTCCCTCTTGGCCTCATTGTATCTCTTTTACACCTACGATCCGGTCAAGGGCGGATTTCAGTTTGTCCAGAAATATGAATGGTCGAGACAGCTTGGAATCTCGCTCCATCTTGGAGTCGACGGCATCGGCACCCCGCTGGTCCTTGCTTCGGCCATTCTGCTGTTCGCCGGCATCTTCGTTTCGTGGCACATCAAGGATAGAACCAAAGAGTTTTACATCTGGCTCCTGATTCTTGCGGCCGCCACCATCGGCGTGTTCATGTCGCTGGATCTGTTTTTCCTCTATTTTTTCTATGAAATGTCCGTTATTCCGATGTATCTCCTCCTCGGCATGTGGGGTAGCCACACGAAAAAGTACCTCGAGATGACGGACCCGGACGGTCTCCAACTCCGCGACTCCGTCGGTTTTATTTTTAACTTTGGCTCCAATAGCAAAGAATACGCGGCGATGAAGCTGGTGCTGTTCCTTTCGGCATTCGCGGTCGCGGCGCTCATGGGGATCCTGCTAATCTACAAGTATGCCGGTCTCAACACCTTCGACATTCTCGTGCTCCGTGAGCAGGCCAAACTCATGAACATTCCGGTGCTGGGGACCACGCTGGATAAGATCATTTGGATCCTGATTTTTTTCGGCTTTGCGTCGATCGCGCCACTCTGGCCCCTCCATTCATGGTCGCCGGTCGGCCATGCCGCCGCTCCCGCCGCCACCAGCATGTTGCATGCGGGGGTTCTGATGAAGCTCGGGCACTTCTCGATCATCCGTGTGGCATTTGAAATATTGCCGGAGACGACGCGCGAACTGATGCCGATGGCGGCCATCCTGTGTATGTTCAGCATTATCTACGGCGGCTTTGTGGCGTTTTATGCCAAAGATACGAAGTACGTCATTGGCTATTCGAGTTCCAGCCACATGGGATACGTGTTCCTCGGCATGGCCGCGCTGGATTACATCAGCCTCAGCGGGGCGGTCATTTACATGTTCGCCCATGCCATGGCCACGGGTATGCTGTTCGCCATGGCCGGTTGGGTGTATGACCAGACGCACACGCGCGACATTCCGTCCCTCGGCGGTTTATCAAACCGGATGCCGTTTATTGCCGGCTGCTTTGTCATTGGCTGCATGGCCTCCATCGGCATGCCCGGGACCGTCAATTTCATCGCGGAAGTCATGATCATTGTCGGCAGCTGGAACAAATATCCCCTCCAGGTCATCGTGGCTGTCGTCGGTATCGTCCTGACACTGGCCTATCTCTTTAAAATGATGCGCGGCCTGTTCTATGGTCCCATGGATCAGAAATATAGTCATTCACACGATGCTGTGGCGACCGTTGACCGATTACCCCTCTTCATCATGATCTCGGTCAGCATCGGCTTTGGCCTTCTACCCATGCATCTCTATAACGTGGTGAGATCGGGGGTCGATCCTCTGGTTGCCCGTGTGACCCAGGTTGTCCCTGTGACGCGACCGCATGCGATGAACGAAGTCGCCCCTTCATCGGCTTCTTCCGTATTACCTGAAGAGAGCGGACTGCTCGCCACACGAAAGCCTATGGACTCATCACGGATCGTACGATGACATTTTCTTTGACCATGACATCCGCGGATCTTCTCCTGCTGCTGCCGGAGATCCTCCTGACTTGTTGGCTCTGTGTCATCCTTATCGTCGACTTTTCGTTCCCTCGGCTGGCCAAAGAACAATTGGCCTACCTCAGTGTCGCGGGACTGCTGGCTGTCCTGGGGTGCCTGGCCTGGTTCGATATTTCCGGCATTTCCGGATCGTTGTTCGCGAATATGTTCGTCGTCGATCGTATGGCGATTTTCTTCAAGATTTTCATCGTTGCGGCCACGATGCTGGTGATCTTGGCATCCGTCGAGTTTGTGCATCGCTTCGCGTTTTTCCGCGGGGAATATTACTTCCTGGTCGTGATGTCCGCGCTGGGCATGATGTTCATGGCCTCTGCCAACGATCTCCTTTCGCTCTTTGTCACGCTGGAATTTTCCACGTTCGGTTTCTATGTACTGGTTTCGTATCTTCGAGACGATGTGGCCTCCAACGAGGCTGGACTGAAGTTCTTCATATTAGGCGTGTTCGCGGCGGGATTATTGGCCTATGGCATCAGCCTGGTTTACGGAGAAACCGGGAAGCTCGTTTTTTCAGATATGAAGTCCGTCCAGGCCACACCAGGCTTGATCATCGGCTTTCTGCTCATCTTTGGCGCACTGGGTTTCAAGATCGGAGCCGTTCCGTTTCACTCTTGGATTCCGGACACCTATCATGGTTCCCCCACCCCGGTCACGGCGTTCCTGTCGATCGCTCCCAAGGGAGCCGCGTTCGCGATCTTGCTTCGCATGTTCTTCGTGGCGCTGGCCACATTCAAGCCGACCTGGGTACTCCTCCTGGTTGCAGCTTCGATTCTTTCAATGACCTACGGCAATATCGTGGCGATTGCGCAACGCAACATCAAGCGCCTTCTCGCCTATTCAGGAATTGCTCAGGTCGGCAACGTGCTGATCGGTCTGGCCGCCGGAACGAAGATGGGCAACGATGCCATCCTCTTCTATCTGCTGACCTACCTATTTGCCAATCTCGGGGCCTTCGCCATCGTTATCGCGGTCGGGCAGGCCATCGGCAGCGAAGAGATCGACGATTACAGCGGCTTGGGCCGCCGTTCACCGTTCTTGGCGTTTTCCATGCTGATTTTCTTATTGTCCTTGGCTGGTGTGCCGCCTCTGGCAGGTTTCATTGGAAAGCTCTACATCTTCGTCGCAGCGATCAAAGAAGGCCTATACACATTGATCACCGTCGGTCTGATCAATATTGTCATTTCCATGTATTACTATCTGATTGTCGTAAAGAAAATGTACATCAGTGAGCCGTACGACTCGTCCCCGCTGACGGTGTCGGGTTCTATGAAAGCCGTCGTCTATGTCGGCTTGGCAGGAACACTCATTGTTGGAATCTATCCCCAACCGGTTATCGACTGGGTCGTCGCCGCGACCATGATGTTCTCGAATTTGACCGGACCCGCCGCCTCATTGCCATCCAACCCGGGCACTCTTCCGTTCTAATCGCCGCTTCTTCGCACCCATAATAAATATCCACTGAGTCGGCGGCGCAACCCGGACTGAAATATTCCTTGCAGGGTCCAGCCGGCCAGAGTACAGTTTCTTGCAGCCATTGTCGTCTTCTCCGGCGTCCTTTCAACACCTATGGAATCCGCCTCGCAACAACATTCGGCTTCGACTTCACCTGTTCATGGCACCACGGATTCCGGTATGGTCGCCGACTCCGGCGCCGAAACTCCCGCCACGGCCAGTTGGTTTTCGGGGTGGTCGATCGAGCAGCGTATTCTTGCCGGATTCGGACTGGTCTTCGCGGGAATCATGGTGATCACCGCCATTTCGTACCGCAATACCGCGGAGGTGTTGCAAAACAGCCGGATGGACACCGCGAGTCATGAATTGATCCGGCTCCTGACCTCCATCTCTGAAACTCTCGATGCCGCAGAGAACGGTCATCGCCGCTTTCTGGTCACGGGCGACGAGTCCTACCTGAAGGCCCACCGCACGGTGAAAGACCAAGCTCCAGAATATTTCCGTTATTTAGAATTCCTCACGGCCGGTTCGGCAGAGCAACAAACCCGCATTTCCACTCTCGAACAGTTGATCGGGAAGCAAATCGACTCCGAGGAGCAGGCTATCCGCCAGCGCGCCGCCGGCGGAGCGGAAGGCGTTCGCCATCTGGCGCTGTCGGGTGCGGCCAAAGTCGAACTCGTGGAGATTCATCGGGTGGTGGCGGAGTTGGACACGGCCGAACAACAATCCATGAGAACCCGTATTCTTCAGTCCACAGTCAATACACGCAACACCATCGCGCTGCTCGGCCTGGGCGCATTGTTACTCCTTGTCTTGCTCGCAGCCGTGTACTATCTCATTCATCACGACATCACGGCCCGGCGTCGGGTTGCGGCCGAACTGCAACGCCGTGGGGAGCAACTGCAGGCCGCCAACAAAGAGCTGGAAGCATTCAGCTATTCCGTTTCACATGATCTGCGCGCTCCGCTGCGACATATCGATGGATATGCCTCCCTGCTCTCGAAGGCGGCCGGTCCTTCCTTAAACGAAAAAGCCCAGCGCTATCTTCAGACCATTTCAGATTCCGCCAAGCAAATGGGGCAACTCATCGACGATCTGCTCGTCTTTTCACGCATGGGACGACAGGAGATGCTGCGGACGACGGTGAATCTCAACCAGCTGGTGAAATCGGTCATTCACGATTTACGACTTGACTTGCAAGCCAAGACGATCTCCTGGACAATCGGCTCGTTGCCGGATGTGCCCGGCGATCCGGCCATGTTGCGCCAGGTGTATGCGAACCTTCTATCCAATGCCGTCAAATTTACCGCGACCAGAGAGACTCCCAAGATTGAGATCGGGGCTGTCGCTGCCGCGGCGCCCGGAGAAATCGAATTGTTCGTCAAGGACAACGGGGTCGGTTTCGATATGCAGTATGTCAATAAATTGTTCGGTGTCTTTCAACGCCTGCATCGAAATGACGAGTTCGAAGGGACCGGTATCGGGCTCGCGAACGTGAGACGCATCGTCCACCGGCACGGAGGTAAGACCTGGGCCGAAGGTGCGATCGATCAAGGAGCGACATTCCGCTTTTCACTTCCGTTGAACAGGAATACTCAATGACCATGATGAAACCGATTCTTCTGGCTGAAGACAATCCCCGCGACGCGGAACTGGCGCTGGCAGCCATGGAAGAGCATCATATTGCCGACAAAGTGGTCGTCTGTCACGACGGAGCAGAAGCGCTGGATTATCTCTATTGCCGCGGATCATTCAGAGCCCGCCCTCACGGTAATCCCGCAGTAGTCTTCCTCGATCTCAAAATGCCGAAGGTTGACGGATTGGAGGTCCTCAGAATCATCAAGGGCGACCCGGATCTGAAGCCGATTCCCGTCGTCATGCTCACCTCCTCTCGGGAAGAACAAGATCTGGCTCGGAGCTATGCGCTCGGAGCCAATGCCTATGTTGTCAAGCCGGTGGAATTTCACCAATTCATCAATGCCGTCAAGGAACTCGGCGTCTTTTGGGGTGTCATCAATGAACCGCCCCCAGCGGCGATGGAAGCCGCCTCATAGTCTCGGGGAAGGGAACCGTGAATCAGCCCCTCCGCCTGCTGCATCTCGAGGATAACCCTCTCGACGCCGATCTCATCCGTGCCACGCTGATCGAAGCGGGCCTCTTCTGCATCACGCAACGAGTCGACACCCGGGCCGAATTCTTTTCGGCCCTGAAGGAGGGTACTCTCGACTTGATCCTCGCCGATTATTCGCTGCCCGGGTTCGACGGGATCAGCGCGCTCGCACTCGCCCGCCAGCACGCTCCCGACGTCCCCTTCTTATTCGTGTCCGGCCAGATCGGAGAAGAATTGGCGATTGATGCCATGCACCAAGGTGCGACCGATTATGTCTTCAAGCAGCGTCTGGGCCGGCTCGTGCCCTCCGTGCAGCGCGCATTGCGTGAACGCGATGAGCGTACAGAACGCAGACGAGCCGAAGAAGCGCTGCGGCAGAGTGAGAAACAGTTCCGTCAGGCCCAAAAAATGGAAGCGGTCGGGCGGCTTGCGGGCGGCATCGCCCATGATTTCAACAATCTGCTCACCGTCATCATGGGATACAACCACGTCTTCTCAGCCGAGCTGGGTCAGGATCATCCCCTGCACGACAAACTTGAAGAATCTCAAAAAGCCGGAGAACGGGCTGCCACTTTAATCAAGCAACTATTGGCATTCAGCCGCAAACAGCCGTTGGAGCCCAAAGTCTTGGCTCTGAATGCCGTCGTGTCGAACATCGAGGGCATGCTGAGGCGGGTCATCGGCGCGGATATCCGGATGGTCATTGCCCCCGGTCCGGACGAAAGCCGTGTACGAGCCGATCAGGCCCAGCTGGAACAGGTCATCATGAATCTCGTTGTCAACGCCAGGGATGCGATGCCGGACGGAGGCAGTCTGAGAATCGAGACGTCGTCGATCGAACTGATGCGGAGCCCAGTGCATCATGTGCAACCGCTGCCGCCTGGACCATACGTGAAACTATCGGTGATCGATACCGGATCAGGCATGGACCGTCAGACACAGTCGCACATCTTCGAACCGTTCTTCACCACAAAGGACGAAGGCAAGGGAAGCGGGCTCGGGCTCTCAACCGTCTTCGGTATTGTCACACAGTGCGGGGGAGGCATCGACCTCGCCAGCCGGATCGGCCATGGAACGCGGTTCGACATTTACCTGCCGCGCGTGGACAGCGAAGTGGAGACCGGGATGTGCCACCAACGACAAGCCGGCGCACAACGCGGGACGGAGACCATTCTCCTGGCTGAGGATGATGGCAGTGTGAGGACCCTGATCCGGGATGAACTGCGAAAGCTCGGGTATAAGGTCATCGAAGCGAAGAACGGCGTCGAAGCCTGTTTGCTGGCCAGCCAACAGGTCGGCGCGTTGCATCTCCTCCTCAGTGACATGGTCATGCCGGGGATGGGGGGGCGAGAACTGGCTCAACATCTTTCCATCATCAAGCCCGATCTGCGCATTCTATTCATGTCCGGATACACGGACGACATTGGAATTCTGGCCGGGCATGAAGAAGGAGCTATCGAATTTCTCCAAAAGCCGTTTACTCCTGAAACCTTGGCACACACGGTCCGCCATCTTCTCGATACGGCAGCACGTCCTGCCAAAGCCCTGGCCTCCACACCCTCGGTTTTACCGCATTGAAGGTCTGATGCCGGCCGAGAGGATATGAGTCATCTATTCGGATTGTTTGACCCACGTTGAGAGGATCTTTATACTCGGCACCGTTGGAGCCATGCTGCGGGATTTGTCTTTAGGCCAACCTGGGTCTCATCTCCGTTCTCTCTTTTTTTGTGCCTGGATCTCGGTCGCCTGTTCCGGCTCTGTCGGATGGGCCGGTCCCATTGTCTGGGACCGCATAGCCGATGGACTGGCCGTCAGTTTGTGGACTCCGGAGAGTTGTCCCGCCGTCCCTCCGATGGTCGCCATAGAGATCGATCCCGATCGATATCGTTTCTCCGTCCATCAATATCAGAACGAACGCTTGGACGTTCCGCCGGACATTCACGAATGGCAAGCGCGCACAGGCCACGATCTTGTCTTCAACGCGGGACTGTTTCGCGAGAATTTTTCCTATCTCGGTTTGCTCTACGCAAACGGCCGTTCACTCGGCGGAAAGCCGCACACCACCTGGATGGGCTTGTTCACGGCTGAACCGACCAATCCGGACGCCGCACGGGCTCGTATTTTTGACCTTACGGTAGATTCGTTCGATGAGCGCCGGGTTCCGTATCGGGAAGCCGCTCAATCATTGATGCTTCTTGACGAGGGCGGAACGGTTCGTGTCAAACGGACAGGAAAGCAGGCTCAGCAAACCATTGTGGCCGAACAACGTAACGGCAAAATCATGCTGCTCAAAACGACGCAACCCGCCGCCTTGTATGAGATTGGACAGTGTCTACGAGAAGGCATGTTCACGATTCGTCGGGCAATGGCGATGGATGGAGGTTCCTCATCGGATGTGGCGCTGGCGGCCCCACTGCATCGCATTGGAAAGACGACTGCGGGCGGAGAACACTGGATGCCGTTCCTCGATGACCAGCGTGCCGGGCATATCGGATTGCCCGCCGTGATCGGGATCACACCCCGCCATGCGCATCGTCAAGGAGGGGGGCCGTAGCCGCCGCATGGCTAACGTCCGCCCGAATCAACCGGATAGCCCGCCTCCATCCACGCATTCATGCTGCCGCTCACATTGTACACGTGAGTATACCCTAAGTCGGCTAACGCCTCCGCGGCAATGTTACTCCGATGCCCGGACCGACAGTAGACGACGATATGATCGGTCAAGCTCGCTCCAAGCTCTTTGTGTCGGGCTTTGATCTCTCGGAAATCAATGTTGAAGTCGGTGCCGGGAATAAAACCTTCGGCATGCTCTTCCGCAGAGCGCACATCGACGAGGATGAATCCCTTTCCGCTCTTTGAAGGCGCCTTCGCGATGCCCGCCCGCAACTGCTGGACGGACAAGAGATACGAATGGTGAGCCGAGACGCCGTTACCGGCCACGAGCATCGACATCACCAGACCGCCGATTATTCCAACCATCCGGCTGCTCATTTGATACCTCCCTTTCATACTCGTCGCGCCAATCGACAGGAACGGCCCGTGATGTTTATGATAGGAGCCGCATGAAGATCGGGTCAAGGCTCAGTTTGGCCGTCACGTGTTTGTTGATCGGGTGCGCCGAAGGGGCCAAACTCGTCCAGGATACGGGCGATGGAGGCGTGGTGGTCTATCCATTCAAGGCGCCGCAAGGATCCATGTTGTCTTCCTTTCGAAAAGACGCCATCGATCTGATGCGAGAGAAGTGCGGCGGCCAATATACGATTACCCGTGAGGGCGAAACAAAAGGACGGACGAGAGTTTCAACCGCGGTTCAGGGATCGCAGGAAATGCTCTCGGAGCGCCGGTGGGGGATTGAATTCCGATGCAAGCCCTCTCAGTGATGTCACGCCGTCACACCGATCTCAAGCGGATTGACGCGCACCCGCGAGCAAATCATCAATTGTCAGCAGGCTCACCACGGTAAGCCCTTCCTGCTCAACGCGAGATCGCCCATTCTGTTCCTTTCGGTCCACAATGACGAGTGCGTGAGTGACGTGAAGTTCGGCTTGCCTTGCAGCCGCAACCGATTTCAGCAGTGACCCTCCGCTGGTCAAGACGTCATCGACGATCAGTGCCCGATCACCGGGATTGATCGCTCCCTCGATGAGCTTGCCCATTCCGTGACCCTTAACCTGCTTGCGTACCACAAACGTGCGCCATGCACGGCGGGGCGTGGCTCGAAAAACATAATCAGAGATGCTGGTCGCAATGGAAATCGCCCCGAGTTCCAAACCTCCGAGACAATCGAACGCGATGTCGCCTAGTACCTCATGCGCAAGGGCTCCCACGAGATTCCTCGCGTCGGGATGGGCCATAAGCGATCGACAGTCGACATAAAATGGACTGACTTCCCCCGAGGCGAGAATGAACCCCTTTCCAGGATCCCATTTGAACGACCGCGTATGCTGGAATGCTCGAATTAATTCCTGCCGGGCACTCATAGCAGAGTCACCGCGGAAGCCTGATAAGCAGTAATCGATCCAAACCGGATCATACGTGAAAAATCGGACATTTCATTGACCATATTCGTCCTTCGCTGTACGGTCAAATGACCCTAGTACAACTGTGATCTAACAGGATCCTTTCATGGCAGGCGGACAGATCGTGGACGGTGGGCGAGGCGGATCTATCTTCTCTACCTCAGGAGGCGGTTGTGCTTCATCGGTTGCGGACGTTTCACCGTGGTGTGATGCGCGATCTGAATGTATCGCGCAGGCCTGGACGATCAACATAAGACAGAGGGGTAGCGAAAAGGCTTTCAACCATTCCCCACATGGCATCAGAAAGGGTGCCATCTTGGCATAGCTTGACGACAAAGTGAAGCCGTCACCAATCGCGTATGGATTTTGGTGCGGCCCGCGCGGTTTTTCATGGATACGGGTCGACGTCATCGGAATCGTGCTCTGCCTGTGGGGAGGTGCCGGATTGGCTGAACCGGCACCCGTTAGCAGCTTGCTTGTCAAAGGATTCTCATTCGCCGGCAATACCGCCGTATCCGAATCTGAACTCGAAGCAGTGACCAAACCGTATACAGGCCGATCACTGACTCTGGCGGAACTTGAAGGCGTGGCCGATGCAGTCACAGAACATTATCGGCAAAAGGGATATACCCTCGCCACGGCCTATATTCCACAGCAGAACATTCAGTTCGGTATGGTGACGGTCGCGGTCCTGGAAGGCAGGGTGGGGAATATCTCCGTCACAGGCAACCGGCACTATTCAACCGACTTCATCCGACGCAATTTCGCACAAGCCATGGAGGACAACGTCGTAAAAAACGCCGCTCTTGAACGGGGATTGTTGTTGCTGAACGAGTATCCCGATTTGAAAGTCTCCGCCGTCCTGGAGCCGGGTCCCTCCACGGGGTCGACGAACATCCGTCTTCAGGCCGAGGACAAGCGACCGCTTCATGTCACGGTGGATTATAACAATTACGGGTTCAACACCATCTCGCGAAATCGTTTTGGCCTGGGCGTCGAAGCCGGAAATGTCTTGTTTGATGGTGCGACCATGAATCTCAACGGCATCATCGGAGATCATCCGGACCAGTTGCAGTTTGTCACCGGAGCCTATGCCGTCCCGATCGGGGCTCATGGGACAAAGCTCGTCGCGTCGGGGTCGGGCGGACGCTTTGATGTCGGCGCAGAATTGGCGGCCCTTCAGTTCCGAGGAACGATCACCACATACGATATTGCCATGACTCACCCATTTGCGAAGTCGCGCTTTCAGTCGCTCTTGGCCGAAGCGGGGTTCGCCTCGAAAGACAATAAACTGTTCGCGTTGGGAACGTTGACCGGAGACGACGCCGTGCGCATGCTGAAAGCCGGCGTCAACTACGATCGCCTGGACCTTTCCGGCAGAAGTTACGTTTCGCTGTATGGCTATCAGGGTCTTGGAGAGCTCCTCGGGGGGATGGATGACAATTCGAGCCTTAGTACGCGCAAAGGCGCGGATAACAGATTTACCAAGGCGACCTTGAACGCGGGGCGCATACAGAGCCTCGGTCACGGTGCCCTCATGATCGTCAGAGCCACTGGACAGGCGACGACAGGGCCCGTCGTGGTGATTGAACAAATGCTGCTCGGCGGTCCGGATTCCGTTCGCGGTTACCAACTCGGCGAACGGTTCGTCGATGAGGGATACTCCGTTTCTGCCGAAGTGCGCGTGCCCTTTTTCCCTTCGCTGTTGGGATCGACTCAGGCCACGGTCTTTATCGACCATGGCGACGGACGCGTACATAACCCTCAACCCGGCGAACGACCTTCCAATAATCTGACCGGCACCGGAATGGGACTTCAGACAGAGTTACCGTATCTTTCTTCAAGGCTTCGAGCCGAGGCGGGATTCCCGCTTGGACCCACACCCATTGGAGGTACGGTTGCCGGCGGTCGTTCGCCGATCATCTACTTACAGGCGATCGCTAGATTCTAGTCCGAGGGAACAACGCGTGCGTGATCATCTTTATCCGCAAAGCCATCTCAACAAGACACACGCGCGCATTCTGACGCAACAAGATCGCTTGCATAGACTGGCGGCCGGCTTTCACGGCAGAGCCAGCCTGTCGCGAGCTCTCCGTTGCCTCCTGGCATCTGTTCAGATCCTCATGCCGACTCTGGCCGCTGCGCTTCCAGCCGACGGTACGGTGGTTGGAGGTCGGGCGACGATACAATTGAGTACCGGCAAAGCCCTCACCATTCAACAGACCACCGACAAGGCCATCCTGAACTGGAAAAGCTTTTCGATCGGGCAAGGGGAATCCGTTCAATTTGTTCAGCCTTCCGCAAGCTCGGTCGCTCTGAATCGCGTACTTGGAACCGACCCTTCAATTATTCTCGGCCGACTACAGGCAAATGGGCGACTCGTTCTCTTGAACCCCAATGGGGTTCTCTTTGGAGCAGGGTCTCAGATCAACGTCGGGGGATTGCTTGCCACAACATTGCAGATCCGCGACAGCGACTTCATGGCCGGTCACTATTTATTTGCGCAAGATCCCTTGAAAACGCTGGGAACGGTCGTTAATCGGGGGGCGATCCAGATATCGGATCATGGCTTTGTGTTTCTCGTGGCTCCTGGCGTTTCCAACGAAGGTTTGATCGTCGCCAATCTCGGACAGGTCGTTCTGGGGTCGGGTAGGCAGTTCACAATGGATATGATGGGAGACGGTCTCATCAATTACGCGATAGACGGAAAAGTCCTTAGTCGCCTCACGGGTATGGACGGCGCGCCACTCGCCTCTGCCGTGGGAAACAGCGGGACAATCATAGCCGGCGGCGGTCAAGTCATCCTGTCGGCCAAAGCCTCAGGAGAGGTGTTTTCCTCCGTCGTCAATCAAAGTGGGGTCATCCGAGCCAGAAGTTTGGCCGGCGAGGGAGGAATCGTACGACTGGAGGGATCGGATCCCGTCACCAATACCGGTCGCATCGGCTGGAAAACCAACCTGGGGCAAGTGAAGCACGCGGATGGGATAGTACTCCATACGGGCGAAATCGACGTGTCAGCGGCACAGCCCGGAGCGTCTCAGGGCCAGGTGACAATTACCGGAGAGACTGTACGCTTGTCTGGGAACATCCTTGCGCGAGGAACGGATGGTTCTCAGGGTGGACGAATCCTCATCGCATCGACAAAGAATACCGTGGCCACAACTGACAGCGTGGTCGATGCATCAGGGGCCGGTCATTCGAGTGCTGGAAACGTAGTGGTGTGGTCTGACCGCGACACCCGGTTCAACGGAAATATTCTTGCCAGGGGAGGAGACCAAAGCGGAAATGGAGGCCAGGTAGAAGTGTCGGGGCATGAGCGGCTTGGATTCAATGGGCACGTGAACGCGCTGGCGCCCAACGGGATGACCGGGTCTCTCTTGCTCGATCCGCTCAGCATAACCGTAGCGACGGGAGGTGCCGCCACGTTGGCGCAGGTGGACCAATTCGGCGATACACCGGCCGCCAACCAGACGATTGACTCAGCGACGATCAATGCGGCCGCCGCAAATGTGACCTTGCAGGCAAACGCCGACGTGACAGTGTCCAATCCCATTTCGATGACCAACAATGGCGTTGGAATCAGCATGCAGGCTGGACGTAACATCAACGTGAATGCGGCGGTCACAACCAACAATGGAAATATCTCGCTGTCGGCCAACGATTCCAATGCCATCAGCGCCAATCGGACAGCAGGCGCCGGCGGGATTACCTTCGGAGCGGCGGGTAGCCTCAGCGCAGGCAGCGGCGATATTGCGCTGTCGGTAGGATCTTCCAGTACAGCGCCATTCAATCCAGGAGCCATCACGACAGTGCGGAATCTCACGACCACGACCGGCAACATCGCGATCACCTCTCCCAATGGCGTCAGTCTTTCCGGAATCGTCAATGCTGGTTCTGGGACCATTTCGATCAACGCAAATACGGATGGGGCAGGAGCTCAAGGACTTACGATGAACGCAGGGAGTTCCATTGCCACGACAAACTCCGGGGGGAACGCCGTTCAACTCGTCGTAAACAGTCCCGCGGGAGGAACTGGCACAGCGGCTTTGAGAGGATCCATCTCGACTGGCGGCGGTGGAACCACCCTTATCACCACACGCGGACAAACCGGAGCAGGAGGAAACATCACCGGAGGTGCGATTACCCAAGGAGCGGTCCTAACGGTGGATACGGGAGCCTCGGGCACCATTGATTTGGCGACCGGCGACCCGGCCGCAGGCATCACACTGAATACTGCCGGTAACGACTTCATCGGTGCGATCGGCGTCAGTCGGGCGTTTAACGTCGCCCTGCGGGATGCGAACGCCTTGATCTTGGGCCCCTCGACGATCAGTGGGACCTTGGCGGTGACGACCGCCGGCCCTCTGACCCAATCGGGAGCCCTGGCGGTGACAGGGACCACCACCCTGGCCGCCGGCGCGGCCAATAACATTACCCTCACAGACGCCGGAAACGCCTTCAGCACCGTCGCCATCACCAGCGGCAACAACGTCGCCCTCACCGATGCCACGGCCTTGGCTCTTGCCGCTTCCACTGTCAGTGGCACCCTCGGCGTGACCACCAACGGGGCCTTGACGCAAACCGGTGTCGTCACGGTCACCGGCGCCACCACCCTGGCCGCCGGATCGGCCAACGATATCAATCTGGGCACCGCCGCCAATAACTTCAGCACCGTCACCGTGACGAGCGGCAACAACGTCGCCCTGCGCGACACCAACGCGCTCATCCTCGGGCCGTCTACCGTCGGCGGCACCCTCGGCGTGACGACCGGCGGCGCCCTGACCCAATCGGGCGCCCTCTCCGTCACCGGCGCCACCACGTTCACCGCCACGGTCGCCAATACGGATGTGCTGCTGGGGACGCAGGCCAATACCTTCAGCGGCCCGCTCGGCTTTGCCGGCACGTTGACGAACTTCCGCGACGTGCAGCTGCGCAACGTGAACGCGGCCGCGACCGTTCCGGTCCTGGCCGGCCTCACGAATCTCCGCAATCTCACCCTGACCCACGATAATGCCGCCGTGGCTCTCCCAGCCCTGACACTGGCAGCAGGAGGCACTCTCACCGTGACCGCTGGAGGGGCCATTACCGACAGCGGCGCCCTCGTCATTCCGGGCACCACAACCTTGACGGCCGGCGCCAATCCCATCACGCTCGATAATGCGAACAACTTTACCGGCGCCGTGTCGGTCCCGAGTGCCGCTGCCGTCACGCTCAACGATATCAATGCGCTGGCGCTGGGCCCCTCGACGATTGCCGGGCCCCTTACGGTGACCACCGGCGGCGCCCTGACCCAGTCGGGCGCCCTCTCCGTCACCGGCGCCACCACGTTCACCGCGACCGCAACCAATAGCGACGTGTTCCTGGGCACCCAGGTGAATAACTTCGGCGGGGCATTGGCTTTTGCCGGTACACAAGCCAATTTCCGCGACGTCTCGCTCCGTAACGTGAATGCCGGCGCGACCGTCCCGGCCTTAGCTGGTCTCACCAATCTGCGTAATCTAACGCTGACATTCAATAACGCGTCGATCGCCTTGCCCCCCACCGTCCTGAAGGCAGGGGGCAACTTGTCTGTCACGGCCGGCGGCACAATCACCGACTCTGGCAATCTCGTGGTCCCCGGTACCACGACCCTGACGGCTGGCGCGGCCAACAACATCACCCTCGATAATGCGAACAACTTCACTGGCGCCGTCTCGATCCTGACCGGCAATAACGTCATGCTGAATGACATCAATGCGCTGAATCTTGGTACCTCCACCATCAGTGGCACCTTGGGCGTGACCACCAATGGCGCTCTCACCCAAAGCGGTGCGCTCACGATCACGGGAGCCACGACCTTGACGGCCGGCGCGGCCAACAACATCACCCTGAATAATGCGGCCAACAATTTCAGCACCGTCGGCATCACCAGTGCGAACAACGTCGTCCTGACCGATGCCAATGCACTGAACCTAGCTACTTCGACGATTTCAGGATCGCTGAACGTTACGGCGGGAAGCTTGATCAGCCAATCGGGCGCCCTAACCGTCGCAGGCGCGGCAAGCTTTGACACCACGGCGGCGGGCGCAATGGGGTCGGTGACACTGACGAACGGTAATGCTCTCGCGTTCAACACTTCGACGGTGGGCGGCAATCTGACAGCGGCCACCACCGCCGGTGATCTGACACTACCGGCCGGTCAAACTCTTACCGTCGCAGGAGATGCCACGCTGACTCCGGCCGGCAATGTGAACCTCCTGGGCACAACTCGGATCGGTGGGACGCAATCGTCCGTCGGCAGCGCGGGGGCGAGCTTTGTGTTGGGCACCGATACGAATCTCAATGCGCTGCCGTTACCAGGCACCGGGCCCATTACCGTTACCACGACCGGGACCACTGCCACCTTCACGGGTCCGGCGCTGCTCCCCTCTGCCATTATGCTCAACAACGCGGGAAATCATTTCAGCGGCCCTGTCTCCGTGACCACTGCAACCTCCGCCTTCACCGGCACCATAACGAATACCTATCACCTGACCCAGAGTGCGCCAGTGACATTGAATGTCGGTCAGAACCTGACGGTTACGGACCTCGGCGGCACTACCGGCACCCGTGGCAACATCACCCTGCCCAACACTGGTAACAGTTTTGAGACCGTCAATTTCACCGGGGGCAACATCACCTGGGCCGAGACCGGCCCCGTCACCATCGGGAGCGTGAGCGCCAATGCGGGGGCCACCTCTGCCGGTACGCTCGGAATCACCGCCACCGGGCCGATCACGCAAACCGGTATGATGACGGTCGCCGGGGCTACCGTCCTCGCAGCTGGCCCGGCCAACAACATCACCCTGAATAATGCGGCCAACAATTTCAGCACCGTCGGCATTGCCAGCGGAAACAATGTCTCCCTCACCGATGCGAACGCCTTGACGCTCAGCGCGTCGACCGTGAACGGAAACATATCCGTGAGCGCCAGCGACTTGACAATCGGTGGGGCATTGACCTCAAGCGGGGGAATCTTGAATTTGAACGCCACGAATTCGGTGACTCAACTTGCCAACCTCGCGACAGACGGGCCGAACACTGTGACCGTATCGACATCGGGGGGGCCAATCGCTATGCTGGCCACGGCAATGTCCACGACTGGAGCGGGGGCGATCATCTATTCCGCTGGAACTGATGTGACGTTAGGGTCTCTCACTACAGGGGGAGCGGTGAATGTCGCCGCCAACAATGGCTCGGTCATGAGCGCTCCGGGATCCGGAGTCAATGTCTCAGCCGGAGGGAATTCGACCCTTCAAGCATTCAATGGAGTGGTGGGCACACAGATATCCCCCTTACAGGTCAACGTGAATGCCGGCATGCTCAGCATACGCGCGGCAACCGCCGTGTCTGGAATCTCGGCATTTGTGACGGGCAGGGTGAGCCCCGGGAATTCGCTGAGTCTCTTGAACGCGCCGCCTGGACTCGTGTGCTTCAATGGTTGTTACGTTCCTGCAACCAGTCCGACTGCCGGCTTCATGGGGTTCGTACCATCCTTTAATCGCGATTCGGTCATTCCTTCCTATCTCTATGAGCCCACAGGCCCGAACATGATCGCCGTGATCTCCACCTATCTACCGGAAACTATCGTCGCGGAAACGCCCATCGACATCGGATCCGATGAACCGAGCGTGGCGAGAGAAATTCCTCCATGTTTCCCCATCAACGCCTGCAGAACGGGTTCGACTCTCTTGACAGCACCGGCTGAAGACAAAGATGCTGACGCAACCGCACGGTGATGCCGCCAAGCTCATAGCGGTTCATGGTGGATCCCACTGCGGCATGTAAGGCGGGACCCACACCCGGTAGCAGCAGGACGACAGACCTCTACGCGAGGAACTTGTTGGTTTGTTGTCTCAGAAGCGCGGCGACCAAGTTCAAATCATATGGCCAGGCATATCGCAAATTGACCCCGGGGTGACGCGTGCGTAACGCATCAAGAATTTCTGGAATTTCGACTTCCGAATGGGATCCTCCAGGAGTGAACATCGTCGTAGCGACGGTGATATGCGTCGCGCCTTGCGCAACAAGGTCATCGACCGCCTCCTCCAGCGTCGGAGCACAAAATTCATTGTACGCCAAGGCAAACAGTACGCCGTTGAGCTGCGGCCGCAACGCCGACGCCACAGCTTCGAGGCCGGACCGGTAAGGATCCGTCTGTGCCGTCCTGGGCCATCGACGAATCTTGGTATCTAGTTCCAATTCTTCCGAAGAAGGAGGCAGGTTGGCCGCGCGCCGCTGCCCCTCCAAACGCTTTAATCTCGTCACTAATTCCGGAGGGCAGTCCTTCGGAATGCCTCCATGACCTACCAACACGACGCCACGAACCACTCCTGCCATCATGACTCCTTTCATCGCGCCTGTTCAACAGCCTACACGTAATTTCTAAGCTTGAGCTCCTTTGGGTAGGGAGTGAGATAGACCTGCTCTCGAAGATAAGAGACGTCATACACGCCCGCGTAATGTTGAAGCAACGTGATGGGCACAACGAGCGGCACGAAACCCTGATGATATTCGCGGATCACCGCATCGAGCTCCTGCCGTTCATCCGCTTGGAGGCGGTCTTTGAGGTGGCCCACGATGTGTTGAAGAACGTTGACGTGCTTTCGTAGGGTCGTTTTTACCGATAGGGCCTGCATGAACAACGGGCCGTAGCGCTCGTAGAGCTGTGCAGATCTATACACGTGGGCGTGAGCCACAAGTCGTCCCAACGTCTGGTAATGACCGCGGCTATGCGCCAGTACCAGGTACTTGTGAATCGTATGAAATCGAACGATCTTCTCACGGGTGAGTCCGCCCTGTCCCAATCTCTGGAACCGATAATACGAACAGACTCGCTCAATGAAATTGTCACGGATGGCCGGATCGGACAGACGGCCTTCATCTTCTACCGGGACAAGAGGATACTGTTTGGTAAACGCCCGTGCGAAGAGTCCGACGCCGGAACGGATCGGCAGACCATGACGATCGAATACGCGTACCCGTGTGACACCACAGCTCGGAGAATCTTTCTTGAAAATATACCCCGAGAGCCCATCGCCTGCCAGAGAGCCAAGTTTTCGCTCTGTATAGTCAGCAAGCTGCCTGGTCATGTTCCTGCCGGTCTTAATTGTAATAAGCTCCGGGTGCAGCACATCGCCTTCCAGGCGCATGGGCTCACGGGGCGTGGTCATGCCCGCTTCAACCTCAGGACAAATCGGCACCCATTCGACGTGACGGCTCAACACGTCGGTGACGAAGCGATCCCGTTTGTGACCGCCGTCGTATCTGACCTGTTCCCCCAAAAGGCACCGGCTGACGCCAATGCGAATCGGTAAGGGATGAGACTCGCTTAGGCCTGTGCTTGTCATGAGGATCCGCGTGCTTCCGCTCGGGACGATTCGGCCAGCGATAAATATTCGTGTCGGGCCTGCTGATGATCTACCACAGGCTCAGGATAGTCTATGCCGAGACGGCAAGCGAATCGAGTCTGTTCTTGCGTGCTCATCATATGAGGTTCATGAATGAACCGCTCAGGAAGCGAGACGAGTTCTGGCACATACCGCTTAATGTAGCTACCGTCCGGATCGAATTTCTTGCTTTGCAAGACGGGGTTGAAAATACGGTACCCGCGCATGGCGTCAGTGCCGGTGGAGGCGCACCATTGCCAGTTGCCGTTGTTCGCGGCGACGTCACTCATGGGGGTCTACCGCATCCAATCCGACGGCAGGCTTTTCCACCATCCACTCGGATGAGCGTCACGCCACCGTGCCTGCTCTAACCAGAGACGATCAGTTTCTGTTTTGTTCAGTCTGTTTGCCATGGCTGCCGCGACGTCCGATTGTTGGCGAACACCTGTCTGAATCATTTCTTTTGCCATGCGAGCCAAGCCTCCGGGAGGGTCAACCAGTTCCTCGGTGGCTCGATGGGCGAGGTTGAGATACAGCTGTTCGACGGCAGTCCATTGCTCCTCACGCGAAAGGTGCTCAAGATATGCATCAATGGCATGATAGACATAGATCAAGCGAACATACCCCGACACGGACGGGGTCTCGTCCAGACCCCGCTGGCACGTTTCCAGTGCACGACGGTAGTCGCCTGCGATCATATAGAGTTCAATCTTTTCGTTGTCCTGTCCAGTCGCAGCAGAGGCGTGATGGACGGTCTGAGGGAGAACAAGGACAAGGGCAAGACCGAGTGCCCACTCGGCGACGGCTAACAATACTCTCGTGGTAAATCTCATTCCCATTCGTCGGTACACTTTAGTCGTTCCACGACACCGCGCATCTGTGGACATCACCCTCAATCATCAATCGCATGCTGATGAGATTCAATTGGCAGTTGAAAAATGCTTTGCAGCGCAGCCTCTACATTCTGGTAGTTGAACACAAGATCTCCCTGAGAGTGCTTTTGGGAGATAGACCCGTTGTCCGATAGTCATGAGCGTCCCAGGTTCTCCCAAGGCTACTGAGCGCAATGGCAGAAACGGGAAGCCAGGGACGACCGACCAAGTACCTGCACGACAAGAAGCTGTAACGTAGAGGGTCGAATCGAACTTCTTCAGGATCTCTCAACCCGTTACGGCCATCTCACGGTCTCGCTTTCGAATCATCTTCTTACTGCCCAGAGTTGCGTGCGGCAGGAATCGTCAATCGCGGGGTTTGAATCGAAATTTTCAGGCTATCGGGTCCACCCGGCAAAGAAGCCTACTGAGGGACGGGCGGAGCGGGGGATGCGCCGCCTGGAATTTGGAGCGTGATTGAAGTAGTGTGACCATCTGACTTGGTCAACGCTTCAATCTTGTCGCCCGTCTTGAGTTTTCCTGCCGCTCCGACGATCTTGGTATCAGCCGCCACGCGCAGCCGAACTTCATGGCCTGAAAATTCTCTCACGACCAGTTCCTCTCCTTCCCAATACAATACATCTCCTTTCACAACCGTAGCAGCGTTTGAAGGAACGCCATCGGGAGTTTGGGCCGGAACGACTGTCGGAAGCACGGCAAGGAGCAGAACGACAACGATTCGCATACCGCACATCATGGATGACCTCCTACAGCGTTGGTGGCGTGTCCACCTTCGACGCAGGCTCGATTTCACGATGCTCGTCCTCGGCACCCGATGCTTGCGCATCGATCATTATTGGACGTCGGTCCGGCCGTCGAAGTGATCCTGAGAGTCCCTATCCGCATCCTGCTTGGTCTTGTGAATAGTTCCAAGTTTGTGATCGGGCGGACTGTACACAGTGTAGAGCTTCAGATGCTCGGTCTTTGAGGTATTGAACACGTTGTGCTTTGTGCCTTTTGGGATGATCACCGCAAATCCGTCTCCGACAGGCTGCTGCTGTCCGTCCAGGACGACCATACCCGTGCCCGACTCAAACCGGATGAACTGATCGAGATCGTGGACTTCCTCTCCAATTTCCTCTCCGGGTTTCAAACTCATGAGGACCAATTGTGAATGGTGTGCGGTAAACAGTACATGGCGGAAGTTCTTGTTCTCAATCGTCGCTTCTTCGAGTTGGACCACATAGCTTTTCATCATGATAGACACTCCTCCGTTTCTTCCGGACCCGCACCCCTCATCCGGTGCGCGGAATGCTTAACATAGTATCAATTCCCGTCTCATCAGACCAGAGGGTGCAACCTTCCGCTACCTATCGACACCATAAGACCCGAACTGTGCTGTCGAATTCCTCAAGTTTTTCAGTATCCACATACAGGCCTACGTTTGCCGTTAAGAGATATCCCAATACTTCGCCAATGAAGAAGGGAGCCAGGTTCTCACCCCTGGGGCAATCATCCAATTTGCCCGGCCTCAATGCTCTCCCCCCCCTGACGCGCACGTCGCTGGCCACGAGTGAAAAGATATCGGAGGGATAGGCAGACGTCGATTGACCGACCAGTACGCTCTCTCCATTCTTGTCATGCATCCCGGTGAGACTCTGCGTCCTTACCGTCAGCCATCCCTCGCTCTCCGCTTGCTCCAATCCATGATGATGCAGATTCTGCTTTACCTGTTTCGAGCAATCTCGTGGCTTGATCTCGATTGGTTTCCCGCCGGAACTGCTGACATCCAGCAGCTCCGGGAGGATGAACATCGACCCAACCTTCTCCACGTCCGCCAAGACGAATCGGTTGAGAAACCCCGAGCACACATCTGAGATCCCGTTGATCTCGTGAGAGGCTCCGATGCCGGTCCATTCCTTCTTGTCCCGGTCAAAACCTCTCGCCCCGGCTTTTGTATGCGCCAGGACTGCCCTTCCTTCCACGGCAGTTGCGACCTGTGCCCACGTTGGAGGTCGCGGGGCGATTTCATATAGTCGTTGTTGCGAGCTATTCACGACGGTCGAATGAGAGGCAATGGCTCCAAGGGCGGGAGTGTCTGAATCAGTCTCGATCAGGTGTTCTCCAAAATCGAGAGCAGCTTTCCTGGCTGCATTCGGTGGAATCGTTGCAAAGGGCTCTCCGTCTATACTGACGCGGCAACCAAGTGGAGAAACGCAGCGAAGCAGCAGTTTCCCTGCGCCAGTCGGCTGGGTCGACGGATTCTTCCCTGCTGATGAAGCGACAAACCGATTCCCTACGAACCCATGAGAATGCTGATCCTCTGACGAGCCGGCGGGAGAGTGGGGTACGCCGTCCTCTGCTCTTCCGACGAGCATGGCACACCCAAGAATAATAATGAGCATCCAACGTATGTTGATGATGGTATCCAGTCCAACCGGGCTCCGCATGCGCAGATAGACCCCCAGGATTTATCCAGCTGGTCAAGCATACGCCGAGCGCGCTCGTTTGTGCCACCCACAAAACGTCGGCGGGGATCATCGACTGTTCCTGGATGGTGAGTTCGGTTCCGGTTAGTGTTCCAACTCGTCACGCACGGCGCTGAGGAGTTCCGGAACACTGAAAGGCTTGGTGAGCATGTGACGGGCGCCCAGCAGTCTTGCCCTTTCGAGCATCTGCGGCTCACCTAGCACGCCCGTAATGGCGATGACTTTTACGTTGAGAAATTCTCTCGTCAGCTCAATGATCGTATCCAGGCCACTCAGATCAGGCATCAGAATGTCCGTGATCACTAGATCGGCGGTCTGTTCTCTATAGGAAGCGAGACCTTCTCGACCGCTCTGGGCTTCCCGCACGTCATAACCTGATTGTTCCAGCACGGTCCGCAAGAGCAGCCGAACCGCGGGTTCGTCATCGATGATGAGGATTGATGCCATAATCTCCCGTCGTGCACGACGCAACATCACTGAGGATACTGAAAACGAGGAGATTCACAAGGAGAAGATTGATTTGAGACTTGCATCCCGGATCATGGCGCTCTCGGACCGATCCCGGACGGGATAATGCACATGGCTATGGTGGGAAGGCGAGCGGGCGTCTTCGAGACGAGGGAATATGATCAATGCTCAGGCGTTGGTTCCCCGCAAGAAAACTGTTCGGGCCAGACGGTTCATGCCAAGCCGTCACGCCCGAGTGTTGATCGTTTCGGAGAGCCGCCGCTCGAAGGCCACCGAAGGACGGAAGGTTATGTAGGAGTTGGCCGTGGCTCTCGGCGGCGATCGGCGCTCAGAAATCGAAGCTCATAGTTCGCACTCGGCACGGAACCACGAAATTTTACATGAGGAAGTATGTCGACTCACAAGAGTGAGTCTCACCGTTCCCGGTACGGCTCGTCGATTTCGTGTTTGGGGTCATTTGTCACACTTACTGAGAAAATTGGGCCTTACGTTGACTCAGAAAAGGAATCTGGACCAAGGTGAAAGTATGGAGGGCTCACATGGGCGCATCAACGTGCTCATCATCGACAGCAACGATGATGACCGCCCGTACTGGCGGCGGCAGTTGACGTTAACCTCAGCCGACTATCATGTCGTAGAAGCTGAAAGCGGCCAGACGGCTCTTCAATTACTGCAGGCCCACTCGTTTGATTGCATCATTCTCGAACTGGATCTGCCTGATATGACAGGCTTGGAGCTGTTGGCTCGGGTCCTTCCACGTCCCCATCACCCTGACATCGCCGTGGTCGTGCTGACACGCAAAATTTTCCTCACGCTCGCCGACCTTGCCATGAGGTCCGGTGCATACGTCTGTTTGGTAAAAGCATTGACTTCCGTGGAAGACCTGGACCAAGCGCTCCGGGAGGCCATCGCCGCCGTCAAATCAATTCGAAGAGATCGACCGTTATGAGGGAGCCCCCACCTCAACATCAGCTTTCTTGAGCGTGTCCCTCCTTCGGCCTGGGCTGACGGACGACATGTTCTCCACACACAATGCAGTCATAGAATCCCGTCCGAAAACCATTGTCCGTCCATTCCAATTCTAGATTGAGATGCTCACACATGGCCATCTCACGCCGTTCCTTCCATTTCACCCGCAGTTCCGCCGCTTGAGTTGTATTCATCCGTTCACCGCTTGGCTAAGACCTGCCTCAACTGTACCGCTCTTGTTTCGCCTTACACAACACGTCTCAATCGTCACCTCCCATGGACGCACTGAGAAAATATGGCGCCCACAGCATGGGATGATCCATCCTCTTCTCAACAACGGCCGGCATTTGTGTAAGCGGGGTTCGGGTGTGAGAATGACCTTCGTATCTCCGGATTACTCGGTGACACGCGCTGTCCGATCGCAACTGTCGACCAGGTCTTTTGAGCCATGCGCAAAACCTACGTCGGGCGTCTTCCGCACCACGATCCGTTGCATGATTATCTTCAGCACCACGTCCAGCCACAACTGACGGGAACTTCCGGCTCCGCTACCTACCGTGTGTTCAAACTCAATGGATCGAATGATGTGTATCTGTATGAAGAGCGTTCGACAGGCACGCAGGTGATCGGCAAGTTTTTCCTTTCGTCGGGCAATCCGAACCAGGAGAAGGCGGCCATACGACTCACGCATGAGTTCGACCATTTGTGTATGATGCGGGAACAAGGGCTGACCGGCTATCCCCACCAGGTCGTCAAACCGTTGGGGCGCTACTATTCCATGAACGCGCTACTGGTGACCGAGCATACGGGCGGAGAACTGCTCAGTGACGTGATTCGTGAATCGATTCGAGACGGGCGTTCTCCCAAGCTGTATTCCAAGCTGACCGCGCTCGCGTATTTTCTCTCCACGTTCCACAATCGGACAGCTGTCAGCGCCAGGGTCGACTTCCATCAAGATTGTCGCTATGTCGATCGCCTCATCCATAGCCTGCACAAGATCGGAGCCGTCGGGAACGAGGAGTGCGGCGAATTGCGCTGGCTCCGGGACCAGTGGAGTCGTCAACCTAAAATGTGGCAGGACAACCAGGTGTTCGTGCATGGGGACGCCACGCCGGAAAACTTTGCCTTCGGAGAGCATTTGCACGTGATCACGTTCGACCTCGAGCGGGGGAAGCATGCAGATCGGGTGTTTGACACCGGGCGCATCGCGGGAGAATTGAAGCATTTCTTCATGCACATGACGCATGACAGGCATGCCGCAGAACCATTCATAGGACATTTCCTATGGGAATATGCCTGCCATTTCCCCGACCGCGAGGGCGCATTTCGATCCATGACCGGCCGCGTCCCGTTTTATATGGGCATGACGCTTTTGCGTATCGCACGCAATGCATGGGTCGATCACGATTATCGCAGGCGCTTGATCAACGAAGCCAAGGAGTGCTGGAGGAGAGGTTTGTAAATGATCGTCAAAGGTCTGATATTCGACGTCAACGGGACGCTCGTGGATATCAGAACAGATGAAGGGCTCGAAGATGTGTACCGGATCGTAAGCAACGTGCTGTCATATCAGGGCATTGCGCTCGACCCTGCCAGGTTGAGAGACACATTTTTTCGGAAAATGAAGGAACAGCGCGATGCGTCGCAACAGCGGCACCCCGAGTTCAATGTCGTCGAAATCTTTCAGGACATCATCAGTCTGTATTCATCGGATTTTTCACGACGACTGCCGAAGCAGAAACTTGAGCATTTGCCCTTGTATCTGGCAGAGACCTACCGGGCAGCGTCACGCTTTCGATTGGAATTGTATCCTGGAGTGATGGATACAATTGCTCAACTCCATCAAACATACCAGCTCGCCGTGATTACTGATGCTCAGACACCCTATGCTGTACCGGAGCTGCACGCCGTAGGTCTCTTGCGGTACTTCGATCCCATAATCGTCTCCGGGGACGTAGGTTTCAGAAAACCCCATCAGCAATTGTTCCGAAACGTCCTCTCTGCCATCAACTTGAAGAGCTCCGAAGT
The DNA here is from genome assembly GCF_011405515.1 of Nitrospira sp. KM1. NCBI lineage: Bacteria > Pseudomonadati > Nitrospirota > Nitrospiria > Nitrospirales > Nitrospiraceae > Nitrospira > Nitrospira sp. KM1. The sequence continues at coordinate 2,621,715 of NZ_AP022671.1, read as the reverse complement.
GTTGTATGTCGGAAACGACATGTATCGAGATGTCTATGGCGCCCAACGCGTGGGAATCAAGACCGTTTTTATCCGATCAAACCAGGGTCTGCAGGAGAAGGAAGGGGTCAACCCAGATTATATTATTTACAATTTCCCTGAATTGCTGAACGCCGTCCGCTTCTTTGAGGGACAATAATGCGTAATGGGTAATCTGGATCGTTGGATAGCGTTTTCGCATCCGATCCATCGAGCTGGCTGCGTTGGAGGTTCTTTGGTATCACTGCAGCGGGGAAACTCTTGGATAAATCGACATTCTATAAAGAGCGCGCTAGAAGGATGGGGCTCCTTCTCCCACGGAGTTGGTAGCTGTCACACACACGCGTACTTCAGTTTGCTTTCCGGCAGAGATCGGAATAACAATGTCTCGACTCACTTTTCCTTTTCCCCCAACGTCTGTGGCGTTATGTTTTGCATATTCAACAGCGCCAGATCCTAAGTCGTAATAAATGGTCGTAAAACTCAGTGTTCTGAGCGGCATCCCGTTCACTTGGGTCTCCGGCTCCTGATATTCCACATGCAAGGTATTGTGACCTGCACCAACAAGCTGCTTGGGGGCAGCAGAGGGACAGCGATTGAGAGATCCGGGTGTCCCAGACAAAGAAACGCAAGATGTCAACATTAGTACGTTCGCAAGGCTCAGAATACTGAGAACAGAACGAACGATCATGTTCATATTTCCAAAGCGGGCCATCTATGACACCAAACGTGTATGCGCATCATATCACACCCAACTCATGTCTATTCTCGTGGCTGGCGAGGAATCGACATCACCCACAATACATACCGATCACTGGTATGGCATTGTACAAGATTTCAGTGAGACAATACTTGTGACACGAAGGTTGGGAGCGCCCATACCTCTTGCAGACGTCAGACAGCTCAAAAAAAGCGAAGAGCAGTCCAAGTCCTAGCAGACAGAGAGCGGAGGCTGGGTTGACCGGCAGCTAGTGAATTTCCAACGAGGCAGGAACCTGCAGGTGGACAGGGATTGTGGGCGTAACAGGTCGGTTGCCACCGGCGGGAACCCACAAAATTCCGTTCCAAACCTCAACGCGTCCCGAACCGTCCGAAAGTTCCACCACCCGCAAGTCGAGACCGTCTGTGTTTATCGGTCCAACGATGATCCGCGCGACATTACGCATGATTCACCTCGGAAGCCTTTATATGCCCTGCAGCAACAGAGAACAAGAGCATTATGGCAGGGGGGCAGGCACTAGCGTGAATAAGGCCGAATGACCGTACTGCTTGATGCGGCTGCAAGTTCTCCTACGTTTTTATCGTTATTGCATGTGATTGCCAGTCTGGCGTTACCTACCGTCTGACTTTCGCGGTCGCCGGAAATCGCTTCTCATTTCGTTGCGAATCCCCATGCCTGAGCGTGAAAGGCGTATGTGCCCGGCCCCACTTTCCGTTGCACCTGGAAGCAAAGCTTCTCGCCAGACTTAAGAGGTATCGGGCCTTGCACGATGCCCACATACGTACCGGCTCCGTTCCCTTTCAAATGCCCGCTCTGCACTACAGGGATACTGAGACTCTGAATGATTTCCGGCGGACCTGGCGGGATGTTAGGGTTAGGGCTCCGCACGACCATGAAGGCAAGGAGATTCTCTTGCGGTTCATCTTCCATGATCATGACACTCGCCATTTGCAGCACAAACGATGTCGTTCCGAGATCGATCAGAGTCAATTCTTCGCTCGGATTGTTTCCTCCACCCATGAGCGATGCGTCTCGACGAACTATCGTTTTCGGAATATTGAAAAACGGTTCCGGCATGGGACCTCCCATAGTGAGGGGAAAACTAGCTATAGCTCTAGTCGAACGCTGTTTACTCTGTCAATGCAATTTGCGCACAAAGTTAATATCAGCGGCTTCCCACCTTCGTAACTAGCACAGTTTGCAGATCTTAGCTCACACCACAGAAGCTGCTTTGGACGGATGGAGATGGAGTCGCGACTTGCCATGATCCCAATTTTCGGCGTTTACGACCCGCATTTATTTTCTTGGATCCTGCTCACTATCTTGCATTCAAGAAAGACCCTTCAAACCTCCTTCAGCCTTTGCCCATTTGCTGAATAGGCCTTCCGTGCCATGCTCAAAAATCTTCTCAGCTGACCTACACGCGAGTCGGAAGGAGTGAGCCGGTGTCTTCGGGGTAACCGGCAGCCGCGTACTGTCGCGCCTTCGCTGCGAAGTATGCCCGCACCCACGCATAGCGAACTCCGTCCTTCGAAAGGCCGACGACCTCGGCGATCGATTCAACGAGATGGTCTTCCCGCCGGCACCCCATTCCCCTCCGGAACTTCGTCGATTACCACCAGGACGCTCGCTTCCGTGGCCGGGGGAATGCCCGCAGGCGCAGCCACCGCTGTCGCTTCGAGGACGGCCTGGTTGATGGCTGCATGAATTTCCGTCTTGTGGGAACCGTTCAGATACCCCTCGGGCACGGTGACGTGAACGAGGAATTTGCCAGGTGGCGACACGAACTCGTCTTCGCAACTGCCCCCCAATCCACCAGTCGCCGGCCGGAACCTCTGTGAACAGCACCCAGGCGAAGGCGCGACCACCATGCGTGTTGGCTCCTCCCTCCATCGCGATGAGCACCTCGGTCAGTCTCTTCACAAGATCCACTTTCGCTGATTTGTTCAGGCCGCCAGCGGGATACTGCACTTGCATGATCGGCATAGAAACCCTCCCGTGCGGGGATCGATTACATAATTGTTTCGACGAGCAGCACATCCGCGCCACCGTGCCCCGTCCGGCAAGCGAGCGACGACTGGCCCCACGCCCCAATGCTGTCGCGCCAGCCGAGCGTTTCGCCCTGGCACTGCAATTCCCCGTCGATCACGAAGACGTACACCCCGTGCCCACTCGACCGCGGCGTATAGATGTAGTCGGCTGGTCTGTCACCGGCTAAGCGTGAGATGCGGATGTCCTGTTCAACCGGCAGTGCACCGTTGGCGTCTCCCACCAGTTGCGTGATCTGGTTTCGCCGGGTGATCGAGTCGAAGTGGGCGCGAGCGTACGTGGGCGGCAGCGAGAGTTTGCCAGGGATGAACCAGAGATAGATAGCGTGCATGTCCTCGTCGCCGATGCTCAGTTCGGTGTGTTTCCCTCCCGAGCCAGCCGAAAATGCGTAGTAATCGCCTGGCCCGAGCTGGTCGATATCACCCAGCGTGTTGATGTGTATGAGGCACCCCTTGAGAACGACGGCGCAGATGATGAAATTGTGATGGGGATGCATGTTATATCCGCACCCCATCCCGTGAAATACCTCGTCGCCGAAGACCCGCATCCGGCCGAAGCCGTGTCGTCCGTCCTGGTATTCGTGGAAGTTGAAGCTCGAATCGCGGATGATGAACGACTCCGGGTGTCCAGAGACGTACGACGAGTTGGGTCCAGTGGAAGGAATGCGGTCGTGCCCGCGGTCGGCAGCGCGTAGTACGAATGATTTCGACACGGCGGTTTCCAAGTCAGTCTTCAATGTCCCTTAGGCTGCCCCTCGGCATAGTCGATCTCAACCATCTCGAAGAGGCGCTTGGGAGTGCCGCAGTCGGGGCAAACCCAGTCGTCAGGGATGTCTGCCCAGCGTGTGCCCGGGGTGATTCCAAATTCTGGCAACCCCAGAGCCTCGTCGTAGTGGAACCCGCATCCTAGACAGAGGTATCTCTTGAATGGTACGTCCGCCACGTAATTTCCTTCAGGCTAGTGACGAATCCGCCCCCCTTCGTCGCCGAACTATGAAGTGACTCGCCAAGGTACGGCGCTTTCTGGCGGCCTATCCCCCGGTCATGACATCGTATAGTTTGGTGCTGAAGGTGTACCACCTTTACTGCACGATGAACCCGTCCACATTACCTCCTGCGACAAGAGGCCCGTTCTGTTTTGTGCTTACCCCTGGAGTTGAGAAGTCCGAACGGTAGAGTTCAATAACATCGTCTACCGCTTCATCAGCGGCGTATACAATGCCGGAGCTATCAGGAAGGATGGAGAAACCTAAAAGAGAACTAACGGAGCCTCCAGCTACGATCGGACCATTCAGCCTTGTGCTGGAGCCTGGCGTCGTAAACGGGACGCGATACGTCTCAAGTACATTGTCAGTCGTTTCGTCGGCAAGGTACACAATTGCTGAACTGTCCGGAGTCACTGCGAATGCATTGGCAAAATAGTGGACCCCACCTCCTGCCACAGGCGTTCCGCTCAATCTGGTCGAAACTCCTGGTGAGGTAAAGGGCACACGGTAAACGGCCGTACCGCCGGTGCTGCTTGCAGAAAGGGGCGGTTTAGTATTAGCCGCGTACACGACAGCCGAGCCATCCGGGGTGATTCGGAAGAAAGACAGGAAATTGTCATCGGCAACCCCATTCAAGCGGGTACTCATTCCAGGAGCGGCGAACGGTACCCAGTACAGTTGGCGGTAATCCCCTGTGGTATCTGCGGTCGTATAGACGACAGATGCGCTGTCCGGTCTGATGTCAAATGCGTGGACGAAGCGCGGAGTGGGAGTACCCACGAATGGTCCATTGAGCTTCGTGCTGCTCCCAGAGACGACAGCGGAACATAGAAATATTTCTCTTTGGAATTGAGTAAAGCTAGTCCCTGGGATAGGCACCTGGCGAGAGAGACCATGGACGATTACCAAACCATTGGGCGCAATGACAAAACTATCGACATCACCCTCCTGCAATGGGTCACTGAGTCTTGTGCTGATGCGTGGGGTCGCGAACGGGACGCGAAATAACTCAACTCGATCCGCATCTAATTCCGTTGCAAAGTAAACCACCGCTGAACTGTCAGGAGTTTCTGCAAATCTAAAAAATACATTACCGCCGGCGACTAATGGTCCGTTGAGACGAGTGCTCTTCGTTGGATTAACAAAGGATACCCGATAGAGTTCCAGCACGTTGGCTGTGGTTTCATCCGCGAGATATAAGACCGAAGAGCTATCTTTCGTCACGACAAAGTTGAACGACACATTCGCCCCGGGTGGCAAAGGCCCGTTGAGCTTCGTACTGACGCCTGGATTGGCGAAGGTGACACGATACAACTCGAACACGTCGTCAGCATCTTGGTCCGCCCTATAGATCACCGCAGTTCTGTCAGGAGTGAGGACAAAGTCTGTGACACTTCGTCCAGATGGTAACGGCGGATTCAACTTGACGGAGGAGCCGGCAACAAACAGCTCGAATACTTCATCGATGTCCTGATCGGCCACATACACAATACTGGGACCGGAACTAACTGATGTCGTAGTTGGTGGGGAAGGCGGAGCGGAAGATGAGCTGTCTCCGCCACTGCTACATGCATTGAGGAATGAGCCAACGCTTATGGATAAGAAACACAACAGGAGGCACTTTGTAATCGTTTTCATAGCAGCGTTGCTCCTTTTAAGAAAGCGTCAGGAGCTTATTCCTTCACACTTTGACGACCAATACCTCATTCGTAGGGACACTAATGACATTAGGTACATTTATTTCTATGCTCGGTGATATCGCCGTCGTTGAAACGGAGAGGGCGAGTGGAAGGCCTGCTGCTAGTGGAGCAGTACGGAATGATTGATGAGCTGCAAGAGGTAGCTGCTAGGTTTAAAAGAACCCTGGAGTCGGTATAAATGTCACCGCCGGTAGTGAGAGGGAGGGCACGCTGGTTCGGCCTCGGCAAATGTTGGTCCAATGGCCCATGTTTGTCATCCAAAAGCAACACCTTATACAACATGGCAGGAGTCCTCCCCCGGCATCAAGCGGCAGGCGTGATGGCCGATTGAGGACTCCCACGCCCGGCGGAGACATCCATCGCTCTCATCTGGACAAGAGCCCATCGCGCGCGACTTCGCTTACTGGCGGTTCTGAAGGGTTTCCAGCACTTGATCGAGACTAAAACTGCCGACCCTCTGGCTGGGCGGGAATTCCTTGAACGTGGAGAGAAATTTCCCGATGTATTGCTGGGCTGGCACGAGCAAGAAGATGCGCTCGGCCCGCCAACGGCTATAATCCATGCCGACATGATCGGCCGTTTCGAACGGATCAGAGCGCAGGTTAAAGAGCTTTGGGAGCCGCAACGGGACAAACGGTTCCTGCCAGACATCGAAGCCATGAGCACGTTGCTCGGCAAACACAAGCTTCCATTGCTTGTAACGCAGCCCCACCAGTGAGCCGTCGTCGTTGAAATAGAAAAATTCCTGACGGGGATCTGGGGCTTTGCCAGCCAGCGCATTGGTGATGTTATACCCGTCTAGATGAACCTTGAATATCTTGTCGCCGACCTTCATGCCTTTGAGCAGCTTTTCCTTTACGTCCGGATCACCTGCTGCTGCTAACAACGTGGGTAGCATGTCTTCATGGGCAAAGATCTCGTTGTTGACGGTGCCGGGCTTGATCACCCCGGGCCAGCGGATAACAGTGGGGACACGAAAGCCGCCTTCCCAATTTGTCGCTTTCTCGCCACGGAATGGAGTCGTGCCCCCGTCGGGCCAGCTAAACGACTCAGCGCCGTTATCGGTGGAGTACATTACGATCGTATTCTCTTCGAAGCCCAATTCTTTGAGTTTGTCGAGGAGCTGGCCGACCATGGCATCGTGCTCGACCATGCCGTCGGGATAGATTCCAAGCCCGGTTTTGCCTGCGCTTTCCTTCTTGAGATGCGTAAAGATATGCATCCGGGTCGAATTCCACCAGAGAAAGAAGGGTTTGTCCGCTTTCTTCGCGCGCTCCAGATAATCCAGCGATGCCTTCGTAACTTCCTCGTCAATCGTCTCCATGCGCTTCTTGGTGAGAGGGCCGGTGCTCTCGATCTTCTGCGTGCCGTCCGGATTCGCCCAGGTGTGGATCACGCCGCGGGTGTTGTACTTCTTGATCAATTCCGGATCTTTGAAATAATCCACATTCTCCGGCTCTTCTTCAGCATTGAGATGGTAAAGCGAGCCCATGAACTCGTCGAAGCCATGGGCTGTGGGCAGGTGTTCGTCGCGGTCACCTAAATGGTTCTTGCCGAACTGCGCGGTCATGTAGCCCTGCCCTTTCAGCAGCTGAGCGATCGTGACGTCTCGCTCCTGAAGCCCTTCCTTGGCACCCGGCAGGCCCACCTTGAGCAGCCCGGTCCGAAAGCCGACTTGGCCGGTGATGAATGCCGCGCGGCCGGCGGTGCAACTCTGCTGGCCATACCAGTCGGTAAACAGTGCACCTTCCTTCGCGATGCGGTCAATGTTCGGCGTCTTGTAGCCCATCATGCCCTGGTTGTAAGCACTGACGTTCCAGTAGCCAATGTCATCGCCCCAGATGATGACGATGTTGGGTTTCTTGTCCGCTGCTTCGGCAGGGACGAGTAGCAAGGTCATACCCAAGAGCACGACGAACAGTGTGATTCCCCTCATACAATTGTCTCCTTGTCCGTATTCAGAATTCTCAGAACCGTGCATAAGCGTCCGGCTGATGCTTAGTCGGGGTGAGCGTAGGGGTTTCTCATAGATTTGGGTACTGTCAGAATTGACAGGCGTTTCAACACCGTTCTCCTCGTTTTTCCCAACCTGGGCACCCTCGAAAAGGAAACCCGGCTCTATATGTAATTGGAATCTATCTGTGAAAGCAGTGATCACGAAAGGGACAGATACAACACGGGCACCCACGGGATTTTTATCTACAATGTCCTCGAAAAAGAGGACACTCTCTATAGGAAAAACCCCAACTTATGACCGGAAATTCCAGTCGACTGCACGTTCCCAGCTCGTGGTTATTAATGCGGTAGCAACCAGATTCCTGAAAGTGCCAATTTGCGATGTTCCTACTACTCTTGAAGAACAGCAGCAGTCCAGTGATATAACCTCTGGCTTCTCCACTTAGGGTTGTATCGGATCTGCGACAAACCTGGAAAGCAACTGAGCCCGAGCGATGTCTTCGAGAGTCGTCACTTGTTGAGATGTCGGCACTGCCACTGGCTGATCCTAGCGGCTCTTGGCTGGATGTCGGGCTCTGCATGGGCCGATGAGGTCATGACGCACAATGGAGATCGCCTGAGTGGCGAGATCGTCACGATGGAGGATGGCATTCTGACCCTTGACACCGAATATGGAGAGATGAAGATCGAATGGGGGAAAGTCGTGCACGTGACATCCACCAAACCAATGAAAGTGAGGGTGTCAGGGGAGAAGAAAGGTCTCGTTTCCGACTTTTTCGTGGGCGGGCATGAATTCCGCCATGTCACGGAGCTTAGGCAGGACGGCCCCATCCCTATATCCGAAGTCAAAGGCATCAACATCGGGCATATCCGCCATGACGGCACAATCACGCTAGGGGGGAACCACACCACTGGGAACACCAATACCAAAGCCGTCAATGCAGTCAGCCGGGTCAAGATCCAAGCCCATCGTCAGCGTTTAGATCTGGAGGGCAAATACAACTATGGCGAAGCTAATGGTGCCGTGACCGCGAGAAACTGGTTATTCCAATTAAAATATGACTATTTTCTCACCGAGAAGGTCTTTCTCAACACGTCCAACATGCTCGAACATGACCGGTTTCAGAACCTCCAGCTTCGTACCACGTTAGGCGCCGGAGTGGGGTATCAATTCTTCAATACAGGGCAGCTTTCTCTATCCAGCACGGTCGGCATGGCCTATGTCGATGAAGATTACACCACGGTACCTCGCACCCAAACGCCCTCCGCCCATGCAGGATACCGCTTTGAAGCCACGCTATGGTCTCGCATCAAGATCTTTCAGCGTTTTGATGGGTACTATGATTTCAAGTACGGAAATGCTATTCGCATTACCATGGATCAAGGTGTCCGCATCCCTGTCTATCAGACGCTGTACGTAAGCCTTGAATACGACTATCGGCTGAATACGAAGCCTGCCCCCGATCGCAAGGAGGTAGACGATGCCTACATTTTTGGCGTGGGCTTTGAATTCTAGCCCCTCATGAATAAGCCCGCAGCCAAGGGGCCTTCTTCTTCCTGAACCTCTCACATAAAGAACCCTGCCGCGGCGATGGGACCCGCTCTGATAATGGGTCAGGGTCCGACCAACACGACAAAAACGATTAAAGTTATTCGACGGGGCTGTTGAGGGCTCCTCTTGATGGAAGCCCTCGTTCGAGATGATTATTAGAAGTGAAGGGCGAGGCCGCCTACGAGATGGTGAGTATTGATATCACCTTCCAGCGTTCGCGTATCTACTGGGGAGAACTCTACATCAACCGCTCCCACATAATGGGTGAAGCGGTACTCAGCAAATAGGCCAACCATGTTCGTAAAAAGGACCTGCACCCCGCCACCAGCCTTAAGACCGAGCTTTGTGTCGTTCGCCTTCTCATTATCCTGTTTGAATTCAGTTAGGAAGATAGCTGGACCGGCCGTGATATACGGTTGAAACCGCCCCTGCTGGAAATGGTCGTCCTTCAATAGCTCCAAGCGCAGTTTCAAAATATCCACTCCAATTCCGACAGTTCGAATATTAATCGCGGACAGTCGACCGCTACCTTGGAGATTGCCGACTCTGAGCCCAACTGTTTGCTCAGAGATGTTCGGTCGGAAATAAAACACATCCACGCCAAGGCCATAGGACAGAATGTTGGAGAAGGCAGGAAACCAATACCCCACTTTCCCACCCACTGTGACTGAGTCATCGAACTTCACGTTGTTTATGGACAGATTGAGACTATCTTCGGTGATATTAGTTTTATTCGTGAAGGAACCTCCGCCGTAGGCGGCGATTTCAAGTTCAGCGAAGGCAGGAACGGGCATGAGGAGGAGAATCAAGAAGAATATCATGGCACTCCTTCCAGCTAGAGGTAGAAGAATAATGGGACGTCTCTAACGCTTAGGAACCCGAGTCTACTGAAGCGGGGTTTCGTCCACCAATAGTACGAAGGAGGAATATGGAATGCGTGGAATTAGAGTCTACTGATTGATTTGCTGCCGTCTCCACCTCGCGTTTTCTTCCTTAGCAGACCTCCGGCATAGGAAGCCTCGCCCGTTCCTATTTGGATCTCAACCCGCCGTTGAGCCGGCCCGAGCAATTTGTATAGACCCGGAACTATGCGTTCACGCGTAGAGACTGCGCGGTCGCGCACCGCGCAGGCCGAGCGGTTACGCACATCTGACCGTTCAGTCCAGTAGAACCAATTTAATTCGTGTGCTCACAAGGTGAGGGTAGTTATCCATTACAGCACGTTCGTCGGATTTCTCCCCACTGCCAAAGCAAGTCGCCCTTAGGCCCTGTGCTTGCTATAGCGACGAATCTGATGCGGTGAGCGACGTGGGCAATGAGGACGAACCCCTAGCCTGCGTAGTTTGACCTCTCACATAACGCTTGACCGGAGTCGACATGCCCATCGTTAGCGGCATTTCGTATTCGTTGAGTCTACCTGACAGTGACCATTTCCTCTTTGCATTCTACTCACATCGCAAGCCTAGAATATGGTGATATTTCTTATCCTCGGTGCTGCCGAAGCCGGCCTGTTTCTCGCCGTCCTTTCGCTCTATCGGGCGGCAGGCAAACCGGATGTGTGGTACTTCCTATTCAGCCTCCCAGGCATCGTCTTTCTCTGTTCGTCTCTCCTCATCATGGTCTGTGTAACATGGATGATGCGTACGGTATGCAGTAGCGACAGACAGGCCCGACGAGATGCATTGATGGGGGCAAGCATGAACCTGCTTCTGCTACCCCTTGTTTTAGGGAGCCTCGAAGCGACTTCACGGCTTCTGTCTCGATCGTCCGGATCGACCGAGACGATATTCGGCATCGTGTTGTATCCCAGGCATTGGGTCGATGTCGTCAGCACGACGAAATCCGTGATCGCTGAAATGGCCTTCACTTCTCCCTATCTCGTGCCCGATCCGACCCTCGGCTGGACGATCGGCCCCTCTCGAAGGAGTGCAAGCGGACTGCGATTCAGCAGCACGGAGGGAATTCGCAGCCCTCGGCTCGGCGTCTCATTTCATGATTCACGCACCAGACACACGGGCATGGCGAATCGTCCCGCTACCGTTCGCATCGCGCTGATTGGAGACTCTATGACGTTTGGCGCCGAGGTGAGCTGTGAAGAATCGTGGGGGCATGCATTAGAAGGATTGTTGCAACCCGACACACAGGTCCTGAATTTTGGAGTGTCCGCCTATGGGCTTAATCAGACATTTTTACGCTATGGACAAGATGTCCGTTCCTGGAACCCGCAGATTGTGGTCATTGGAATTTCCTCAATGATGCTCTTGCGCATCAACAGCGTGTATCCCTTTATTATGAATCCGGAGTGGTTTGGATTCCCTTTTGTCCGTCCGCGGTTGGTTGAGAATCACGCTCGTCCGGTCGCCATTAATGCTCCAGTATCCGGCACCATCGATGTTTCTGCGCGCTCGATCAACGACTTGCCCTATCTTGAGCTCGACGACTATTTTCAGCCGATACAATGGGAACGACAAGGGGTCTGGGGTCCGCTGGAACACTCCTATGTATTTCGTTTACTGAACTCTGTCAGGCCTCCCGGCGAATTCATGTACAAAGATGTCTCTCTTGAATCCATTCGCGCCAGTCAACTCGTAATCCGGTCTTTGGTGCAGGATATACGGGAGGACGGGGCGATCCCGTTAATTGTCACGCTGCCCTACGAATCTGAATTTGGTGTGCCTAATGAGCGACGCCCGACGATACAGATGCTGACCCGCGCAGGATTGCCGTATCACGACATGGCAGGGTGTTTGATTGACCAAGACAGCTACCCAAAGTTCGTCCCCTCTGGGGCGCACTATTCAAGCCGTGCCAACGCTCGTATTGCGCAGTGCCTGCAGCCAGTTCTGGCATCCGAGATCGCGCATCTCGACAGCACTGGCGGCCGTGTCGATTAATACCTGAAGATGGGTAGGCAAGGTTTCTGCTCGCCATCCTGAGCATACCGGCGCTCACCTGTCGCTGGCGGGCATCATTATGGCGGCGCCTCTACGGTGCAAGATTCCTTCTCAATCCGCTGTGGCACCTCCCCGACTGATCTTCCTACACCCCACGGTGGGGATGGCCTTGGCATGTCGCAATGTCTTAACTTTCGCCTACTCTTAGAAGATAGCTTGGATATGATGTTTTGGCACGGTCTGGATTTCATTGGAAAATGCGGATAACCTTTGCGGGGGTCTCAAGCCATACATATGATTTCGCCAAAAAGGATGAGACAGACATGGTGTGTGCTTACCGCACTTGTTCTTCTATTATTCGCGTACGGGCCGGAGTATCTATTTTCTCTACCGTCGGAGACTACTGACCTGCATCCGGATGATCCCCTCCAATATCGCAAGACGATCGACGATGACCGTTCAGCCCTTGCGAAAAAGTATCCCGGCGACGTGGGGATCGAACATGACCCTGCCGTCGTGTTCGTCGAGAGATTCGACCGCAATTCGGTGGATGACCTTGAACAGGACTGGTCAGAGATCAGGAATGTCAGCATTGGCATGACTTTGGTCGATGATCCGGCCCCTCATGCGAGAGACTCCAAGGCATTGAAGCTGAGCGCCATCGGCGGACAAACATGGGGCGCTGACCTCTACAAAATGCTCCCTCAGAACTACAACGAACTGTTTATTCGGTACTACGTGAAATATGCGCACGACGGGATCTATACCCATGCCGGAGTTCTCATGGGGGGACTTAATCCACCCAAGCTCTCTCATCCCAGATTCTGTTGTCACTGGCCGGAAGGGGACTCTGCGTTTTCGGTTGGATTTGAGATCTTCGACCAATTCATGTTGGATTTCTATCTTTACTGGGTCGAAATGAAACGCTGGGGAGAGATTGTTACACCTGTCCAAAAAGAAATCGATCCAAGCACCTCCATGTTAAAGGCAAAGGCATCTGGCAATACCATGATGAAGAATTCCCGCCCTCGAGTCGCGCCGGGGAAATGGTACGCGGTGGAGTTTGGCGTAAAAGTGAACGAGCCTTTCTCCGCCCGAAACGGCCAGTTGCGCTTATGGATTGACGGAGTTCCAGTGGCCCACTACGAGGAAGGGCACCCTCGCGGAACGTGGACTGGCGATTCCTTTACACCCGAAGTCACTGCCCAGGGCACCTTCGAAGGTTTCCGATGGAGGACAGCTCCCGAGCTCGCACTAAACTGGGTCTGGCTTCTACATTATGTCCCCTATAGAAATCCGGCGGGTCATGTCAGTCAGATCTGGTATGACAATGTTGTGGTTGCACAAAAATATATCGGACCGATCTCTCCCTAACCCTGTCAGACATGAACACACTTAACATTTGAGGTCATTACGGTCGAGGTGCGGTCGCCTCGATGAAAGCTATGGGGAAACAAGTTGGCATGCAGGTGAAGAAGGGAGAGATAGGATGCCTATAAGTCAGATCGCTTTGCCTTTTGAAGGATGGCGAACGTGATGAGAGAGTGGTGGATGGTTGAGACGGAAATTCATGAAGTCGGTGTGGCCCTTCTGAATAGGACAATTCAGGAACGTCCTATGGAGCGACTTCAACAGCAGAAGCTTCCATTTCAACACATTCCGGCGCGCCTTCCTCTCCTACTTTTCCTGAACTTCCACGGTGGAACGGGAGAAGCATCAGTCCATAATTCTAGCTTCGCTTCTCGTGCTTCTCCCTCCAATCTCTCAAGTACGGTGTCCTTCGGCACATACCACCAACACCAGCCACTCTTGACCAGTTGATGGTTCACATCCGCTCCATCGGCTAACAGCACATCGGCAATCGTGCGGCCGGTGCTTGTCGAATGACCGCCCCGCGCTCCTCTCGGAATACGCGAAGCTCACTTTTCCAATAGCCGGGCTAGTAGGACGGGGAAGGATTTGATCGTACTGGCATAGTAGGCGAGGTTCTAGCCATCTATGTCTCGTCTGTTAGCCCGTCCTGAATGAGCTTGGACATTTCAGTTCGTTGAACTTTGACCACCTCGTTTAACTCGGCAATCTCGGCATCCGAGATCCGACCCTCAATCCTCAGTTTTTCTATGAAACGCCGGTAAGGGTCAATGGTGAGGCTGAGGATTGTGTCGATGACCTCGTTGAGGTCGGGGTTGATCGCAGACATGGACTACCCCCTGGCAGGACTCATTCTTGCCGTCATGCCGTCGTCTCGCCACTTATAATCGCAGTCCTGGCACATCCAGTTTCCCGGCCCAAGCGGCTTGGTCACCAGACTGCCACTGAAAGTTCGGGATCTCACATACCCAACGAACTGGTGATGGATGCACAGGCTATGACACTTGGGGCAGGGCGGTTTTGAAGAAGCCATCTCTATTTGCCTTTCGGCAGTAAGCCCTTCTTTTCCAACTCCTGAATCTTCCCGTTCACCAGTTCGAGAATAAGATCCTTTACTGTCTTCTGTTCTGCCGCTGCTGCCATTTTGAGACGAAATAAGGTCTCACGAGGGATATCGCGGACATTCAAATGGGCAGGTTTATCGGGATTCGTCTTTGGAGCCATTTATCCCCCGTCCTGGGGCAGGACATTGTAGGACACCCGCCTGACATCGTTTTACACGACTCTTAACCTGCTGGCAAACAGCATTTGCTATCACTTGCTAGATAATGTAACATTAGAATTTACGTAACATAAGTAGTGTACGCCACTGGGTGCAATCATGACAATGAACCGGATCGTTATCAAAATTCCTGAATCACTGAAGCGCAAGCTCGACGCCGAGCGTCAGTGCGGTGCGTCAGCTGCCGGCCTGATCCGTCACTTGCTCGATCAGCATTTCAAATCGAAGAGGGGCAGCGTAACCACCACTCACCCACAGGAGGACACCGACAGCAACATTCCAGGATGGGCCACGGGGCCGGATTGTTTTGAGAGTGAGGCGCAGCGCGAGCATGTCGAAACGCAGCATTGGTGTCAGGGCGATGGTCGATTTGCGGCATACGAGAACGGCGATCTGCACGTCTTGGCGCAAGCGATCGCCGAATTTCGTGCCGTGCATCGGTCGATCTTCACCAAGGAGCTGCAGGAATTGCACGCCTATCTTGCGGCGCTGACCGACTGGATTGAGCATGTACCGGAAACATGAAGCCCGGCTGACGGGGTTGATAGGAAGAGAGACCCTCCACACGCCATCTCCGGAGCCCGTTAACGGCATGGAGCCACCGTCACTTGCCGAACCGGCGATGGAATGGCCAGGCGAGGAGGAGACATCATGGCGATGAAGATTATCTTAGCGGTGATGTATCTCGTCCTCCTTGTGATCGACGCACGCAAGCTCGCTGAGCGGGAATTTCGGTACAGTCTGGATTATAGGTCAGGGCCGGAAGGCCCGCTTGCGACGAGGCACTAGGCGGATTGTCGGCGGCGGGGGTTGCTGCTGATGTCGAGGATTGGGAGAGGATCGATCAGTCTGACCCCCGATTGGAAAAGTTGCTAGCGAAGCACGAACATCGCGGAAGAGCGGCGCAGCGTAGTAGGCATTCCTTAGACAGAACGGCAGCCTTCTGAGCTCGTCTTAGGGACTTGGTCTCCTGCGGAGACCATGACTAGATGAACGGCAAAAATCGTCGTTCCAACGAACATGACAATGACCGAGCCGAAAATTCCGAACCTGACCAAGGAAGTTCCAAGAACAGTAGCCACGTGCGACATGGAGAAGCCTGCCTTTCTGCATAGGGAGAGGTGAATTTGGATGACTTTCAGGCTCTCACAAATGAAGAGGTAGGGGAAGACTTTTAGCATTTGCCGCTGCAAAGTTAACAAAAGAGTAACACCGTCGATTCCCGCTTGGCGCACCGGTCGGCGGGACGTGATCCTCGCATTATGGTGCTCTCTAATGTCTCAACTCACGTGGCTTGCTTACTCGAGATCTGGATGATTGGAAATCTACTTCCAGCTGTTCACTTCTCTCGCACAAATGAAGCAATCTCTTATGGCAAGGTGGAAGGGACTGCAGGAACCGGCGCATTGGGCGGGACGCGCGGCTGGGGAATCACCGAAGCTTTTGGTTGAGGGTGATAGATCGAGGTGAAGCTTTCTCCGAAGATGAATACAGCGACGATAAGAACCGCAAGAACCGCGATGACAACCGAAATGCCAATCCACAAAGCGGATCGTTGGTCGAATCTCCGTCGTTGATCGACGGCATCGGGTGCTGTCCTCGTGACACGTACGTCCATGAGAATAAGGTTAGCACGTGCGAGCGGGCTACGAAACTGGGAGTTCACGGAGCATGGCGACCGACCGAAAGATGAGCTGAGCTTCGGAACAGCCGAATGAGATCGGCGGAAAAGCGATCGCGCCATAAAGAAGGGTGTCCCTAATCGTAAGATCGAGAACTATTCTGCCAAGTCCCCTTCCAACTTGCGAGTCTGACGATACGGGGCACACAGGGAAGTACCGAAACCCATGGGGGCTGAAGCTGGTCTGGGTCAAGTACGTACAGCTTTGTAGTTAGGAAGGCGGGTTGTTATTGAATGAAGAGCCTGCGCGAAATGCGGGAGGCGCTAGAGAGCGGCTGCTCCGTGGATTCTGCGTGGTCTCGACCTCCATGGCTTGCGAATTGTGCACCGTCAATTTGGCCAGCAAAGGGATCGTCAAGATTCATTTGTCCAAATCCAACCGGGGTATCTGGCGCGTGAAGGCCCGCTGGACCATCGTGTCCTTTGTAAATGACCGCCTACCGATTCCCCCTCCACGTGCATTTACCAACATTGAGACCTGCTCGAATAGGAAGAAGGCTCTCGCGATTGAATACGCCACACGCGACTGCATCATTCCCCTGCGCTTTGAAGGGGTGCAAGTGAACAGCATAGAGATCCTGCGGGAATGAATGGATTCACGCCTGTCGCGTGATAGAACCATGCCTGTGGTCTCCCAAGAAGGAAGTATCTGATGCAACATCCCGAAGAGCTCACGCTAAGCTGCGCAGTGCTGAGGAAATGGATTTGCCTGAGAAGAGCTACTTCGTACCGGGATCAACGAAATATCCATCGCTCCATGGGTAAACGCCGCCGAGAGCGCAGGGCATCCGGACATGGCACAAGGACCCCGGTTGATCCCACTCTGGAGCATTTCGAAATCCTGATTGGTGATCTGTGTTTGGGAGCCCCTGTCGCGGTCATGGTACCCAGCTTGCTACCAGCCATGGGTTACGACATTCACGATTCAACGACCAAAAGGAGCAGCTTCCCATTGCCCAAGCCTCCGCTCCATCTCATACTGGCAGTTCTAACCGTGGAGGTGTGCGATGTCACAACAGAAATGTGCACATGATTCTTGTTCGTGCCAGGTGGCGGGCGAGGCATTTTGCAGTGATCAATGCCAACGAGCGGCTAAAACGGTCACGAAGTGTCCGTGCGATCACCCCGGCTGTCAAAAGCAGCCCTCACGAACCGCCAGATCAGTGGTTCATGGAGGCACCATTAGGTCCGTGGACTATGGAGGGGTGTTTGGGTGAGCCGTTTTGGGTCTGCTCGTACGTGACAGCAGTACCTCGATATGTAAACGGACTTCTGCCAAAAAAGAAGGATGAAGACTTCGCGGATCCACTTTAACTTCTAGTCCAAAGAGGAGCCTATAATGTCACCCCTTAGAGCACTCCTTTGTGCACTCGGAATATTCTCTGTCTTTGTTACAACCCCCGCACTCGCCGCAGAGCCGCTGGAGCAACAGCAGCTGGTTGAGAAAGCCCGGCTGACATTGGAGGCATTTACGGCCGACGACGGAATGAAGGGATCACTGAAGCAATTGGGGCAAGACTCCAAAGGGCTCTTCATTGTCCCGCAGTTCGTGCGAGGAGCCGTCATCGTCGGCGGAGCGGGTGGTAGCGGCGTGCTGCTCGTTCGAGACGAGAGGACCAACACATGGGGAGGGCCAGTTTTCTACACCATGGGGTCGGTCAGCTTTGGCCTTCAGGCCGGGGGCGATGTCTCCGAGATGGTCCTCGTCGTCCGGACACAGAAAGGGCTCGAGGAATTTTATTCGAACGACTTCAAGCTCGGCGCCAATGTCGGGGTTACGGCCGGGCCTGTCGGGGCAGGCATGTCGGGTCAAGGAGTTACGGCCGATGTCGTTTCATATGCCAGAACGAAGGGAGCGTTCGCGGGCCTCGCAGTAGAAGGTGCCCGTATTTTCGTGTCAAACGACTCTAATGCTGCCTATTATGGACGGCCTATACGCCCGATCGATATCATCGTCAAAAAAGAGGTGAGTAATCCTCAGGCAACAACCCTTCGTACTGCGGCAGAAACGCTCTTGAAATAAGAAGCGACTTGGTAGTCCGGTTGCCGGACAGAACACGGCGGCTTCGATCTTTCCGAATGTTTCTGTGTTCTATTACTGGAGTGGGAGCGGGAAAGTCTTGATGCGATGAAGTGATTTTCAGCTTCCGACCATTCCACAGCTTTCTCGCTTCCTAGTTTTTCGCCATCAATAGGTTGGCGTCACGCGCAAGTCGCCAACGGCCGTCCGCTTCCTTACGGAATAGCGTCAGGGTGTAGCGCGGTGCGCTGCACTGGCTTACCGATTGATGGGGTGATGCTCAGGGCGATCCGATTACGCGTGAACTCCCAATTCTCGGGATCCGAAGTTCGACGATGTCGTTGGTCCCATCGATCTGTGTCCCTGTGGTGCTGCGCTCGTTGGTGGTTGATTCGAAACCCTCTCGGCCGAACGGCTCCAGACCGGGAACCATGAATACCACGTCCTCAGTCATGAGCGAGAGCACCGTGGCCGTGTCGCCAGATTGGCTTGCCTGCAGCCAAGTCGCAATGACATGCCGGATCGCTCGTTCGTCTTCCGTCATTTCGCCTCCCATCTCAGAGGGGGCTGAGATCGGTTATTCGAAGTCTCAAGGCATGGGGATTCAATTCGTTTACTGTGCGTGCTTGGTACGATGGCAGATTTCCAGACGATTCCCATCGGGATCCTCGAAGAAGACGGCGTAATAGCCGGGCCCTTCATCGTAGCCCGGCCCCTCCACCCTTTGGGCGCCGGCACGTATCGCAAGGGCGGCCAGCCGATCCACTTCAACCGTGCTCTCAGCCCAGAAAGCGATCCGGCATTCATTGGGTACATGCTGCGGTGATTCCGTAAGGCCGAAGAAGTCCGGCATCCCGGTCAAGGTCGGCCCTTCAAACACCAGCCAATTTGCTACTTCGACCTTGTGGGTAAATCCCAGCGCCGGCATGAGGGTCGCATAGAAGTCTTGCACATTGGCCAGACTGCGTACCCGCAGGTCGATATGATCGTAGCGTCTTCCCATTATCACTCCGTCACAATATATACAGATGGGGCAAGAGGGATGGCTTAGTCAATATCCGACCAGAGAAGGCGGAAACCGTCATGTTTGTCCGACGAAGGACAAGCATATCACCCCTTATTGAGTAGGCACCAGTTCGCCTTGTGACGTTTCCAGATCTAACCATTCAGGGGCTTGCCCACGTTTTGGCCTTGCGATACACCCACGGCGGCATGGGAGCGGAATCGCCCCAGAGCCCCCGCCGTCGCGGCTCTCGCATTCGGGCGTTCGGGTGATTATCGATCTCAAGCAGGCGATGAAGCGGGATCTCATCACCCGCAATGTGGCCTGTCTCGTGGCCGCCCCCAAGCCTAAGAACGCCAGGAACGGGGTCTTAGAGCCAGAAGAATGGACACGGCTCTATGACGCGGCGCCGGCCTGGTTCAAGTCGGTGTTGCTGACGGGCTATCACACCGGGTGCGATTGGAAGAGATTCTTACGGTCACGCGGGATCGGGTTGACCTTGAGAAGGGACTGCGTCGGGAATTCCAGCGGCTGAGAGGCGCCGATGGGGTGATGCGCATTCAGGGGCTGGTGTTTCAGAAGGACGGGGAGAAACTGAACCATACGTACCGAGAGGTCCAGCGGCTTTGTGAGGAGCAATCGATTGCTGACTTCGTCTTCCATGATCTTCGACACTGTGCCGCGACCAATCTAGCTGAGGGCCGGTGTCGATACGGAAACGATCATGAAGATCGTTGGGCATTCCTCTGTCGAAATGTTCCTGCGCTATCGGACGGTCAAGGCCGAAAACTCGATGCGGCCATGACGCGCCTTGAGGCTGTGATTAACACCCCGGTAACACCTCGTTCCGTTCGCATTTCTAACTCATTGAACAATTAGGCAGGATGGGTGGGTGGTGCCGAAGCCGGGATTTGAACCCGGACACCCTTGCGGGCGCTAGACCCTGAAGGGAGCGCAGCATATGGTTCAGTGTTGCTTGCTGTGTTCTGGCGTTGCATTTCCATCGTATAGACCGGTCATTCTCGATACGCCAGGATACAGCAGACAACGCGAGAGTAGGGCAGTCACATGACAATTACATGACAGTCAGGAAGCCCCCCGGCCTCAAGGCAACGTGCCCCCCGCCAATTAGGGCTCCCCACGACTAGCCAGACACACGCCCCGTCGTTATATTGAAGCAGCGAATTGGCCCTTGTTAGACTCCCGATCGACCAGTGAGACTATCCTCTTCTGTGTATCCATGACTTCGCGCGCAATGCTTCCTGTAAGTATACGGCCATTTTTGGTTGCCGATTCCGACACACTTGTCGCGCTATTCCGTGACTCAGTACGGAGCGCAAGTCCTCACGACTATACGGAAATGCAGGTTATGGCTTGGGCTCCAGAGCTGATTGACCTAGAGCAATTTAAGGCTCGACGTGAAGCAAAGGCGACGTGGGTCGCGGAAAGCCTAGGGCGGGTGATTGGCTTCTGCGATCTTGAGCATGACGGTCATATCGACATGCTGTACGTTCATCCACAGCATCAAAGGCGTGGTGTTGCTGGGGCGATGCTGGATTACCTGGAGGAAGTCGCTCGACAAAGAAAACTGACTCGTCTATACACGGAAGCCAGCATCACCGCTCGCCCCGTTTTTGAGGGTCATGGATTCCATTGCATCGCCCCTCAGATTGTCACTGTTAGGGGCGTATCGATGACCAACTTTCGAATGGAAAAGTACCTCAACTAAGGCAGAGGGAGCCCCCCCCCGGCCTTTCCACTTTCGCATTCCTCTCCCGTCCGGATCCTCGGTACCCGGCCTCGACTTTTTACGGTGTTGAAAAGGTTCGCTTCGTCTCTCCCACCCCTCAGCCATGCCCCCTCCTGCGCACAGCGTTCGATTCTGAGAGGCCGAGACAGGCACCCGCCCCTTCGGTATTCACCGACGAGCTTGTGTCCCAAAGCGCGCCGTGGGTCGGCCAAGAATTCGCGCAAGAGGCTATGGAGAGAGAGTGGGGTTATGAAGCAAAATCGACAATATAGGATGGATGATCCCTTGTCGCGGGAATCGATTCAAATTTTGTCGTAGATCCACCTTGTCTATGCCACAAAGTGAGACCTATACTAACTATTGTGTGCTGGGGAGTAACAACAACTACGAATAGGCCTAGCTGCAATATCTTGAAGTGATTGTTTTCAAATGATAAATTGCTACCGCCTTTCCAATGGCATGCCGTAGCATACCCCTATGCCTATACTTGTAAGTGTGATTTCCCTCGCATCACGGTGACACTGTCTATAAAAATTTCGCACGTGAAGAGGCAGTCTTCATGCATGCTATGAGTCAATTAATGAATGCTTATACTATGGGTATTAAATGCTACAGCAGATTCTAGATTCCGCTGGTTTAAACGCAACTACATCCGCCGGCCTTCTTGGTATCAGCCCAGACCTCTTGCAGCAATGGGCGGCGGGACAACGTTCGATCCCTGATTCAATGGTTCGTCGTCTCTCAGCCGTTCTCGGCGTCGCACCAACTCTCTTACGAAGCTCTAAGAGAATCAAGGGTCATCAGGCCGACATCACGCCAGCCATATGGTTCAAGTTCAGAGGTGCTGGGTTGACTGACTCTGATCGTGAATGCGTCCTGTTGATCCGCCAACTAGGATTTTATGTGGATCAACTAGAGCAGGTGACTAGTACCAAAGATGTAGGTTGGGATCTTCTCTTTGAGGCAATACGCCGTGAGACTGATAAGCAAGCTCCGCCTAGAGAACAGGGGCGCCAAGCAGCGCGTATCTTCCGCCAATATACGGGTTTAGAAAAAGGGCATGGCGGAATTGGAGAACTTTTCAGAGGAAATCTGCGAAGCAAAGGTGTTCTCATTATCGAGAGTCCCTTGCCTAAGTCCAACCTAGAAGGTTGCTGTTTTTATCTTGGTGCAACATCCCTTGATCGCCCTTGCTTGTTCTCCAACACATACAAGGGAACATGGTTCAGAAGAAACCATGTCTTGTTGCATGAACTTGCGCACGCAATCTTTGATGCATGCACAGAAGGAGCGTCCATCGATTTTCTTGAAGCTAAAGACTTGATACCTTCCTTATCAGAAGAGCGGGCCGAGGCTTTTGCTAAAGAGTGTTTAGTGCCGAGGGAAGTATTGATTCATATGACATCTAAGCTAGGAATCAATTGGCACGCACTTTCTTCCAAGAAACTCGCTGAGCTCGTGGGTATGACTCATTGCGAACAACGCACCGTGCTATCTGCAGCAGTTGACAATGAACTCATTTCTGAAGATGAGCGTAACAATTACATCAATTTGGAGATCTCGGAAGACCTGCTTAAGGTTTCCGAGCGGGCCTTAAGTGCCGGCCAATTCATAAGAAAGAAAGGCATTAAGCCAGAGTGGCAAAACAAACGTAACACAACCATTCCCACAAGAACGCTGCGATTGCCTTCCTCATATATTCTCAGGGTCTTAGATGCTCTCCGCATAGGAAACGTTAGCACCAGCAAAGCTGCTGAACTTCTTATGATAGATGAAGGAACTTTCTACTCCAGATTTAATGATAAAGTTCCCGCCTATTCAGAATAGTGTTTCTGCTATTCTATGGATAATCCCTCCCTCCTTCTTTGTGATTCTGATGCTACTATTCAGCTCCTACTAACTGACCGACACAATTTGTTGAAGCTATTGAGCTCAGGATATAGCATTCAACCTGTCATTGTGCATGAAGTCGAAAATGAGATCAGGCAAAATAAGAAATACAAAGCGTACATAGGCGCTAGGTTCGATAAGGTTCTGCAAACGGGAGTTATAAAAATCTTCGACTCCCTCTTTCTCCAAACCCATCTGAAAACGTCTGGACTACCTGCAACCACGATCCAGGCAACGTGGGATGCTATACAGGCAATGGGACAGCAATACGAATTGCGAGTAGGATCAGGTGAGGCGTACACATATGCAGCAGCTGTATCATTGGAGGTGCCTGCCTTAAGTCACGACGCTCAAGCCTTGAATACGCTCCTCAACCTTAATATGAATGTGCCGAAACCAGTCATTAGAGTATTTGATCTTTTGGGGCTCTTCAATCAGTGCGAGGTTCTTTCTGTCAAAGACTGTGACGATACACGGAGTAAGCTCTTGGCCCACAGCGAGTGGCTTCCTAGAGATTTTCTCAACGCTGGGTATGAACAAGGTCTAGAGACGTTTTGTGTCAGAATTCAAGATCAAGCAATAGCTGCTATTGGATGTGCACCTACTGGGCAAAGGCCGTATTCGCAACAAATTTTCATACGACATCAGGGTACGACATAAACGACAAAAACGACTGAAGTCCCCACCCCAGCGACTCCCTTTGACGTCCAACCAAAACGACATAAACGACCAAAGGTATAAGGGCTTGGTTGCCAACCAATTCCCCGTCTGAAGGTCTGGTTATAGTTAGTCTAGCTCGTACACGAACAAGCCAAAAAGCGAAGATAAAGAGGCCCACGGGAAAGATTCTTGGGCACCATGATATAGATATCTATATATATAAATATAAAAATACATCTACTAAATAGCTAACAATATTATTGACTAGCTATATGGATCAAGCATATTGTTGGCATGCATGCCCCCCGACAAGCCCGACTCGTCACGGAAAACATATGGGCTCCGTCTAAACAAGAGTCTGTATAAGGAACTCCAGCATTTATCAGTAGACGAGGAGCAATGGGTAAATGATCTGGTCGAAGAAGCCATCCGCGACCTCCTCAAGAAATACAAAGACAAGGGCCGAGATTCCCGATGACGGGCTTGTCTCCACAGAGATCCCGTACATTATTGATATTCTGGCGCAATCAGCTAATGTTTGAGAGGCGGGAGGCCCTTCAAATGGTCAATGTGGGGAGGCTAGACTATCCACTGGAGGTGTTTGGTGATTGACCAGGACGCCATTGATGAAGTTTTTCCATTCAATCCATTGAAGCAGGTAGCATTTGAAATACGCTATCCTTTCAATCTACAAGTGCAAAGGGATCTTTGTGTTGTACAAAAGAAGCTCAAGGACACATATCCCAAATTTCAAAAAGATGAAATCGAGCTAATTGAAGGCTCTCTAGCTAAGCTCTATACATTCTGGAACGTGGAGGGGACGCGGTCAATAAGAATTGGCGAAGATCGGCTAATAATACTGTTCACTAAGTATGAGACTTTTGAATTGTTCCAAGCCGAAGCATTACAGCTTACAAAAGAAGTCTGCAACTTATTCGAAATCACCCACTGTCAGCGTGTGGGGCTGAGATACGTCAACAATATTGAAGTGCCTAGAGAGGGCCTAACCTACAAAATCACTAACTTTATCAATCCATTTTTCGATATCAAGCGAGCGACCCAAACCGGCCCAATGAAATTTTCTCTCGAAGTCACTATGAAGAAGCCGGGATGCCTCATTACGTTAAGAACCGCATTCTCGGGAAAACCGCCGGATCAACCTGGAGCAGTCTATCTGCTGGATCTTGATGCCTATGTTTTAAGCGATTGCCCTCTTGAAGATTTAAGGAAAACATCTGCAGAACTACATCATCAGATCCAACTCGAATTCCTAAGCCATATCACTGCCGAATATAAAAAGGTGATGAGGGGGCAATCGTGAATGATTTATTAGAGTTTCATTTGCGGAGCATAACAACCGATCGGACAGGCGGTCGTACCAGAACAGGATTTGAATTCGAAGATTTTGTCGGGGCAGACGAAGCGCTGAGCGAGCTCCATTATGAAGAGGGAACGGCTGGCTGGAGAGCTACTAAACCGAGATACCCTGAGTCGAGGGATTTCGTTCAGCAACTTGCCCACACCTTTGTTGACGCATTGGCTCTGGCTGTTGATCAGTTGTTCCAAGCTGGGACTATCTCCAGGCGCCAGATATATACCGCTTTAAGCAATTCTTTGCATGAACGACTCTGGCAACCGGAGGTTTTGCCAACAGGATCGTTGACCTTCACGGGAGACCTCGAAAGAGAAACGCGGTACGGTACCGTCCAGGACGATGAGGTAATATTCTCATTCCGCCACGCCTCTCCACAGGTCTCTCAGGCCTTTTTAGAGGTTGCGAGCCGCTTCAAACCAGACAAGGAAAAGCATGGAAATCTTTACATAGAATGAAAAGGAATGGAGACTATGCCACTATAAAATATGTTTACTGCTTCTCCTGACCAGAATGCCTTACGGCAGGGCGACATAATCTCCGGTCTATACGTTCCGTTTATAAAGAACAGAGATCTCGAACTAATTGGGAAACTGACAGGAGAAGACTCCTCTTCTACTGAAACACTTCGCCTCACTCCCACCCTGGTAAACACAAAATACTTTCAGGGAATCGTTAAGTTCCTGCCTAGTCTTACAATCGTTGTCTCTCAATGCTGCGATGTAGAAGGTAGAAACGGGAAATTGGAAGCCCCTTCATTCGTCATTGCTCCAATTGAGCCATTTCGCATTCTACGAATCGCAAAAGATGCTTCCGAGACAGCCAAATTTCAACAGAACAATTTGACGGACTATTCCAACTTTTTTTACATTGAACCTACCGATCTCATATCTGAGCCAAGCTTCGTTAACCTCAATAGAGTTTTCTCCATCCACCAGGATGATTATCCCATTGCCCTTAAAAATAAACGCCTTCAGATGACCGATGAATGTCGAATTTCATTTAAGCTTAAGGTGGCAAATCACTTTGGACGGCCAACAGAGGAGGAATTATCGTCTCAACTATATCCACGATCCTCTGGTGCTTAGACGTTCTCTTAATCGTAGGGATGCAGCTCTGTCGCGATCTGTCGGCGCGGCCTCAACGCCTGGCCGGCTGTGCATGCCGTGGTTCAATCACGCGACGCACCTCATCGAGCAGGTAAATCGACTGATCACTCGTCAGCTGGTGGGTCATGAACAATTGAACAATGTCTTGAACCAGGAGCGTGCGAAGTTCGGATGAGACCTCAGGGACCTCCCGTTCCATCACGTTCACGGCGGCATTGTCCCGGCACAGATCCAGGATGATGTCGCACAGGGTATTCTTACTGGACGGGTCCGGTTCTTCGAGTGATGAGAGCAGCGCGTCAAAGTCGTCCATGAGTCCCTCCAGCCGAACGGTATATTAGGAAGGCTAATTATCTTGTGGCAAGCCAAGACGTCAAGTGTCGGCCTGACATCTATCTCCGCTGGCCCATCCCCATGTTGAGGGCACGCGTGCCCTCCACGTGTCTGAATCTCTCCGTGTTCGTGTGATCAGCCCCACGATGTCTCCTGCTCGTCGGCCGGCTCCGCCTCCTCAAGTCGTATCCCTTCAATGCTCTTCAGAATCTGCGGAATGAGCACCGCTCCTTTGTTCGTGAGCGTGACCGGGCGCGCTCGTCCGTCACGAGTGGGCGCACTCCGCGTAATGAGTCGCTTACGGAAAAGGTCTTGGATCACGGGCGTCGTGGTCGGAGCCTTCAGCCGGAGCGCCTCCGCGAGTCGCATTGTCCCCACGTCAGGATGGCGGTGCAGGTAGAGGAGCACAGCGGCCTGTAGCGGCGTCAGGCGAAATTGGGACAACCGCTCTCGAAGCTCTGCGTGAAGACGCAGAATCTGTTCAAGGATGGTCGGTTGTGGTCCCATCGCCTAGATATGCGTGATCTCTCGCAGCCGCGCAAGAGCAGGATGGACGGAGCAGGATGCGAGGATATCTAGGGTCGGATGACGGAATGCCAGGCTGTGGCTTAGGTCAGGGATTGCCCGCGCACTTTCCCATCGACCACGCGCTGACCATAGGTCACGCTGTGGACATCGGCTTCTTCCTCTGACTGGTAGGTGACTGCGGGGGAAAATTCCCGTGTGTGCGTTCTCCCATCATCCTGCCACGTAATCACGATGTGTGGTTTCCATTGGTGGGTGCTGACCAATTGCCAGGGCAACGAGCGGATCGTGTAGTAGTGATACTGAACGGTTTTGGCCATAGACGGCCAAGCTACCCCACGATCGGCATTTTGTAACGAAAACGAGAACATTTTGACTCAGCCTGATGATGAGGGATCCGAGCGGTTCAAGAGCGTAGGGGCAAGCCCGCGGTGCAATGCTGAGATGACCTCGCTGGGCGGCGGCTTGGAGGTCGTCTCTCGGCCCCGAAGAAGAATACGAGCTGATTAAGGCGGAGAATAGGCTAACTGCCCTGGCGTGAAGCGACTTCCTCACAAACCCGGTGGACAGAAGTGTAGTCCGTAGGCATTTTCTTTCCGAGACCTTCTATATAGTCTAGAAGACGGGTCAGATCTGAACACATATTGTTCGCAATCTCATTGAGTTGCTTGTTGGTTTTGGCGTTTACAATGGGATCAGAAGAATCATTTCTATATGGATAAACAGCAGCCCAAATGACGTATGTATTGTCTATGGATTTGCTCAGCGCACGTATGAGCATTTTGCTTCTTTGATCTAAACTGTTGAGCTCATCAGATGTAATGGTCTCAATGATCTGTCCATTTTCTTTTACAAGGATGCTGCCGCTTTGCTGTTCGGCAGTAACAGGAGAGCTAGGTTTCTCCGGTTTACCTGTGAACCAAGCTTCAATTTGCTTTGCTACCTTTCCCATCACGGTCAGAGCCCCTGCCACAGCTGCGATTATAGTTACAGGATCGGTGATTAGCACTGTTGAATGAGCTGGAGTATTGGCAAATGCAGACGGAACATTATTGCCAATCAGGATAAGAACGATTAGTATAATTCTTATTGGCATTCCTTACCCCCTTCTCCGTAATAAGCTTCCCTAGCTGCCTTTTGACAGACCCAAATAACAGGTGCATATGCTGTCTCTATTCTCTCACCTAGATTCGTCGAATCGGTAACAAACCCTCCGTTCTCTATATGCACTTTAGAAAGAACTTCCCCTAAGGCTTTGAAGTCTCCACACATCGCCGTTGTCCAGATATTTAGTTGGCGTTTTGTATTGGC
The DNA here is from genome assembly GCF_011405515.1 of Nitrospira sp. KM1. Taxonomy (NCBI): domain Bacteria; kingdom Pseudomonadati; phylum Nitrospirota; class Nitrospiria; order Nitrospirales; family Nitrospiraceae; genus Nitrospira; species Nitrospira sp. KM1. Next base: position 2,593,533 of record NZ_AP022671.1, on the reverse strand, counting down.
CCTGATCACAGGATCGGAAGATTGGTCTCGTTCTGGATAAACTGCGGTCCACAGCTCAAATTTTGCATCTACCGACTCATCAAGCGCTCTGATTAGCTTAATGTTCTGATCACCAAGAACCTTGAATTCCTCTGGTGAAACTTCAATTCTGTCAAAAAAGCCGTGGTACAGACTGAACCAACTCACAGATAAATTCCCGTTGTAGCTCGAAGCATTCCTGTCAAACCCCATATCAGTTGGCTGATCATATAGTTTTAACAGTGGCTTCTTTATTGCTTCCATCCTATTTAGAACATTCCCGACATGGAAGGAGGTTGAATCAGTGTCAACTTTCACAGTTGTAGGAGACTCTCCGTTTGCGGACTGAAGTGAAGCGCCTATAAAAATGGTCATCCCGCAAAAGAAGGAAAGGAATTGATTGATTGTGAAGCGAGGAGCTTTAGTATTGCTCATTTTCCTTTCCCCTTCTCCTTGTACTTCTTCAGCAGATCGCGAATGGCCTCCTCGATTAAATCATTAAGCCGTCGTTTCTGCCGTGCTGCGAGGACCTTACTCTCTACAACAAGGGACGTAGTAATCCGGACGCCAAGCTGCTGTTTTATCTCTTCATTCTCTTCCATCGGGGCGCACGGTATCTAAACGCTGTAGTGATGTCAACGCACACATCTTGACATCATATGTGGTCCTATGGGACCATGGGACCATTCTAGCTGCAAGGAGGCTCAATGAAAATGCAACGTCTCAACATCCAACTGCCTGCCAAGTTGAAAGCCAAGCTCGATGCCGAACGGATCAAGGGCACGTCCGCAGCAGGATTGATTCGTCACTTGCTCGAGCAACATTTCAAGGGCAAGAAGGCCGCCTAACGCACACCACCCTCAGCCACGAAGGAGGACTTCCATGGATGCCGACAGCACCCCAGGATGGGCCACCGGGCCAGATTGTTTCGAGAACGAGGAACAACAGCGAGCCGCCGAAGATCGGCGCACGCGTCCCATCGAAGAACTGCGACAAGCCTATTACTATGGCGAGCTTCATCTCTTGGCGCATGCCATCCGCGACTTTCGCCGTGCCTACAAGATGCTCTTCGCGTCAGAGCTACGGGAGTTCGAGGAGGACCTGCTGCATCTGATTCACCTGTGTGAGCAGAAAGCCACCTACGACGCCTGTATCTCGGTGCCGGAGTACGCGAAGAAAGACCGCACGCACTAACCGATGGAGGTGTCCGAATGGCTCCCAATTTCACGCTCGTGCCCTCCTCGGCTGTGCCTGCCCTCAATTCGATCGTTGAAGACTACGAAGCCGAGTGTCTGGCGGGCCGTCGCTTTCCCGATCCCGATGACCATGAGCTCTGGCAGCGGTGCAAAGAGACGTGGCGCATCCGGGAATGGATTGAGCTCTACTACCGCTATCACCTCTCCACATTGGCCGATTCGACCACGACGGTGATCAAGGCGCGCATCGGGAAGCACTTCACACCTCTGTTGGACCTGAAGCCCGAGAGCATCACCCGGCGTTGGATTATTCATTGGTCCGATGAAATCGCCAAGACCTCCCCGGTCGTCGCGTACATGTGCATCAAGAATCTCAAGGCTCTCTTCTTCAAGGCCGCGGAATGGGAGATCTGGGACAAGGCGAACCCGACCCGAGGCATTAAGCGGCCCCGACCCTTCCCGCGAACACGCTTTATTCAACCTGGAGAGGAACTGCAACGGCTCATGACGGTGTTGAACATGGAGCCGGACGACATCAAGACCTTCTTCATAACGTTGCTTCTCACCGGCTGCCGAAAAGGGGAAGCGCAGCGGATGAAGTGGGCTGATCTTGATCTCGTGAACGGACTCTGGCACAAGCCGGCGGGCACGACGAAAGCCAAGCGTCCGCAGACCACGCCGCTCCCGGCTCAGTTGGTGAAGCTCCTCACTTGGTTGCCACGGCTGAGCACCTATGTGTTCGAGCGGCCGGATCAGCTCGGTCGGTGGGGGGAGATCTACACACAGAACCAATGGGCGCGTATTCGGAAGCGGGCACACCTGCCAGACTGCCGGATTCACGATATCCGCAGGACCTTCGCCTCATTCATGGCGATGAACGGGAAGTCTTCGACGTTGATTGCCAATGCGTTGGGACATGCCAATCTCTCGCAGGTCCATATTTATGCCCGTCTGGATGTCAGTTCTCTGCGAACCGCCGTCGATGAACAGGCGGAATCGATCATGCGGTTATACCCAGATCTGACACCACCAGATAGGCATGATGGCTCTGGGGCACGATCACAGCCACCGAAGCCACCTCGGCGGCCTGCGCCTCATGCCAAGACCGTACGCCCGGAGCCCGTTCACGTGGAGCCTGAGCCCATACCAGCGGAGGCCGTGGTGGTTCAGCCGACGTATGTCCACCCGGAGCCTGTGTCTCAAGACGAGTGGCCTGGGTAACGGAGGATCGATGGAGCCGCCGAATCGGTTCGCTCTCGTTGACCCTACGGTGAAGGAAGCCATGGTGATGCTCGGGATGGCACGGAGCGTGATCTATCGGGCGATCCAACGTGGGCAACTCGAACAGGTTGGCCCTCGGTACCGGAGGCGCGTCACCCGCGAGTCGGTGATGCGGAGGCTGGCCGAGATCACGATACGAGAAGACGCGAAGTGGCGTGGGCCACGACAGGCGAGTTTCGAGAGATGAATATGAAACAATTCCGCAGACCAGCTAACGGGCATGGAGGGTTCCGGCTGATGTCGAAGATCGGGCAAGGGGCTATTGGGCTGGATCGGTTGGAATATTTGTTGCGGAAGGTTACGCCGAGGGATGGACCTACCTAGCTCGCTGATCGGTGCCTTAGCGGCGGGGTCATTGACTACCTGGCCTGACGTGATTGACCAGCTATTCGGAGCAGGCATGCGGGAATCGTTTCGGCTCCTCACCCTTCGCCGGAGGAATCCGGGCCAGCCCCGTCTGGACCACCCGAGCAAGCTCGTCCCCGGAAGTCTTGGACTTTAAGAGGCAGGCATGGGCCCCATTCGTTCTCGCCAGCTCCCACACGTCCCGATTGGGGACGCGAGTCAACACAATCACCGGCACTTCAGGGGAGTTCACCAGCGGAACCACATCGATCAGTATTTGGAACCCGGAGCGGTCAGGCAGATCGAGCTCAAGCACGATGCAATGGGCGCCCTCTCGCCGCAAGATGTCACATCCCGCATCCCCCGTATCGGCTTCGACGATCCGATAGTCGGGGAATGCAATCTTGAGGCGCTCCACAACATACGAACGGTCTTCGTCGTGTCCGTCGATGACAAGAATGGTTATCACAAGAAGCGCACCTCTCTAGTAAGGGTACAGAGACTATACCCTTATTTTGCCAGATGAAGCCTAGAGTTAGTGTGTAAATAGTTGCCTGACAGCGGGGAAGGGGTTCAATGCGCCAATTCGGCCAAAGGGCCTGAAGACCAAAGCCCAAGCGCGCCGGATCTCCTCAGTGTTGTTCGGCAGTGCAGCGTGCAGCGTCAGCGGAGTGTGAATGGTCGCGGAGCCCACAGACAGGGGACAGGGAACGGCGTGAGAGGTATCGACCTTCTGCGGTGTGATAGCGTAGGGATCATTTTCGTCTATTTGATAGTGAGGCAGCAAGCCTTGCTGATGACTGCCTGGAATGAAGTGCAGACAGCCGTTGTGTGTGGTGACCGGTTGGAGGGGAATCCAAAAGTGCAATGTGTTCATGGGGAAATGCCGGTTGCGAAAGGCTTGATCCTGATGCCAGCGTGTCCCATGTAGCTCATGAGGACGCTTATACAGAGCCTGATCGAATGAAACACGGGTAGTGATTCCGGCCAGCTGCTGCGCGATACGCTGACACGTCTGAAACGCCGCGCTGTGACGAATAGCCGGAGCCAATTTCAGTACATGATCAATAACGCCAAACGTACGACAGGAAGATCTAAATAACGGATCGATAAGTCTCCGAAGGTGGGCGATATCATTCGGAGTGGTCAGATGGGAAACGCTGAGAAACCCGTCCTGGTGAAATGTTGCAATCTCCGCTGATGTCAGGCGCCGTTGCCCGATATGCGGCAGTGGTAGTGAATTGGGTTCTTTCCCTTGCGGGGCGATTTGTGCAAGGCCCCGTTCAATGGTACTGACGAGTACATCACCTGTAGTGCAGGGCTTCCATAAGCAGGCATAGGCCCCATTTCTTTTAGCGAGTTCCCAAATGTCCCTGTTAGGGAGCCGGGTAAGTACAATGACTGGCAGCCTGGGAGCACTCGCAACGGGTACCGCATCGACTAGAATTTGGAATCCCGACATATCGGGCAGATCGAGTTCGAGCACCAGACAATCGATGCGCTCGCGATGCAATAGCTCACGTCCGATGTTCCCGGAGGAGGCTTCAAGAATCTGGTCGTCAGGAAAGATTCGCTTCAGACGATCAACGAAGTATTTGTGGTCATCGGTGTCTCCATCGATAAACAGAATGTTTATTCCCATGGCGCACCTCCACGCGGAGAATCAGTATCGACTATATGCGTGGTTGCCGCAACAATTGGCGTATGACGCAAAAGTAGGGGGGGGGGGTAAGTCTGTAATCGCCCTTTGGACAGGGTGTTTACTGCAGCCCGTTCCTCCGAGCCCAGACATTCATTAACCTGCGAACGGCAGGCATATGGTCCACAAGCGACTTGACGAGATGGTCCGAAAGCAGCCCGCCGTCAGCCACATACTTTTCCAGCGGAGTCGCAGCCGATCGGAACTTCGCGACGAGCTGTTGAGCTTTGAGATCTGACTTGGCCGTCTCGGGCTTGTCCTCTTTGAGCCGTGCGAACAGCGCTTCGGCGCCAGGACCAATTCGAGGGATATCGCCTTTCCGTTTCATCGCGACAGTATACGGGGGCAGACAGGATAACAGTCCACCTGACAATGTCAATTACGTGCTTGTATGTAATCAAGAAGGCGGGTTGTGAATGAACCGCGAGCCTGCGCGAAATGTGAGAGGCACTATTGGAGCGGCTGCTCCATGGATTCTGCGTGGTCTCGATCTTCATGGCCTGCGAATTGTGCACCGTCAATTTGGCCAGCAAGGGTATCATCAAGATCCATTCGTACAAATCCAATTTTGGGCTATGGCGGGTGCAGGCTCGATGGACGATCGTGTCGTATGTCAACGACAGCATGCTGATACCCGTCCCGCGTGCGTTTACCAGAATTGCCAACTGCTCCAACCGGAAGAAGACGCTCGCCACTGAATACGCCAAACAGGAGTGTATTATTCCGATGCGCTTTGAAGGCGTTGAGTTGCAAGACATTGAGATCCAGCCAGAATGACGAGGGTTGGACCTGCCGCCTGATGGAGCCATGACGATGGGCCAAGGAGGAAGTATACGATGCAGCATATGAGCGTGGAGTCTCAGACTGAATCTGGAGAGGTCATTGAGCGGTTCAACGGAGAGACTGGTTTCGATGGCAGCCTCGTGTATCGCTTCCCTGAACAGGAAGGGTGCTGCATCCGTTTCATCGATTGGTACGGGCATACGGTATTCAACCACCTGCAGCTGCCCATCCTGATTGCGGAGTTTGAGAAGCTCAAATCATCTCTCCCTGAAGATCTGCACGGACATCTCAACGATCTCATCGCTTTCATCGCACGTGCACATGCTCGCAGTGAAACCAATGACGGCGGTACCTATATCCGTTTCATCGGCAAAATGACTGTGGAATAGCTGAATCTGGACGGCAAACGGTCAAGTTGATCCCTTGGCCGGGGGCGCTACCTGGGCGCTCTGCCGTCCTTCCTCACCAGGACCCTGCAGGAGGGGACATGCCTGACGGATCGCGCCGAAAATCTTCCCTAGATAAATCATTCGACATGAAGCTAAACGAAGAGCTTCAGAAAGCTACGCGGAAGAACGAAAAAGGAAATGAGCGAACCGAAATTCTCACGACCCTAATCTGCCTTGACACAAAGGGACAAAAGACAACACCAGACGCATGGCAAGCCACCATCTTAGCTGGACAGTTGGGCATTCCAGCACCGCAATGGGCAATTGAGTTATTACGTCAAGCATCAATTGATGCAGTCAAAGGGGTTGTCGATATTGGGGTTTCCCTCGGGTACGAAGGAAGGGGAAAAGGAAAAAAGAAAGCCGTAGCGGTTCAACAGAATCTGCAAGCCCATCTTCACGATGACCTATGCCTACAAGTGCGGCACTTACTCAAATCAGGAAAATCTCGCGCTGAAGCTTTCAAGACCGTCAGCGCGCAGTTGAAAGGAGACTGGAATCCGTCATCGTATTACATGAAGCCACCAACTGCAGAAACTCTAAAGAAGATTTATACACGATGGGACAAGAAGAACGGTCAACTGCTGACGATGATCGAAGGGAATCACCTCAATGCCAGTCTTCAAGAAATATCAGTCTCAGACATCTTGCAGCTACAGTTATGGGCGGATCTATTTGAAATATTGAAGGGATCCAAGAAAGCCTTTTAAATACCCGCCTGCGATCCTCCGTCTCCACTCGTCTCATAAACACCGTTTCGTCAATATCCATGCATTGTTTGTGACGCTGCCGTGCTCCATCATCTTAAGTTCACATTCGCATGCATGTATAAGCGAGGCAGGAGCGCAACACAGTGGAGCGTGTCACACAAAAGGAGGTCATATGAGCAACTCGCACCGTATTGAGCCGCTTGTCACGGTCCGCCAGGCCGCGTCTGTATTAGGAATGGCTCCTTCGAGTTTGTACAGATTGGCGAAGAGCTGTCGGATCCCGTCATATGCAGTTGGCGCCAGAGGGCGCGGGGTACGGATCGATATCGAGGCAGCAAAAGCGGCGCTACTTCGATCGGCTGAAGAGTAATGGGAATAAAAAACCGCCGGAAGGAGCCACGAACTCCACCGGCGGTTAAAACTGAAAGGCAATGGGATGCTGACCATACCAGAAACAGTGTCGATCGGTAAACAGACTCCTTTACCGCCTACCGGCTTCGAACATATCAAACCGATTCTTAGCCGAGCGCTTCTCGAAGCCCTCATGACATCGAGATTTGATCCCGTCCTGTCGCTTCGCCTCGATATGGTGATTCAGCGAGAGGAGGAGGCCCGTCATGTTGCTGGCTGAGGCTTTTAGAACGGCGATCCAACAAAAAGGGTTGACCCCACCGTCTGTCATTCACGCTGATGGGAAGATCCGTCGCTTCGCCAGCAACGGGGAGCCTGAGGACGATGCCGGCTGGTACACATTTTTTGAGGATGGAGTGCCTGCGGGAGCCTTTGGGTGCTGGCGGACGGGTGTCAAATACAAATGGTCAAGCAAATCAGATGCACAGATGACGGATGCAGAGCGGCAGCAATATCGACGCCGCCTGGAGACCGTCAAGCACCAGCGAGAACACGAAGAACAGCGCCGACATGCTGAGGCGGCGATCCGAGCCAGAGCGATATGGGATCAGTGTCAGCCATCAGGCTCTGAGCATCCGTACCTCCAAGCGAAGCAGGCCCGACCGCATGCCCTACGGGTAGATGCAAACAACTGCCTCGTAATTCCGATTACCGTCAATCAGGTCCTCAGTTCTCTGCAATTTATTGCGATCGACGGCACCAAGAAGTTCCTGCCCGGCGGGGAAGTGAAAGGTGGAACGTTCACGCTAGGGGAATCGGGACTCGGCCACCCCATCTTGCTCTGTGAGGGTTTTGCAACCGGAGCCAGCCTCCATGAAGCCACGGGACTTCCTGTCATCGTCGCCTTTAATGCTGGAAACCTTCTGACAGTGGCACACTGTCTCCGTCGGGACCATCCTACGGCCACTATTCTTGTCTGTGGCGATCACGATGAGAGCGGTGTTGGGCAGGAAAAGGCGGCCGAGGCCGCACATGCCATCGGCACGCGCTGGGTCATTCCTCCCGATGTCGCCATGGATTGGAACGATGTGCACGTGCGGGACGGTCTAGGAGCCGTAGAAGCAGAGATTCTGGACGCGTTAAAGGAGAGTTATGCGATGGAGAGCGCAACTGAGAAGGCTTCACCAGACAGAACGTCGGGTGTGTCGGGTAGTCATCTAGAAGATTGGCCGGAATTATTGCCGGTGAAAGCTGACCTCTTACCCGTTGAGCCGCTTTCCCTGGCCATGATCCCCCACGCCTTCCGTGACTGGATTTCCGATGTTGCCGGACGGATGCAATGCCCGCCTGATTTTGTGGCGACCGGCATGCTGGTTATGGCCGGATCAATCATAGGGGCGGGTTGCGCCGTTCGGCCGAAGCAGCATGACGATTGGGCAGTGGTGCCGAATCTCTGGGGTGCAGTTGTAGGGCGCCCCAGCATGTTGAAGACGCCGGCGCTTGGCGAAGCGTTGCGGCCGATGGAGTCCCTCGAGAGTGCGGCCAAACAAACCTATGACGTGGCCATTAAGGATCATCTTGCAGAGTTCGAAGCGCACAAGGCTAAACGAGAAGCGCTTCAGGGTGAGATGCGGCAGGTGGCCAAAGGCAAGACATCCGCTAAGGGCACTGCGGTCTGTTCAATGGACAGTCTGAAATATGACTACGCGCAGCTCGAAGAACCGAAGCCTCCCGTCTGGAGGCGATACAAAACCCATGATGCCACCATTGAGAAGATGGCCGAATTGCAAGCCGACAATCCGCGAGGGGTCATGCTGTTCCGAGATGAGCTGATCGGGCTTTTTTCCACCTGGGATAAGGACGGCCATGAATCAGACCGAGCGTTCTATCTCGAAGCGTGGAATGGCGTGCGTCCCTATACCAGCGATCGTATTGGACGGGGGACTTTGTATGTCGAGAACCTTTGCTTGTCGCTCTTTGGTGGGATTCAGCCGACCAAACTGATTGGGTATCTGCATGCGGCGATGCGCGGCCGGAACAATGATGGGCTGGTGCAGCGGCTTCAACTTCTCGTTTACCCCGATGAGATGAAGCACTGGGTCCTTACCGATACCCCCGTGAACACCGGAGCAAAGCAGCAAGCCTACCGGGTCATCGAGCGCCTCGCCACCATGGACTTCCGGCAGCATGGGGCGTTCGCTGAAGAATCCCAGCGCATTCCCTACTATCGATTCGATCCGGCGGCTCAAACCGTCTTCTATCGATGGCTTGAGGAGCTGGAAACAAAGCTTCGTCAAGACACAGACGAACCGGTGCTGCTTGAGCATTTAGGAAAGTACCGTTCCTTAATGCCGGCCATGGCGCTCATCTTTCATCTGATTGGCATTGCGGATGGTCGGCCATCGAGCCAGATCAGTGAGGCCGATGCCATGCAAGCGGCAGCATGGTGTGACTACCTGGAGAGTCATGCGAGGCGCATTTATGGTCTGGTCACGAATGTGACTGCCCAGGCTGCCCGCCGATTAGCAGGGAAGATCGAGCAAGGCTGCCTAGGAAGCCCTTTCACGGTCCGAGATATTTATCGAAAGGAGTGGAGCCTGCTTGATGACCGGGATGTCATCGAGAACGCCTGTGAAGAATTGGTCAGCCTTGGATGGATCAGGGGAACGGTCACTCCTCCAGCATTTGGGCAGCGGGGGAAAACGGAATACACCATCAGCCCTAAGGTGGTACGCCGTGGGTAACTGGCTCACTCAATTTTTGGCCGAACATCAGGACTCACTACCCGACATTCCCGACATTGTGTCCAGTGTGTCGGGTCTGTCGGGTCCTGACTTGGAAGAATCGCCGGAAATTTCCGCTCCGGAGATTGTTGCTCCGCTCCGTCCCGGCTGGCTCGTCGCGTACCGCGACCGGACCGGGAAGCTAAGGGGCGGCTTCGAGGAACGAGCCGCTGGCACCATCCAAGAGTGTCGGTGGGAAGGCAATGGTTGGGTCGTGGATCTCACCAATGGTGAATCTCTGCCGGCTTCGATCATTCAAGCAGTGGGACGGGTCAACGCTGAGGGGCGGATCATCGCCGCCTGGTCCGTTCGTCATCATGGACTGGATGGGGAAGGAAGCGCTCAATGATGGCTCTCGCGTTCAGTGGGGGCAAAGACTCGATGGCCTGCCTGCATCTCCTGCGCGACCAGTTGGACTGCGGGATCTTCGTGGACACCGGGTACCTACTCCCTGAGACGATCCATATGGTGAACTACGCCGCCTCGCTCTTGCCCGTCATGCATGTTGTCAAAACCGATCGTCATCGGCAGAACGAGGAGTGGGGGATTCCGGCCGATATCGTGCCGGTGGACTGGACGAGAGAGGCCGAACTGTTCTCTGGCCGGAAGGCGCTCAGAATCCAGTCCTGGGTGCGCTGTCATATCGAGAACGTCAATCTGCCCGTGTGGGGGAAAGCGAAGTCCCTGGGCGTGACTCACCTGGTCTACGGGGCCAGGAAGGATGAGGAGGTGAACAGCAACACGCAAGCCGAGCAGGTCCAGGATGGCATGACCGTCCTGTGTCCCCTGGCTGAGTGGACCGCGCCACAGGTGCTCGCCTACCTCGAAACGAAGATGGAGGTCCCGGAGCACTTCTACAGCGTGCACGACTCCTCCAGCCTCGATTGTTATGACTGCCCAGCCTTCGAGGCGACCTCACAGAATCGAGTGGCGTGGATGAAGACCAAGTACCCCGAGGCCTATGCGGCCTACGCGGTGCGACACCATGCGATCTACGAGGCGCTGGAGGAGGCGGTGAAGCCGACCGGACAAGAAAGGCAGCCACGCTCAACTTCCAAGAAAGAGAGCGAGTAGAACGATGACATTCCAGAAGGGAAAGCAGAAAACCGGAGGCCGAAAACCTGGCGTGCAGAACCGGGCCACGCTCGATATTAAGAATATTGCCCTGGGATTCATCCAGGACCCCGCGTACCAGGCTAGTTTGCACAAGCGCTTAGCCAGCGGGAAATCTCCGCAACTGGAGGTGCTCCTCCATTACTACGCCTACGGTCGGCCCAAGGTCCAGATTGAGACGGACAAGAGCATTCGCGTCCTCATCGACCGGGCCCCCCAGCTGGATGGCCCGTCTCAGCCTCCAACTATTATTAACCCGCCGAGTAATGGAGAGGATGGACCTGAAGACGACCATGCCAGCTGACACGCCCACCCCTTGACATATGGTAGCCGTATAGCTACCATACACCTATGCAGACTCGACTGAAGGAATGGCGACAGAAGCGGGGATTGAGCGTCAGAGCCTTGGGGGAGCTCTCCAAGGTGCATTACGTGTCGATCGTCAGAATGGAATCCGGCAAGCTCGACCCGCAGCTGTCCACCGTTCTGAAATTGTGTCGCGCGTTACGCATTACACTCAACCAGTTAATCGGGGACCACGCTCCCCAGAAAGGTGAGTGACCTATGGCCCGTTCAACACGGGGACTCTATAAGCGGGGGCGCGTCTGGTGGATGACCTACTTTGACGCGCTTGGGAAGCAGCGTTTTGAATCCTGCAGGACCTCCAATCAAAAGGAAGCGGGAGGCCGCCTCACGGAGCGGCGGAGGGAAGTCATGGAGGGCATTCTCCCTGCTCCAGCCATTAAGCCGCTAGGACTAGAAGAGCTCGCGACACGGTATCTCGCTTTTGTCGAACACCAACGTGGAGTGGCGACGAAGAAATATCACTTTGCCCACTTCAAGCGCGTGTGGGGGAATCCTCCGATTCATTCCCTCACGGTGGAAGTTCTCGACCAATACCGAGCGCAGCGACTCAGTGAACAGGTTGGTCCGGCCACCATCAATCGAGAAATGGCGACTCTCAAGCATGCCTTGAGCAAGGCGGTTGAGTGGAAGCTCCTTCGGAAGATGTCACGGGAAGAACTAACCGCCATTAAGAAATATCAAGAGCCAGACGGCCGGCTTCGGTATCTCTCTGGGGAAAGTGAAGCAGAACGGTTGCTCCAATCCTGTGAAGGCTGGCTCAAGCCTATTGTCCTGACAGCCATTCATACCGGGATGAGGAAAGGGGAGTTGCTGGGACTTACCTGGGACTGTGTTGATATGACTCATGGCTTTATCCGTCTCAAGCAAACGAAGAACGGTAAGGCGCGAGCGCTTCCGTTGAATGAGACCTTATGGGGAGTCTTTAGCGGGCTTCGCACCCGAGCGGATGTGCCATGGGTCTTTCACGATCCTGCGGGGCACCGATGGGAGGATGTGCGACACCCGTTTGATCGGGCCTGTGAAGCGGCAGGACTGACGGACTTCCACTTCCACGATCTTCGCCATACCTTTGCGTCCTGGCTGATTATGAGGGGGGTCCCATTGGCCACGGTCAGTAACCTGTTAGGCCATACTTCCCCGACCATGACCCTGCGTTATGCTCACCTATCCCCCAAACACCTGACCTCGGCCGTGAGGGTCTTGGACCCCGATTCGGAACGCTCACATGACAGTTACATGACAATCCGCCATGAAACGACGCAAGAGCCCGTCTTAAACGGCGCGATGGCAGGAAGCGATGAAACGGTGAATCGTATTGATAGGAGCGAGGATTGATGGGTGGTGCCGAAGCCGGGATTTGAACCCGGACACCCTTGCGGGCGCTAGACCCTGAATCTAGTGCGTCTGCCAGTTCCGCCACTTCGGCATGATGCTGTGTTGAAATGGAGTGCAGTGAGCCGGTCCAGGATTCAACAGAAGGGATTATCCGGAATTGTGAGCTCCTGCGTCAAGTTACCGCGCATGATCATGCCAGATCCAATTCAACCACCGTGCTTATGTGGCCGCCCATTGTCCGGCCACATTGATGTCACGTCGATCGCCGGTGAGTACTATTCGCTCACGCACAAGCCCGGCTGCACCAAGCAGTCCGGGAGCAGATATCCATGGCGCATTGTCAGCAATCAGCACGTCGAACCTCACCCGGCTGAACAGAGAATCTCCCAGAACTCGCGCGGCCGTAGTAATGACGAGGCGTCTGTTTTGAATGAAGGCCTGCCGATTGGTATTCTCTTCGGCGGCCAGGAGTTCGCGGATTTTCTTTGTCCCGCCTAAATGGACAATATCTTCCTTCAGTTCCTCGAATTCCGGCCGAAGGTCCTTCGGCACCGCGGCTTCAGGAACCAACGCTGAAATTCGAGCTTTGGCTATATCCAATTCTTTCGTGAGCCCTCTCATCTGATTCCGGTAGATCTCGATGTACTGATGCAATGAGTCCACGTTTTTTCCAACCGCCTGCATACTGAGTCGCCGCAGCAACGGCAGTGATTCGTACTCCGTCAGTATTGTTTCAGCCTCCTTCGTCTTGGCTTGAAGCTCGCCAAGCTGGGTGAGCAGTCGCCATTCCAACAGACGCACTTCGTCGAGATCTTTTTGTTTCTGCGCCTTATGGGCGAGGAGAGGGGTCAACTCGCGAAACCGTTCATACTTGCGCCGCAGCGCAGCTTTGTCGGCCCGCGACTTGGAGTAAAATTGATGCATCTGCGCTTCAAACCCCAATTCTTGAATGGACAGGCCAGATGCCTGTTGTGCCAAGCTCATCTCGTAGCGGCTCATCCAGGTCCGATAGGTCAAGCCGCCGGCTTTCATTGCTCGGGCCACCGTACCAGCCAGTTCGTCGGCTCCGTGATGATCGTGAGAGATCAAGAGCACGCGCTTATTGGCGCGGATCAATTCGACGATCATCGTGGCAATGGTTTGCCGACGCTGGAGAGGATCGTTGGCCCAATACGTTGCAAGAATCGATGAAGAGGAGCCACTACTTGTATCGGTCGCTGACCCGGCCTCAAGCATTGGAGCGAGCCGGTCGGCTGGTCCAAGTCTGTATGCATCCGCCTGCGTCAGCATATCCTTTAGTCTGGAGGCGTAGGTCTGGAGCAGGCCCGCACGGTCTGGAATGATCGTCGCCCCGTCGAACGTTGGGCCTAAAGATTCGAACGTTTGAACGAGCGCGGTGCTTTCCCGGCAACTGAGCGCGATTCCCTCGGCTGGTTCGGTCTCATCGGACGGGACGATCGAAAGCGGTGTATCGACCGTCAGTGCGGAGCCTTCGGGAAGTCGTATCTCATACAGGTACAAGGTTCCGACCGTCTGCACCAGGCGGCCTCCGACGGGTGCAATCGGCTGGTCAGTGGTGGTACCGGCCAGACATTGTTGTTCGGTGGTCAGCTGCCCAACCCACACGTCGATGAGATCCCGCGCGTTCATCATCATGTTCCTGGACGACTAATCGGCGGGCATCATACGGGCCTGGTCCGACCCTAGTCCAGCGCCAATCGATCAGATGGCCGGTCATCCGATAGTGGGATCAGGTAAGAACCGGAATTGACTTTTGCCAAACCCCCACGTATCCTCTTTTACTTTCCAACAGAAGGAGTTAGGGGTATGAAAGTCATCTTACAAGAAACGATGGACGGTGTCGGTCACTTGGGTGACTTGATCGACGTCAAGGACGGTTTTGCGAGAAATTTTCTCCTTCCGCGGAAGAAGGCCGTGCTTGCCAATGATCGGAATATCAAGTCTTTCGAGCATGCCAAGCGGGTTGCCACCGAGCGGGCCAAGAAAGAGAAATTGGAGATCGAGGCGCATGCGAAGAAAATTTCCACTGTGACGTTGACGGTTGAGGCTCAAGTCGGTAAAGACGACAAGATGTTCGGCTCCGTCACCGTCAAAGATATCGCGGAAGGGCTTTCCGCACAGGGGTATGAGGTCGACCGCCGCAAGATTCAATTGCCGCACCCCATCAAGGAACTCGGCAGCTTTACCGTTCCCGTGAAACTCCCACGCGATGTGACCGCCGCGGTGACCGTCCGGGTGGTCAAAAAGCAAGAGCCCGAAACGGCCACTGCCTAGCCATAACGAGGAATCCATGTCCATGCAAGACGCCGTCGGTTCACTCGACGCGCTCAAGGCCACTGATCCCGATGTGTATGCCGCCATCGAGGCCGAAGAGGTCCGGCAGCGGGATAAGTTGTTGTTGATCGCATCGGAGAACTTTGCCAGTCCTGCGGTACTGGCCGCCCAAGGCTCCCTGATGACGAACAAATACGCAGAGGGCTATCCAGGCAAGCGCTACTACGGCGGGTGTCAGCACGTCGATACGGTCGAGCAACTCGCCATCGAACGATGCAAACAACTGTTCGGAGCCGAGCATGTCAACGTACAAGCCCACTCCGGTTCCCAGGCAAATATGGCGGCGTACCTTTCGGTTCTCAAGCCAGGAGACACGATTCTCGGTATGGATCTGGCCCAGGGCGGCCACCTCACACACGGCAGCAAAGTGAACTTTTCCGGATCGATTTTCCGGGCTTTCTCCTATGGAGTTGACCGGCAGACCGAAACGATCGACTACGAGGCGGTCCGGAAGCTGGCCGAAGAATGCCGGCCCCGCATGATCGTGGTTGGAGCCAGTGCCTACGCTCGTACACTGGACTTTCCAAAGTTTCAGGCGATTGCACAGTCCGTGAACGCTTATCTGATGGTGGACATCGCCCACATTGCAGGTCTGATCGCAGCGGGCCTCCATCCAAGTCCGGTCCCCTACGCAGACTTTGTCACCACAACCACGCACAAAACGCTCCGGGGTCCCCGCGGGGGAGTCGTGATGTGCAAGGCGGATCACGCCAAAGCTGTGGACAAATTCGTGTTTCCCGGCATGCAGGGAGGCCCACTGATGCACGTGATCGCCGCTAAGGCGGTTGCGTTTAAGGAAGCACTCTCACCAGGATTCAAGCGTTATCAGCAGCAGGTGACGGCCAATGCCAAGACATTGGCCAAAGGGCTTCTCGACCGGGGTTATAAGATCGTCTCAGGCGGCACCGATACACATTTGATGCTCGTCAACCTGACGAACAAGAACATCACGGGTAAGGAAGCGGACGCTGCTCTGGATGCCGCCGGCATCATCGTCAATAAAAATGCCGTGCCCTACGATGAGAAGCCTCCTGCCATCGCGAGCGGCATCAGGTTGGGGACGCCGATCGTATCGACCCGAGGCATGAAAGAATCGGAAATGAGCGAGATCGTCGCGCTCGTCGATCGGGTCCTGCAACACCGCCAGGATTCAGCAGTTCTGGAGGAAGTCCGCGTGCAAGCCAAAGCCTTGTGTAACCGCTTTCCGATTTTTCACGCCTACTGAACGCGCACCGAACCGACAGGATCGCCGCCGGTGAAATGTCCGTTTTGTGACGAGGTGGAAGACAAGGTGGTCGATTCGCGCATGGCGAAGGAAGGCGAATTGATTCGCCGGCGTCGGGAGTGCCTCGGATGCAAACGTCGTTTTACGACCTATGAACGGGTCGACGAAATCCTCCCGGTCGTGGTGAAGAAGGACGGACGTCGCGAGGGGTTTGACCGGTCCAAGATCCTGTCCGGCCTGAAGAAGGCATGCGAGAAACGGCCGATCAGCACCGCCACGATCGAGGCCGTGACTGATCGCATCGAGAAGCGGATCCAGGAAATGGGAGAGACCGAGATTGAGAGCCGTATCGTCGGGGAAGAACTGATGAAGGAACTACATCAGCTGGATCAGGTTGCGTACGTTCGGTTCGCTTCCGTCTACCGCGAGTTCAAGGACATCGATCAGTTCATGGACGAATTGAGAACCCTGGCCCAGCAGCGCCGCGAACGGTGACGGGCTAACCTTCTGGCGGAGAACCCCTCGCGTTTTCTTGTCTCCCGCCGCACGTCGTACCATGATAGTCCGCCGTCTGCATCCCTACAGGATATGACCATGCCGACCGGTTCAACAACGTCATCACGGACCGCGCGAAAAAAGGGAGCGTCCAGTTCCACGCACGTCGCCATCATCGGCGCCGGCCGTGGAGGAACGGCGCTCATGGAAATCTTTGCGACGGATCCATTGGTGAAAATCGTCGGCATTGCCGATAACGATCCTCAGGCGCGCGGGCTGATATTGGCCAAGCAATTGAAAATCCCCGTCACACGGGACTTCCGCCGCTTATTGGAGATGGAGGAGGTCGATCTGATCATCGACGTCTCCGGCAATGTCGAGGTGGGTCAGTTTCTCCGGGATTTCCACCGCATGGGTGTCACGATCATCGGAGGGGCCAGCGCCAAATTCATGTGGGAACTTATTGAAGCCCGCATCCGCGCGACGACCGAAATTGAAAAGACGCTTAATAAATACCAGTCGTTGTACCGGCTGTACGTGAAGGAAACCGGTACGGCCGTCACAGAGGAGCGGACGCGCATCGCATGCGAAATCCATGACGGATTGGTTCAAAGTCTGGCCGGGGTCAACTTCAAATTGGAGTTGTCTCAACAACTCATCCGTAAGAATCCCAAGGCGAGCCTTGCCACCCTTCGCGAAAGCAAGGAACAGCTGAAACTGGCAATCCAGGAAGCCAGACAGGTCATCTTCAATCTGCGGCCGCTGCAATACGATAAGATGGAGCTCATTCCCGGATTGACGAATTATCTGAAGTCTTATCAAACACAATATCGCATCAAAACGGAATTTCACGTCTCCGGGGATGAACAGATTCTCTTTCCGCGTACCAAGATTTTTCTCTTTCGCATCGTCCAGGAAGCATTGAGCAATGTGGTTCAGCATGCCAAGGCCGATCGCGTGTCCGTTCGGCTCGACATCGACTTTGACCGGCTCACCGTGACGATTGCCGACAACGGGATCGGTTTTAACATGGATCAAGTGCTACACGATCCCGAGAAATGGGATCATTTCGGACTTCGAGGCATCGTGGAACGAGCCAAACTGGTCGGAGGCGAGGCGACGATCCAATCAAAGAAGGGGCGTGGCACGACGATTATCGTGGACGTGCCGCTAGGGAAAAAGGAGAGGCCGGACAATGGAAAAGATTAAGGTCCTGATTGCCGATGATCACCGCGTGGTGCGGGAGGGACTCGCCGCTATCTTGAAAACCAAAGACGACATTCATGTCGTCGGCGAAGCCCAGGACGGAATGGAATCGGTCGAGAAGACGCGGACGCTGCTTCCAGACGTCATTCTGATGGATGTCAGCATGCCCAGAATGGGCGGAGTCGAAGCGACCCGGCAGATCAAGCGTGAATTCCCGCACATCGGCATCGTCGCATTGACCATGTACGAGGAACAACAATACATTTTCGACCTGGTCCGCGCCGGAGCAACCGGCTATCTTCTGAAGGATTCAGAATCCTCGCAAATCGTCGCCGCCATCCGGGCCATCTACCGGGGAGAATCCCTCATTCATCCTTCGGTCGCCAGTAAGATTTTGGCTGAGTTTTCACTCATGGCACAAAAGAAGGGGAAAAAGCCTGCCTGGGTCGAACATGACCTCACCGAGCGGGAGATCACCGTGTTGCGGCTCGTGGCAGATGGAAAGACCAATAAAGAAATTGCGAACAGCCTTGACCTCAGTGAAAAAACGGTCAAGAACCACGTGCGAAATATTTTTCACAAGCTCCAAGTCTACGACCGGACCCAGGCCGCCATTTTAGCAATTCGAAAAGGTCTCATCGAGCTGGACCCGCGTCCGTGAGCATCGTCTGCGGCTCGACCGCGTATTGCTGTTCCTGTGCAGCCGTCCGGCATGACTCCGTGCCATGTCCCTGTCTCCGGCTATCCAGGGTCTGCATTTCGTAGTTGGATCCGCACCGTCGTTCCTCCGTGCGTTTCATGTCACGATCAAGGGCGCCGCGCGATGCCGTGCGTCTCAGCGGTCGCAGGACGATTTCACTCCAAGGCCGGCGAAATGCACATGGTCACCTGAGATACGCATGCGGGATGTGACGATCTGTTATGGCAGAATCTCCTTAGATTCGGTAACGTACACGGGTGACCCAAGGGGATAGCCAGGTGCAAAGGCCAGGCATTGAAGAATTGTGAACTGTACGTGGAGCATCACCTTCACCGCGAATCCGAGAAACGATCCTCGCTCCAAGGGCATGTGAGGTAGCGGGATGTCGCTCTCCTTGAGATTTATCCTGCCGCTGGCCCTGGTCCTGGCTATCTTGGCCTATGGTGTCATCCCCCTGGTCGACTCGCTGACCTTGAAATGGTTTGTGCGGGATCTCGAGATTCGCTCGACCTTAATTGCCCGCACTGCCGAGGGTCCTCTTGCGGAACTTCTGGCAACGGACAATAAGACCAAACTGCTCTCGTACTTTCACCGGATCATTCAGGATGAGCGGCTTTTCGCCATCGGCTTCTGTGACCAGGCGAACCAGCTGACCTACCGAACCCAAACGTATCCTGATTCCATTCCCTGCGACGGAGCCGACGCTATTCGAGCGGATCAGACCGCCGTGCTCCAATTGGAGCGCGGAGCAGTGCATGTATCCTCCGTCGGCATCCAAGGCTATGGGCGCGATCTCGGCCGCCTCATGCTGGTGCATGACATGAGCTGGGTGCACCGGCGAAGCAACGATACCAGGTGGTACCTGTTCTACTTGTTTGCCGTCATCGGAGGAGTGATTTCATTGGTGACCGTGCTCATCGCTCACCTCAGCTGGCGCGGATGGGTTGAGGGCGTCCGGGCAATGCTGAGTGGAGAAGGATTGGCGGCCTTGATCAAAGATCACCGGCACGGACCGGAACTGCATCCGGTCGCGCAGGATCTCAGGAGCCTGATCCAGGACCTTGAAGCCGACAAGCGTATGCGTGATGAGAGTCAAATGAGCTGGACCCCTGCGACGCTGAGAAGCATCCTTCATGACCATCTGGCGGGAGATGAAGTGCTGATCGTCTCGAATCGCCAGCCCTATATCCACAACCGGCGGGATCAACATATCGAAGTTCAGGTGCCGGCGAGCGGGGTCGTTACCGCATTAGAGCCCATCATGCGGGCCTGTTCCGGCGTTTGGATCGCCCACGGCAGTGGGACTGCCGATCGAGAGGTCGTCGATGAGCGTCATCACGTGCGGGTGCCGCCCGCACAGCCCTCGTATGACATAAGACGAATTTGGATGTCACAAAAAGAGGAAGAGGGATACTATTACGGGTTCTCCAACGAGGGACTGTGGCCGCTGTGCCATCTTGCACATGTTCGTCCAGTATTCAGGTCATTGGATTGGGAGCAGTACAACGCGATGAACGAGCGCTTCGCCATGGCTGTGGTCGAAGAAGCGAAGACCGATAACCCGGTCGTACTGGTGCAGGATTACCACCTGGCGTTGGTTCCCAAACTGGTGCGTGACCATCTTCCGAATGCCACCATCATCACGTTTTGGCACATTCCCTGGCCAAACCCTGAACGGTATGCCATCTGTCCATGGTATCGTGAAATTCTCGAAGGTCTGTTGGGAAGCAGCATCCTTGGATTTCACACACGGTTCCATTGCAGTAATTTCATCAATACCGTGGACCGTTCATTGGAAACACGCATCGACTGGGATAGTTCCACGATCACCCATGGAGGCAAACAAACTGCCGTGAAGCACTATCCGATTTCGATCGAGTGGCCAACCCGGTGGCTGTCTCAACAACCGGCCGTTCAAGATTGCCGCACACATATCCGGGCGATCAATGGACTCCCGCACTCGCATCGAGTCGGCGTCGGGGTGGAACGTCTGGACTATACGAAGGGCATATTGGAGCGGTTTCTGGCCGTCGAACGGTTGCTCGAATTGCAACCCGAATGGATCGGCGCCTTCTCCTTCCTTCAGATCGCGGCGCCCAGCCGTTCCAAAATCGATGAATACCAACAGCTCACGCGGCAAGTACTGGCCGCGGCCGATCGAATCAATCGACGGTTTGGAAAAGTCGGCAATCGTCCCATTCTCTTACGAATCGAGCACCACGATCCTGAGGAGGTCACGACGTACTACAGGGGAGCCGATTTTTGCATTGTCAGCAGCCTCCATGATGGAATGAATCTCGTCGCGAAAGAATTCGTGGCAGCGCGGGATGACGAACAGGGTGTCCTGATACTCAGCCAATTCACCGGAGCGGCGACCGAACTTCCCGACGCCCTGATGGTGAACCCGTACAATATCGACCAGTGCGCCGCTGCGCTGCATCTGGCTCTCACTATGCCGGCGAGCGAGCAGCGCGCCCGGATGGCCAGCATGCGGGGCATCGTCCAGGAGTTCAACGTGTATCGATGGGCGGGCCGGATGCTGATGGATGCCGCCCGGATGCGGCAGCGCGCCCGCATTGAACGGCAGACCAACATTCGCGATGCCAGAACGACCACTGGAGGACAAGCATGATCTATCTCTTGTCGGCTGAAGGCCGTCGCGCGTTGCGATCGGTGGCGTCACAACGGGTCCTGTATGCCTTCGATTTCGATGGCACTCTGGCGCCTCTTTCACCAAACCGTCACGGCGTGAAGATTCCTCGGTCGGTCAGCGAATGGCTGAAGGAACTCGCCAAGCGAGCGCCGTGCGCCATCGTATCGGGCCGGTCGGTCGCGGATCTGACGCCACGAGTTGCCGGTACCGTTCCGTACTTGATCGGTAATCATGGAATCGAAGGTCCCGCTGCGGACGCGCAGCTTGCACGAACTGCTGAACGTATCTGCGCTGAATGGAAAGGGCACATGACGACGCAGCTTGCGGAAGCGTTCCGGACCTTGTCAATCGACGTGGAGGACAAGCGCTACTCGTTGACCTTGCACTTCCGGGATGCGGCAGAACCTGCAAAAGTGCAACTCGCCATTCTGGGACTCGTTCAGCAACTGACGCCGGCTCCGCGCATCATTACCGGCAAGTGGTCGGTCAATCTCCTCCCTCCCGGGCACGCGACGAAGGGCTCGGCCACCCTGGCACTGACCAAGCAGCTCAAACGGGACGGATTGTTTTTCGTGGGTGATGATGAGACCGATGAAAGCGTGTTCTCCCTGAAAACCGGCATCATCATGGGAGTCCGGGTCGGGCGCGCCGCGGAGTCACATGCGAAGTTTTATGTGAAACATCAGAGCGAGGTAGAAGAGGTTCTGCGTTTTCTCGTTCACCGGATGGACCGAACCCCCGAGGCCGCCGAGGAAGACGATCGAAAGCCGAACGCGCCCAGAGAAGCGGCCAACGATCTGTAACAGAGGGCTGCGGCCATCTGGTGTCTGGCGCAATGGGACAACCACCCTGCGATTTGGAACCTGAACTGGAACATTGACAGATATCCCTGTGTCGTCCTATCGTACCGCATAAGGTCTTCGCACCCGCAGCGACCGGCGAACCACGAATCCGATATCACTCCCGAGATCAATGTCTGTCGGCATGAGTGATCGATCCCAAGTGGATCAGATGCCGAATAGGCTCGGGCCGGAATACCATCCAATCAGAATGGCCGGTGCGGCGGAGGCTGACACAAAGCGGAACATTTGTATGCCAACTCATCACTTGCGAGGTGACGCATGAAGCGCGATTCGATCGGCCCAAAACTTACAGCAATCGTGTTATGTCTGAGCGCACTCGGCTTGCTTGCGGGGTGCGGGAAGCGAGCCCTTTCTTCTGCGGGGGACGAAGCTGCCGGCGCCAAACGTCCCGCGCCCGAGGCGCCGGTCGAAACAATCCAGCCTGACCGCATGGCGACCATTCCGGAGGAACCACGCACCTCCATGGAAACCGCGCGGGCTCCATTGGCCCCTTCTTCCTCTTCCGCGGCTGGGGGGTCGTCGCGCCAGGGTCCTGCCTCCGCGGAATCCGAGGAGACGGATATCGATGATATCTATTTTGATTATGACCGGTTCACGATCAGAAAAGATGCTCAGGAGATTCTGGAAGCGAACGCATCCCGGCTCATGCGTTCTAAAGGGAACACGTTATTGATTGAAGGGCATTGCGATGAACGTGGGACCCTGGCTTACAACCTGGTGCTCGGTGAGAAGCGTGCCCGTTCGACCAAACAATATCTTGAAGAACTCGGCGTTCCTGCTTCACGGATGAAAATCATCAGCTATGGAGAAATCAGGCCCTTCTGCAAAGAACACGAAGATACCTGTTGGCAGAAAAACCGACGCGCGCATTTCGTTCTACGGTAAGCGGGACCGCAACGGACTGCGGACAGGCGCCGGTCCACTTGCCGAATCAAACTCAACCTAGAGAGGGCTGAGAGCTGCGCTTGTAGGTCCATCCACCTGCGCGAAATCGCCAAGCGGATGAACGCTATGGAAGCCGGATGAGGCCCCTGTAACCAGCTGCTTCACACCAGCTTGTGGCGTCCGTGCGGCGCGCGGAGGTTCTGGTCAGGACCGACTGGTACGATCCTCGTCGGATTGATGTCATCGTGGGTGATGTAATAGTGACGTTTGATATGATCGAAGTTCACCGTATCGGCGATACCGTCAATTTGATAGAGGTCTTTGAGATATCCGAACAGGTTCGGATAGTCGATGATTCTTCGAATGTTGCACTTGAAATGCCCGTGATACACCGCGTCGAACCGGACAAGGGTCACGAACAGACGCCAGTCGGTCTCGACAGCCTTAGCTCCGAAAAGATAACGCCGGCTTGAAAGCCTTGCCTCAAGTTGATCCAATGCATCAAATAGTCGGCGCACCGCTTTTTCATAGATCCCTTGCGCCGTCGCAAATCCTGCCCGATAGACACCGTCGTTCACATTCTCGTAGATAAACTCGTTCATCGCATCGATGTCTCGTTGAAGTGGGGGCGGATAGAGATCGATGAGACTGTCCGTCAATCGATTGAATGCGCTGTTGAACATTCGCATGATATCGTCATCGGAATTGCTGACGATTCGTTTGGTCGATCTATCCCATAGGACTGGCACGGTCACGCGCCCTCGGTAATCATCAGCGGTGGCCTGGTAGGCCTCACGCAGATAGCGGAATCCGTTAATGGTGTCGGCTGAATGACCAGGTCCTTCGCGGAATGCCCATCCCCGATCGTTGCGCAGCGGGTCCACCACAGTCATTCCGACTATGCCTTCAAGCTTCTTTAATTTCCTGGCAATAATGGTGCGATGAGCCCAAGGGCAGGCCCACGAGACATAAAGATGGTAGCGATTTGACTCAGGTGGATAGCCAGACTCTCCTCCGTCTGTTACCCAGTTACGAAATACGTCGTCTTGTCGCTTGAATTCACCCGCCTCGGTTTGCTCGCCTGGAAACTGTGCGTGCTCGATCATTGTTTTGAAAGACCTTTCCTAATACGCAGTATTACACAGGCCAATTTTCTAGGACAGAGGAGAACCCTGCCGTGGACGGCGCAGGATAATAGTAGTAGGAACGGCAAGCCACCATCTGGAACCTCTGGTATAAATTGAGAAGTATTCCATTCCTTGAAGTTCTAATATTCGCTTGCGATCGATTATCAGTTCTTCAAAATCCATTTAAAAGTCACATGTGTAATGTTTTTACAACAATGCTATATTTCAGATAAATGTTCATAAACATGAATATTATTAATGCTTTATAAATCCCAATACTATGACAAAAATGTTGGCACATGAGTTGCTGTAGCCAGTGGGTGATTTTTACGGAGGATGCACTGTGAGACTTCAGCAGACTTTAGCCAATTCAATAAGTTGTACAGGGACTGGCCTTCATTCAGGTCACCCCGTCACAATGGTGCTACGCCCTGCTCCTGTAGATACGGGAGTCGTATTTGTGAACCGCAATGGGCATGCTGGAGCATCTCTGGCTGCATCCGTCGAACACCTCGTTCCCACGGAATTATGTACCGCCATCAGCGGAAATGGATTTCAAGTCAAAACCATCGAACACGTTTTGGCCGCCCTCGCAGGCTTGAATGTCGATAACGTTTTCGTGGAGATCGACGCAGGAGAAGCTCCGGTCATGGACGGCAGTTCGGCTCACTTCGTCCGTTTGATCAAAGCAGCCGGCCTGGTGTCTCAACCGAAGCGCCAACCATACATCAAGATTACGCAGCCATTAGAAATTGTGGATGGCGTCCGTTCAATTCGTATTGAACCTTCATCGATGCCGAAA
Organism: Nitrospira sp. KM1; assembly: GCF_011405515.1. Classification (NCBI taxonomy): domain Bacteria; kingdom Pseudomonadati; phylum Nitrospirota; class Nitrospiria; order Nitrospirales; family Nitrospiraceae; genus Nitrospira; species Nitrospira sp. KM1. Next base: position 2,568,793 of record NZ_AP022671.1, on the reverse strand, counting down.
ATCACGTATTCGATCCAGTATAATCACCCATTCATCGACACACAAACCTATGAATATGAACACTCTGCCGATGCCTTCGAGTCTGAAATTGCTTCCGCCCGCACATTCGGATTTTTGCACGAAGTGGAGGCGCTCTGGGCGCGTGGACTCGGCCGGGGTGGAAATTTAGATAATACGATCGTCCTCTCAAAGGACGGTATGTTGAACGAAACCGGGCTCCGCTTCTCCGATGAATTCGTTCGGCATAAGGTCTTGGATTTGATCGGTGATTTTTCTCTCCTTGGTGCTCCCTTTATCGGCCATCTCATTGCCGATCGGTCCGGCCATGCCTTACATACCAAACTGGTGAAACAGATCCTGACGCACCCTGATTGTTGGGTCCTGCTCAATGCTGAGCATTCGATTCCCCAGTCGGAACTCAAACACACGGTCTTAGTTGGATCCCGTCCGGTTCCACTCGCAACGCTTCAGCCCGCCTCATAAGGAAACGCGCTTCCATCGCCTACGGCGAGTCCACAGGCTTCGCCCGAACGGTCTGTCGGTTATTCATATCAGAGGAAGTATAACGTCGGGAACGAGTGGCCTCGCCCCCGACGCTAGAATCGAGGCGGGGTTACTTCTTTTTCTTCTTTGCTGCTTTCTTCGTCGCCAAGACTCTCACCTCCCTTCGCGATTGTTGAATTTCACTCGATCGACAGCCACACATTACCTTGCAACCAAGCGCCCCTCAGAGTGCGTCCATCCTGGAACCGCACAACTTTCATTATTGAGTAAGCGGTATCATCTCTTCGCATCGATGTTGGAAATCTGTCAGAAGTGATCTCAGATGATTTGAGAACTGCCTCAACATCTTCACGGAAGGCAATTGAGTGAGCCGCTTCGGATAGTTGACGTGAGAGAACTTGAGTCCGGAGCGGCCGGGACTGATCGGCATTGATCCGCTGGACCAGACCGACGATGGTGTCGGCGACTTCTTCCAACGATGGACTCCCAATACGATTTTGTTGCTTTATAGTCTTGCTGGCCAAGCATGTCAATAGAGGGCACAGGATTTGTCACCTGCGAAGACATGATCGGTTCATCGATCACGATGCACGACCGGACGGCATGACCCTTCTCAACATGTCTCAACATGGTAGGATGACACTTCGTCGCCATGCGCATGGAATCAGATCCGATCGTTCCATCCGATCAATTGATGTCTGTGGCTGTCGCAGCCGCACGCAAGGCCGGCGCCCTGCTCCAGGACTACGCCGAGACCGGATTTCGCATCGAGCATAAGAATCCGATCAACTTGGTGACCGACGCGGATCATGCCGCGGAACAATGTATCATCGACTGCATCCATGCGCATTTTCCCAGTCACGGGATCCTTGCTGAAGAACGCGGTTCGGCTACCCGGACCGATTCACGATATCGATGGATCATCGATCCACTCGACGGCACGACCAACTTCGCCCATCACTTTCCGATGTATGCCGTCTCGATTGGAATTGAATATGATGAGCAGGGACAGGTGGGGGTCGTCTTTGATCCAACGCGAGACGAGTTGTTTACGGCGACCGCGGGCGGTGGCGCCCGTCTCAACGGACGCCCCGTTTGGGTTTCAGATACTCACGTGCTTGATCGCGCCCTCTTGGTCACAGGATTTGCTTACAATATCCGCGAGACCCCTCGCAACAATCTGGATCATTTCTCACGCTTCGCGCTCAGGGCCCAAGGTCTGCGCCGAACCGGTAGCGCAGCCCTTGATCTATCCTACGTGGCAATGGGGCGGTTCGACGGTTTCTGGGAAATTCAACTCAGCCCGTGGGATATGGCAGGTGGTACCCTGATCCTTCGTGAAGCCGGGGGAATGATCACCGACTTGCACGGAAACCCCCATTCGATCCACCAGCCTGAACTGGTTGCCAGTAATGGATTGATCCACTCCGCCATGTTGAGGGTCATCAAGGACAGTCTTTTTCAAGACTGATTGGCCGTTCGGTACCGGACTCATTCTGAGGATGTACAGGACGAATCCGGATACGATATGCTTACGAAAGATTCCACTCACAAGGAGTATCGAGCATGGCAACATCCACCCCTCCGTCCGGGCAGTCCAATGGCAATCCGTCCCAACCAGCCGGAGCTGAATCGACCACATGGGATGTCGAGCTGCTTCGCGTGCTGGTCAGTCGCCAGGGCACCCAGGTAGACGCTCAATGGGCGATTCATCCTCAGTTGAAGCAGGATTTGCTTCCGCATGAATGGCAGGAGATCACGAACTTGATGGGCAAGATCTCCGGCATCGTGGGAAATCGCTTTGCCCAGGTGCTATCGCGGGCGGAGCCTGATCCTTCGAGCAATGCGTGACTCCTCGTCCGCTTCACCGTTCAAATGGGCAGATCCAGAACGACTTATTGACGGAGGGAGCTGTTGATGGACACCTATTACCATCCGCATGATCTGGGTAAGTTTGGGGACATGGGCAAAGGCAATCCGGCGTTGTGGGAAAAATTCATGGGCTATTATTCAGCCGTATTTGCCGAAGGCGCCTTGACCGAACGGGAGAAAGCACTGATTGCCTTGGCTGTGGCCCACGCGGTGCAATGTCCGTACTGTATTGACGCGTATGCGCAGGCTTCCTTGGAAAAGGGGTCAAACGTCGAAGAGATGACGGAAGCCGTTCACGTCGCCTGCGCCATCCGTGGGGGAGCTTCTCTCGTGCATGGCGTGCAAATGCGCAACGTCGCTGAAAAGCTCTCGATGTAATACAGCGGCTGCTTCAGCCCCGACCTGCCCACGCCAGAACACCACATCGTACGCGTGTCACAGATACGGGTATTCAGGAACAGCTAAGGTAAAGTACTTCTCGCGCTCTTCGTAGAGTACCCGGCTGTTGACCAGATCGTTCAAGACGAGAGACAGCTCATGCACCGGATCGCCTGTCCCTTGATCTGAGAGGGCCGTACGAATCTGATCCGGGCTTTTTGCGGTCTCGTTGCACACTTCGATCACTCGGGCCGCCAATCCATCGTAGCGCCGCCGGACCGGGGCTTTCGGATTTCTGCCGTCATAGACGGTCACATAATTGATCGCCTTCGAGTAGTACAGGAAGGGTCGATCGTTCGAGCTGTGCAGTCGCTGCCACCCTTCAATCACCGAGACTAATTCCTGATAGACGTGCGGGTCGACCGACCAATTCTCGAGGTCATATTCAAAATCATAGGCGATTTTCTTCACATCCACCTGACGCACGTCATACACGTATTGATAGGCCAGGCCGGCGCCGGTGATGCGAACACCATATTCATGGGGTCGTGAAAAATACGGACTGAATCGTTCCAGCCAAAACTTCCCGGTCGATTCAGGTGGCTGCAAATGCAACAAGGAAGGAATCAATTCGATTTGTCGCCGATAGTCCTCATTGGTTTCACCAGGAAACCCCAGCAGTATATTCCAGGACACCGTCACGCGGTAATAAAAGCTCCACTTCAAACAGATGATGTTCTGCATCGGCGTGGCGCCCTTATCCATCGCCTTCAGTTGGTTCGGGCTCAAACTTTCCAGCCCTGGCTGCATACATTTGACCCCGCCTGCCGCCAGGGTTTTGATCTGACTCTTGTGAAGATTGCTCTTGGTTTCGATGAAGACGTCCAGATCGCAATGATCGCTGGCAAACTTCCCGAACAGATTGTCGATGTACCTCATGTCAATGATGTTATCGACGAGTCGAAACCGGGCGGTGTCGTACCGATGGGAGAGGTAGGTCATTTCCTGCGCCGCCTGTTCACACGTTTTGGCCCTGAACTTCATGCTTTGCGCGTTGAGGCCACAAAATGTGCAGTGATGCTTCTCCCCCCACCAGCATCCTCGCGAACCTTCATATAATAAGATACGGTCGAGACCCTGGGCCGCATCTCCCAACTCGGTCAGAAGGTGATAGTAGTCGTCATAATCGGGGGGACCGGTCTTCGTGAAATTCGTAAACAGAGACGTGTTCGGAGTGAAGCGGATCCGGCCGTCTTCCCGATATGCGACTCCGTGAGGATAGCCGCCCGTCTTCCCGTCCAGAATTTGTCGGACCAGCGCCGGGAACGTCTCCTCCCCTTCGCCGACCACGACGTGGTCGATGAAGGAAAACGCCCTGAAATATTCCAACCCCATCTCCCCGTCGTAGTTGGCGCCTCCGAACACGGTGATCACATCGGGATAGAGATCTTTGATCAGCTTCGCCATGGTCAGGCTGGCCACATTCTGATCAAAGGTGGAGGTGAAACCGACCAGCTGGTATCGGCTCCAATCAATTGAGGTCAGCATACCGGTCAGAAATTGAGGCACGAGGCGAGTCGCCATGTCTTCGAAATAGCCGACGGCATGTCCGCTGGCTTGGGCTATTTGCTCGAAGACAGGCTTGAAGACTCGCGGATACTCAGCCCGTTTCGGATTCTCGCGGAACAAAAGATAGGAAAAGAGCCATTCACCGAACAGCGCCCGCTTCTCGCAGATCATTTCATACAACGGCACGCCAATCGTGTGCGCGAAGCGCACATTCAAGTGATGACAATCGACCGGAATGCCTTGAGATTTAAGGAGGGCAGAGAGAGCACCGAGTTGAATAGAAGGATACTTGGAGTAACTAAACGGCATGTTGACGAGGGCCACACGGGCTTCGTCACTCATCGGTCCCTCACGCCTGAACACTTGGTTGGTGTGTCAGCCGCCCTTCGCCTGAAACGGCTCGAAGGCCCGGTCGGCTTTCGCGGCCAGATAAAAGTCGCTTTCCGTGATCCCGTTGATCTTATGAGTCCAGATTTCTACTTTGCAGGTGCCCCAGGCGAGGTACAGATCCGGGTGATGCCCCTCGGCCTCGGCGATAGAACCGACGGCGTTGGCAAAGGCAAGTGCCTGGGCAAAATCCTTGAAGGTGTAGGCCCGTTCGAGGTGCCCCTTGGCGTTGAGCGCCCACCCTCTGTCTACCTCCTTAAGTAGTGCTTGGATCCGTTCTTGAGGGAGAGGCGGTATTCCGCCTCGACAGGGAATACATGTCTGATCAGCTAGAGCCATTGAGAGCCTCCTTCAGGAAAGAACAATCATTCTAAGGGGCGGCTGCTCGGAGAAACAAGGTGGGAAAAGGCTTACTCTGCCTCGTCCGGCGCACCTCCCGATTTGGCGAGGTCGTCCATCTTGATCTTGTCGGGATTAAACTTCCCAACTGCACTGATCATACGTTCCATGACATCATCAAAAGAGAGGGCGGGGGCATCTTTGGGGCGAAAACGGATCGGATTCACCCGAGCCACAACAAAACTTTTCAAATAGGGACTCGTTAGCCCCTTGGATTTGAGCGCCTCGACCTGTTTGATCACAAGATCATCGAGGTTGAGTAGGGTGAGCGCACGTTTTCTCCTTACTTCAATGGCGGTCCGCATAGGCTGCTCAAGGAACGTTTCCACTCGTTTGAGCAAGGGATGGTAGGCCCCGCCGCTGAATCGGGGACGTTCTTCGTAACACAGACCAAGGGTAATGAGGGTGGGCTCCTCAAATTCCAGCGCGTAGGCCGCCTCGGTGGCCTCGCCAAGCTGCGCAAGTTCCTTATACATGCGGACCACCTCGATCGCCTTTTCGCGGAGATTGTGGGCCTTTTCCGTGTTCAACGCGAGAATCTGATAGGCGGCGGAGGGTTCCGGCACGATGAGCGCCACGATACTCGAAGACCCCAGTGTTCGCATGGCCGACAGCCGGTGATTCCCGTTCGGAGTCCAGTACTTTGCCGTTTGGCCCGCTTTCGGGAGTCGCACCGCAATGATCGGGTCCAGGAACCTGCCGATCTTTCCGATTACTCCTTCCAACCTTCGGACATGGGTATCTGACAGATTCCGTTGATAAGGGGTCGGCTCAACCAAGTCGATAGGCAAGGATGCCAAGATCAGCCAGCGGCCGCCGTAAGGCTCACGGTATGCAGCCAGGACGGCTCCCCCGTCCGCCTCGATGAATCCGCGCAACTGGGGCACCCCATCAGGCGGAACCGCCGATTGCAGCTCTCCGGCAGTCAGCCCCACCGAAGCCCCCGCGGGTTTTCGCCGTTTTTTCGGTTTACGGCTCGAGGGATTTTTTGAGGCAACTCTAGCCATCACGCTCCTGCAGCAAGTGGTGTGAAGGAACCGAAAAGAGGTTCGAACGTTGTGCTTCGATCATCCTACATGCTGGTCCAGATAAACCGAAAGTACGGGCGAAGCGGTCCTTAGCGCGCTTCGATTCGTTTGAAACCCACTGGCGGGGCAAATACGCTCTCGTCAAGACGTTTGGATTCGATCTGAGTGGCTTCGGAGCGGGATTCCTCTTTACCATGTTTGTCGCGATCCACCGTGCGCAAAGGAAAACCACCGTCTTTCGTTAATTCGTGAACCCAGGCTGGGAATCCAGCTCCCCCCGGTCCGCCGCCAATCATGGCATACAAGGCGGCATTGCTCAGTCCTTTGGCAAGGCAAAATTCGCTCGTACTGCCATCCGATGTGTCCGTTGCGAGATAGACCTCACAGGCGTGGCCACCGATCTTCTCGCTTTTCCCCGTTTTGGTGACGGTGAGCTGCTCGAATGCGCTCTTCACGTCCGGAAGGTTCCGCTCGCTCGATGACATGACGGTATACGACTTGTCTTCAGGATCGGCGTAGAATCCTCCCTGATGTCGGGCATCCCACACTGTAAACCCATTCTCGCCATCATCGAGCCGCAGCTTCTCGCCTTTGAAATAAAACCGTTGAGTCGTGACGGCGCCCTCCGAGGTTTCATTGACCGTAATGACACCTTCAAATCCGCCGGCCTGTCCGCCCGTCGGAATTCCCGGAAAGACGAGAACACAAATCCAGATAGCCGTCAACCATACTCCCGCGCTCATCCTCTTTGTCCTGCTAGGCATGAATGACGTTACTGACTGCTTTGTGGCTGCTTCTTTTTCATCATCTCTCCGAATTGCTTCATCATCTCCCGCATGTCCTTTTGTGCGTCCGCTCCCCCTTCGCGGGCGCCTCGTTCGTTCTGCTCTCGAGCCTGACGCATCTGCTCCTGCATCGCCTTCATCCTATTGGCCATTTCGCTCATGTCCTGACGCGTATAATCACTCGGAACCGTAAAGAGACTGGGGTCGAGGGATTTCTTCTCAATGGCCGTCACCTCCATGCGCGATATTTCCTTTCCATCATGGTCGAACATCCGTGACCGAAGGGCGAATCCTCCTTCATTCACTAATTGTTTGACCCACGCAGGCTGGGATGACTGCTGCAGTCGCTTGGGGTCAAGAAAAAACGAAGAGGACTTTCCGAACCCCTTGGCTACACAGACTTCGTGCTCCAGTCTCTTCGATTCTTTGTCGCTGATTCGCCAGATACTGCAAGTATAGCCCGCAATCGTCTCGGTCTTGCCTGTGCGCTCGACAACCAGATTGTCGAGGGTGTCCTTCATGTGCTCGGCCGCAGATCCCAGTTTTTCAAGGCTGATCTCTACCGCAACCTTTTTCTCCGGAGTCAGCATGATCATCGAATGCTTCTGACCGTCCACAATCACCACTCGACCTTCTCCATCATGACGCTCCGACTGGAACCGAGCCATATCGCCCTTGATGTAATAGGTGGTCGTGCTGCTTTCAGCGGCGGCGGTCGGCCTCGCGGTCTTCATGTGCAGAATGCCTTCGAAGTCGCCGGCGGACACCCCCGCAGACCATGCCAACACGATCGTACAACCTAACACCCATCGATAGGCTTGCCGCATGATTGTTCCTCTCAACACAGGTTCACCGCTGTGGTGCGTGTTGCATTTACACCACCTTCAGTTTCTTGAAATCCACTCCCTGCGGGCCGGGAGCCATCGTCAAGTTCATCTTCTCCAACGCATCTACCGTGCGATCCGCCACCACAAGGTTGCGATACCACTTTCGATTTGCCGGCACCACATACCAAGGGGCGAGCCTGGTGCTCGTGGCCGAGATGGCCTCTTCAAACGCCTTCATATAGTCGGGCCAGCGCTTCCGCTGTTCAAGATCCCCGGAATCCCACTTCCAGCGCTTTTCCGGATCGCGAATGCGATCCTCCAACCGCTTTTTCTGTTCTTCCTTGGAGATGTAGAGAAAGAACTTGAGGATCGTGGTTCCGTTATCCGTGAGCAGTTCTTCGAATTCGTTGATCTGGTCGAAACGGCGCCGCGCGGTTTTGGAGGAAATCCATCCGTTGACACGGGTGATCAGCACGTCTTCGTAGTGTGAACGATTGAAAATTCCGATGTACCCTTTCGCGGGAACCTCTCGATGAATGCGCCAGAGGAAATCGTGTGCACGCTCATCGGTCGTCGGAGCCTTGAAGGCCGCGACACGGCATCCCTGCGGATTCACGCCGGACATGACGTGGCGGATCGTGCTGTCCTTGCCGCTCGTGTCCATTCCCTGTAACACGATCAACAAGGCACGGGTCCGGTTGGAAAACAGCCGCACTTGAAGGCGATCCATTTGGGAGACCAGCTTTTCCGTCTTGGCTTTTGCGGCGGCTTTGCCGTCTTCATCAGTTCCAAAATCTCCCGTATTGTCGGGGTCATGGTCGGCAAGAGACCATGAACTGCCGGAGTCGATTCGGTGCCGTTTCACGCTGAGACCTCCGCAACCGTGTCGTACCTCTGTGGGACGGCCGGTGCCCGAACAACACTATACTGTGCAGGCTCGCCGGGTTCCACAGGTTTGCGTTCGCGCTTCGCTGATCCGGAATGTGCTCCTATCGAGAGCCGATGCGTGGCTCAAACATCTTTGAGCTGGATGATCGAGCGGGGAAACGAAGCGAATGTGCCAGCGTGTCACGGTGAAGTCGGGCTGTCTTGCGCGCAGCGAAAGCCAACGTTTGGATCGTGCTCGGTAGGATCCCCCTTCGTTCGGAACGAAGACCGGAGACGATATCCACTATTCGTGTAAGATCCGCCACGTTGTACTTTTGCAGTGCCCTCCACCGGTCCACGAGGGTTAATGGCTGGATTCTTGGTGTAGAATTGCTCATCGTACCAATCGATCGTCCATTCATAGAGGTTTCCCGCCATGTCATGGACACCATAAGGGCTTTTCCCTTTATCGTGATTCCCGATCGAGGACACTGTATCGGCGCCTTCCTTCAGTCCAAATACGGCGTGTGCGGGTGTTGGGACGTCATTCCCCCAGGGATACACCCGGCCATCGGTCCCACGGGCCGCCTTCTCCCATTCCGCTTCCGTAGGTAAGCGTTTGCCGACCCATAGACAGTAACCCATCGCGTCCATCCAGTTGACCCATCGAACCGGTTGATCAGGATGCGTCACCGGCGTCTCTTTATCGGCGAAGCCCCATGGGGGTTCGCTCTGAATCGCTTCGACAAATTTCGCAAAACGTCCGTTGGTGACTTCGAATTTGTCTATATAGAAACTGTCTAGAAAGACGCGATGCACCGGCTGCTCGTCGTCATCACCCTTGTCGCTGCCCATGGTAAATTCTCCCGCAGGTACCAGAACCATGGGAGCCCCGTCCTTCCCCGTGATTTCAGAGGGGGGTAGAGGCGGACTGGCTGCTTTGGCCGCAACGGATCCGTTTCCGGGAGGAGGAGACTTTGCTGGCCCTTTTGTATCGTTGTCTGTGCGGGGCTTGGGCTGCACGGGGGGGGCATCCGACTTGACTGCGGGGACTTCCTTTGCGGGCGATTCCGAGGGTGTCATCGGCTTGGCCGGAGGCTTACCCTCCACTTCCGGAACGCGGGGTTTCGGCTGAACCGGTACTGGTATCGGCGAAGAGGGTGGAGTAGCGATCGAACCCGACGGGGTGCCGTTCTGGGGGGATTCCGATTTCGGCAAAACCGGTTCGTTCGGCTGAGCCGACGCAGCTCCCCCTGACCCAACGGCTAGGATCACAATCAGCCCTAATGCTTTCATCTGCATGAGACGTGTCATGTCACGGCGAAGAAGCCATTGGCAATCAGGCAGCCTGAATCACCTTTTTAGGGTAACCAAAGAGCGAGCACAAATCTAGAGCAGATGATATCCCACGTTGACACAAGGATTAGGGATTTCGGCGGTTGTACGGAGCATTCCTACGATCCGGTTATGATAATGTGGCGCATTCAAATCTAAGCTTTAGAGACAAGCGCCTGCCTGCCATGTCTAGCGAGACCGAGCACGTCACGATCGACATGGATCACTGACAGACTCTGGTAGGGGCTGTTGGTTTTCTGGCACAGATAAGATCTAGGAGGCTGCGGAAAAACCCCGTGGGTACGCCGGAATTGCACTGGCCGAGACGTCTGGGATAACAGGCGTACGCATGCAGGATGCTCAAAAAGGCCAGATTTCTCACCCCACCCAACCCCCGGCGCGCCAAGACGCGCCATTCCGCGAACAAGGCCGCAGCGAGGTCCGCGGCGCGAAGAATAATGAGCGCCACGTTTGCGGACGGGCGCGAGTCGGTGAACGCCCCATTGTCTTGAGGCGAGGCGTATTCTTTCTCACCCGCCCGCCCCCTGACTGTGGGAACAGTCGTTTGCCCGGGCCGTACGTTGAGCCTCTGAGGTTCACGCCGTGCCGAATAAGGCACGGCACGCCTGTGAACGCCGCCGAGATGGTGAGGCGGCAGTGTCCCGTGAGAACGCCGCTGGACGGACTTTTTCAGCATCCTGCTAGAGCACTCTGGCGAACAGATAGCCGAGGCATGCGAGACAACCAATGGTAACGAACACCAGAACTGGCACAACGGTCGATCGCATCCAAGGGTAGGTCATAAAAGTCCAATTCCATGCAGGAACCATAACGTCCATGACGTGATGCTCCGCAGCACGAAACCCAATAAAGTATCCGGCGTCCACGTGTCTTCGAACAACATGAAACAGTTCGTTCTTGATAAATTGGTCCGGCGTAGGCGCGTATCTCGGTTTATCGTCCGGACAACTTTCGGTAAGATATCGTTGCAGATCCGCCACAGGAATCAGCATTCCATCTTGCGCGTACACCCTGGTAAGGCTCCAGCCTGGAAGACAGGTAGCCGAGACCCCGGAGACGGCTCCCCACATTCGCCAGTGCCCGTTCGCATATCCGATAACGAACGGAACGCACAAAATAAACGCAGCGAGTCCCGCTATAGGCATGAGCCACGAATGGATTACTGAGATACTCGTGAATGCATTCTGTTTCATGACGCCCTGCCATACAACCGCAAACGCGCCTAGGATATCATCGATCGAGCATGAGTTGTCTCTCATGAAAACCCGTGTCCATCATTTAGTGGAGCCCATCGCGACTGGTCGAGGCACTAGTGCCGTGATATCGGCAATCGAGAAGGAAGAAGCCGGGGGAAAAGGCACTGACCGCCGAGCTTACCCGATTAGCATCTCTCACACAGACAGTCTCATTGGATGAGAAACGGCTCACGAAGGCGGTCTAGGAACGTTTGAAGGATCTAACCGGCTTATTCGGTCGGCATGTGCCCATGGGGCGACAGATGTTGCGCAAACTACTCGACGGCTATATCACCTGTGAGCCAATTCTGGAGGAGGGGAAAACCCGGCTACCGCTTCACGGCAACCGGGACGTTCACTGAATCCCGAAGGGTTTATCCGGCAGCGCCAAGGAAGAGAGGCTTCGCCTAGCTCCCCAAGTGCCACGGAATGAACAACTGGAGGAGTTTTATCCCGTCGCCCAGAGCCATCATACTGGCTCCGGGTCGAGCAAGCTCGGTTTGGTGGAGGCGGCGAGAGTTGAACTCGCGTCCGAAGATCGTCAACACACCGTTTCTACATGTGTAGCCGACAGTTTAAGTTTCGCGACTATCCACGCCCATCGGCCGGCTTAGAATGGTCGCTAGCCCAGTATTGTCTCGTCCTCGGCCGCTGAGCACCGGCGTGGGACCAGCCCGCTGCATCGCGCCATTCCACCCCCGCGGGCCTCAGATGGAACGACGTCCCAGCTTAATTAAGCTGCGAGTGCCAGTTCTTGATTGGCAGTTGCATTTTCCCGGAGTTTTACGAGTCCCCGAGAGCTCGACATGCCACGGCGGTATCTGTATCCCCGTCGAAACCGGTCGCCCCCTTTCTGTCGGATGTTGAAAAAGGCTTCTGGCTGCGTTCTCACTTCGCTCCGAGGCTCAACGTACATACTAACAGTACGCCTCGCCCCTTCGCTCGTTGCGGCCTTGCCCGAAGACCTTTTTGAACATCCCCAAAGATCTTCGGCTTGTGCCTTGCTGGACAGTCATTTTGATCATACTTGTGGTTCCAGAGAGCTTTTCATACTTCAAGGATCTCCGACTTGGCCATATTTCCTGATGCTCATGATACTGCACCGGGAAAAAGTATGCTAGAGAGAGGCACAAAGAAACAGAAGAAGGAGATAGAACCGTGAGAATCCCTCCTGGCACTCCCGGAATGTAGCGGTCCACGCTCGGCTATTTTGACAGTGCCGACACAATTAGAGACACGATGGCTATGATCAGGGATCCAACGGCTATCAAAATTGCCCAAAGATGTTTCTTACGTTCTTCGTGCAATCCGGCCAGGACCGAAGCCATTAGAGGGAAGTTCACGCATTCAATATCCGACCCCGCTTTCAATGCAAAGAAATGTACTTTTGATCCATCAGACCGTGTAAATCCGAACTTCTCCTCAAGGTGATAATAGAGTCTTCCAAAAATTATGTCGACGTCGACCTTAAAGTGTTTTGCAATTTCCACTATATCAATCGGTACCATAATCTTTGCGCTTCGGCTGGGGGATTCCTTCGAGAAGCTTACGTATGTTTGATAGTGTCGATCGTAGATTTCCCGAAGTATTTCGAGGTCTGTCGGGATTTTTGGTCTCTCCATTTATTTATATTCCTTCTCCATATGCGCGTGATCAGGAAGGTGCTCCGGCCAATCGACTGCACTTGGCTTGATGCTACATTGAAAATTTCAGTCCAGGCTGAGCCTCAATGCCACCTCCGACCGAGAAAGGATTGCTCTTCTCTGAGATATAATTTCACTTTTTCTAGCTTCTACGATCAATGATGAGCAATGCTTCATAATCATCCGGAAGATTTTCTAATGATGCCCACCACGGCGGAGGCTCTCCAGGTTGTGGAGGCTTCCATTCTGTTGAGTCTTCGCTCATAACTGGAGTGAATCGGGTTTTCACCAACAGGCGAGCGGGATTGAAGTCTGTTCCTCGCAGGTCTGGGCATTTCGGGCGAATTTCTTCGACCATTGATGTAACCTCTTGTGGGGGACGACATTCTCCAATATACGTTGTTCCTTGAACTGACCTGGTGATGACGAGCGCAGCAATTGGGTTTGGTGTGGCACAACCTACCCATCGGCATGTCGCTACTTTAGCGACGAATTCGCCAGCAAGTTGTGTGGCAATTCCTTTTCTCCGGTGAGACGGAAGCACCGCTAAAGAATCTATCCATCCGACTGCCCCATATGCCGAGTTTATGACTCGTGCATAAAGGTAAGCGATCATCTCTTCCAAGCTCTGACCCACGAACAGATAGTTGGTGCTAGACAGGCGCTCACGTGTCGTCTTTGGACCGAGCCGATACGGTCTCCCTGTTTTTGGATTCTCCCCGAAGCTGTGACTAAATACCGACGACACTCCTTTCACGAGATGATCTATCGCTGATGCTTCAGAACCGAGATACGATTTGAATCGATAGGAGGAGAGATCTTTCAAATGTCACGACTGGGAAGTTGGAAGGGATACTACGTTAACGATAATGTTACCTCTCGATCACAAGAAGGGCTTCAAATTCATTAGGCAGGTGCTGAATTTCTCCCCACCAAGCTGGTTCTGGGAAATCTTCTCTCGGACTCCATTCCCGTTGGTCCGAGCGGGATAGAGGGCTAAAGCCTGTTCTAATTCTGAAGTGGTCTTCATCGATATGACATCCCCGTAGGTCAAAACAGTTTTGCCGGATCTCCTTCAAGAGGAGCTTGAGGGTATAAGGGGGGTAGCACGATCCGAGATACATCTTGCCCGGAATTTCCCTGGTCGCAATCAGAGCCGCAATAGGATTTGGTGTGGCGAACCCAAATCGGGGAGCCATTTTTGTCAATCTATAGAAGTATCTTACAAGCGCTGTTGCTACCCCATTTCGACGATACAAGGGAAGAACCGCCATTGATTCGATCCAAGCAATCCTTCCCTGGGAGGAAGGAATCTCTTTGCCAAAGAGGTAGCCAATTCCGGAATGTTCATCTCCTGCTACAAGAAGATATTCCGTTTCCAGCAAACGATCTGTGACCGATTTCGGGCCCATTCTATAGGGTTTGCCATCCGGTCGAAAGCCGAAGCTCTCATTGAAAATCCCTGAAACAAGCTTCACAAGCGTTTCGTTTGCGGCGGCAGAGGTTGCGGGGTAACAAACAACAGACGGTGATGACGTTTCATGTTGTGGGTCGGCCTCGAGAGAGGATTTCGAGTCACCATCGAAATCAGGAGGAGGAAGGATGTTCAGTTCTCGGAGGGAAGAAACATGTGAAAATAAGTCCACTGGACCTCACGGATGAGAAGGAGGGTAGGGCCTCTTTTATAGTCCAGTAGAAGATTTCGGTCAACCTTGGAGGGATGCTCGATTTCCTCCATGAGCATGTTGAGGGCTCCGGGAATCGTTTCAGGATCCAGTTCCAACGAAATGGGGAAGCGGACGTCGACGCTCAGCGCGGCACCGACCAATGCGCCGGCCGCAATGAGCAACGGGAGCGCAGGAAGAGGCAGTCCCACCTGTTCGATAAACACGACCCAGAAGAGGACCGAGGCACCGTGGTCGACGAGGAATTGCAGGGCATTCACGTTCTCACCGATTCCTCTCAAGCGCTCTTGAAGCGGGTGACCTTTGCGAAGGCGATTGCGAGGAGCGGCAGGGTCAGGCCTATGACGAGCTGTATGATGAGCAGCGGCCCCAGTTGAGTATAGTCGGCCGTCGTCTGAACGACTCCTGAAACCGGATCACGGACCTCGCGGGTAACGACGAACAGATCGTTGAGGTATTTGGTCCCGAGCTGACTCAATGAGAGGGCCAGGTTCGTAAAGGACGCCATCACGGCAAAGAATGTCGCCTTCAGTTGGACCGGTGCGGAATTCGCAATCCACGTCAGCATCGGAATCATAGAGATCTGTCCGAGCGGCGATTCCAACGCTGTATCGATCAACGCGATGAACCGGGCATCGACGACTCCGCCGGTCATCTTCGCGGTCCATTCATGCAGACCATAAAACATGCTGACCACCGGAAGGCTGAGCAGCGTGCCCACAATGGTGAGAAAGCCGACGACATGGGCGATGGACCGCTCGGCCATGAACCGTCGAAACAGGAACAACCCCGCCAGCGTCAGCGCGCTTCCAATCAAGGACAGCACGGAGAGAAATTGTTGGTCGAACTTGAGTTCATCGATCATCCACCAGGTTGTGCCCGGGCCGGAACCTGGTATGGCTCGAAACATGAACACCACGACGGCGGTCCCGACCAGCGTCAACCGTTTGTCGGGGTCCAGTTCGCGCACTAAGCGCGCCATCAGGAAGAGAACGATCGCCATCGAGCCTCCAAATACGATTTCCTCGCTGTATTGAAATCCTCCAAGGCCGACCGTCAACGTACACACGACGAATGCCAGGCTCCCCAGTAAGATCCACCAATTGGGTTTCGCCGGTTCAATGAATTCATCATGTATATCGGTCATCTGACGGGCTTGCCTATCGGTGAACCCTCTGCCGATCAGTTTCGCCCGCTGGCGATGACGCAGCAGCCAGGCCATCACTACGCCGAGGACCGAAACGAAGGGAACGACCAGCGCCGTCAGATAGACTCGTTCGTACAACCGGATCATCGCCGCCTGGGACAGCCCCTCGGCGTCGCTGAAGACATAGACATTGATCAACGCTACCAGAACCCCCCCGCCGATAATGGCGACCCGCCCGAGCGTCTGCATCGTGGTATGCATGAGCTTACGGTCTGATTCTCTAAACGGTTCGCCATTTTCGTCAAACCGGGGTACGGCTTCGACTGTCATCGCATCCGCCACGGCATCCTGAATGACGTAGCCGATGGGCGCGAGCAACGAACTCAGCACGAACCAGACCTCCGCCGGCATGATTGCGGTCATCGGCTCCCGATGGCCGATCAGAGCGGCCATAATGGCAAGGCTCATGGCAAGAAGCAGCGCGCCGACACCGACAAGCGAGCTCTTCCAGCGCCACATCAAGTCGACGGTATGTCCGATTGGGACCTTGAGGGCCCAGGGAATCCCGGCCCAGAATCCCAAAGCCGCCAAGAATGACGCGGACAGACCCAGGTAATCTTTGACGAAGAACGTCCCGACGATGCCGGTGAGCCCCGAGATTCCATAGGCGGCATACACCATGAGGGGAGGCAGGTATGAGAGTCGAAGTTCTCGACCGAGAGACAGAATATTCTGATCGATCCAGGTGAGCAGGCTATTGAACTTGTCCATTGGCTCACACCGGACTGACGGCATCCGCTTCAATTTCTACCAACATGTCCGGATCGATCAGGCGCGAGACTTCCACCATCGTCGTGGCCGGCCGGATGTCGCCGAACACCTCGCCATGGGCGCGGCAGACCTCCGCCATTGATCCAGATAGGCCAGAGAAATACGCGTTCTGACTGCGTCAACGAGAGAAGCTCTCGCCTGCTGGAAGACCGATTCAATTGTCTTCAACGCCTCCACGGCTGAGCAAAGGGATCTCGCCCACGTCCCGGATGGCGACATGGCGGTGGAATCAGCGGATACGAACGAAAGAACGGCCCGCGGCGCTCGCAAATAGCCGATTCTGCCTTCCCAATGGCCGCCGGTGGAAATATGGCGTCGTTCGATGTGCTCTCCTTGTTTCGTCATTCAAGAGGGATGCGTTGTTTGTTCTTCTGAAGCCATGTTTCAAAGTCTTGCAGAGCAGGATTCAACGCCCGGGCGATGGCAGGATCTCTTGGTTTTCGGAAGTCGGCATTGAAGTCCCTTTTGAACTGAAACATATTCCCCACATCGTCGGCGCCGGGGAATCCGAATCCGCGATACGTCTCGGGAGAGACTTCGTTATAGCGAACAGGCTGGCCAAATACCTTGCTCATCGTGGCGGCCATTTCCGTACCGGTCAAATGCTCGCCGGCGATTCCCACCGTCTTCCCGATCATCTCACGCCCCTTTTGCAGCACGCCAAGCACGCATCCTCCGATATCTTCGGCAGCGATCCCGGGGAGCTTCTTATCACCCATCGGCAGCGTAAACAACAGCGTACCGTCCGGTCCTTTCTTGGGAGCCATCCCGAAATAAATCATATTGTCCCAATAAAATGACGTGAGCAGAAATGTGGTGGGCACATTCAGCGCTTGGAATTCTCGATCCGCTTCCCCCTTGGCGTCAAAATGAGGAACCTTGTATTTTCCCATGAGCGTCGGCATGCGCTCATCCGACAACGGCATCCATCGGCGCGTGTCCTCCAACGTGGACCAGATCACGTGCTGGACTCCAGCCTGCCGGGCAGCCTCAGCCATATGTCGCGCCTGAGTTATTTCCTTTTCAGGAGAAAAGTGTTCCCAGTAGTTCGTGAGGCAAAAAGCCGCATACGTATCCGTGAATGCGCGTGTGAGGCTCCGCATGTCATCCAAATCAGC
The DNA here is from genome assembly GCF_011405515.1 of Nitrospira sp. KM1. Taxonomy (NCBI): domain Bacteria; kingdom Pseudomonadati; phylum Nitrospirota; class Nitrospiria; order Nitrospirales; family Nitrospiraceae; genus Nitrospira; species Nitrospira sp. KM1. The sequence continues at coordinate 2,551,162 of NZ_AP022671.1, read as the reverse complement.
CGCCACGACGTCGACGCCGAGGGTCTTCAACGCTTGTGCCTTGTCGGAATCCTCATTCCTCGTCAACGCACGGGCCTTAAATTCCTTATCCAGACTATTGACGATGGCGCGGACTAGCCCGCCGCCCTGAGCTCCGGTCGCTCCGACTATCGCGACGATCTTTGTCTGATGCATCGAGCCCTCCTACCTTGTGATCCCACCCCCCGCATGCAGATTCTGCCCCGTCAGCCATCTGGCTTCTTCGCTCACCACAAACGCGACGACATCAGCGATATCCTTGGGCTGACCCACCCGTTTGAATGGAGACATGCGAATTCCACGCTCACGAACCTCATCCGTAAGCGCTCCGGTGTCGGTGAATCCGGGCAAGATCGTGTTGACCGTGATTCCGCGGGGCGCCAGTTCAATCGCCATCCCCTTGGCGTACTGCTCGAGAGCACTTTTACTTCCAAGGTACGCCGTCGCACCCGGAAAGGCAAAATGGGTCAATGCCGTGGAAATATTTACGATGCGCCCTCCCTCCCGTAGGACGCTCGCCGCTTCCTGGATGGCAAAGTATGGACCTTTGGCATGAAGCGCTACGACCTGATCGAAGTCGGCCTCCGTGGTCTCCTCCAACGATTTTGGAGTGAACTTTCCAGCATTGTTGACAAGAATATCGAGGCGGCCGAATTGAGCCGCCGTATCCCGCACAAGGCGCCTCGCTTCCGTGACCATACTCATGTCGGCTTGCACGGCCACAGCCTTCCCGCCTTTGGCCTGTATGCCGGTGACCACTTGCTGGGCCTGTTCTGCATGCCGTGAGTAGTTGATCACGACAATGGCTCCGTCCTCGGCGAATCGTTCCGCAATGGCGCGCCCGATGCCGCTCGAGGCGCCCGTGACAATGGCCACTTTGCCGCTCAATGATGGCATGGATCTCCTTTTCTCATTGCACTCATGCGAGGACCGAGACGGTCGAGTCGTAGACCATCCAGCGCAGCCGGTTCCGAGCGATACCGACGTATCCGTCAATGTTTTCGCCCGGCGCGCCCGTATACTTCGCACGTAACACAACGGAGGATTCTGCCATCACGTTTGCGGTCGGTGACATTCCCGTCGCCAAATGGACGACAGCCCTGGTTTGTTCAACCATGAACCCTGCCTCCTGCATGGTCTTCGAACAGATACCGGTTCATGCTCTTGGACCGGGCCTCCGACTTTGGAGGAGTTCCCGAAGTTTTGCCTTCATGTCTTCTGGAATCAGCCGAACCCGGTCGCCATGCCCGGCCAACACCCATTCGAATCGATGGTCCAAGAGCTTCTCGATAGATTCATACAGTTCGTGGCGATTCCAGACCAGATTGTGTGGCGCTCCGAGGCGCCGAGAAGAAGGCTCCCACCAGAGGTGATCGCCGGTGAACAAAAACCGCTCGTCATACAGCAGCGCGCAACTGCCCGGCGTATGTCCGGGGACCGGTATCAGCTCGAATCCCGTCGCCAGCATGACCGGATCGGCGGCATCGATGACCCATTCGGCATCCGGGACAGCCGACGAATCCGCACGATGGATGATGCGCCGCGCACCGAAATGTCTGGCATATCTCTCGGCATCCGCGACATCGTCTCGATGCGTCAGAAAGACGTTGGCAATCCCGCCTCGTTGTTCGAAGGATTCGACCAAATGCTTGAGGTAGCGCGGGGAGTCGATCAACCAGTTGCCGTCGGGATGTTCTACGAAAAAACTGTTCGCGCCGAAAGACTTTTCCGAATTGAACCCGCAGTAGGAAACCCCCGCCTCGATCGGCAGGGGAAAGCTGTCCATGGCCCTATGCAACAGTCCTTTCTCGCTTTGTTCGGTCCCGATGGAACCAACAGGGCAGGCCAGTAGCGCCTGATATGCCCGGTGAGTCTGCTCTTCACCCTGCGGCTGGCGCGTGACGGCGGAATAGTCGCCCACCTCTTCGAAACTATCGGGTGCCAGTTGCCGGCAGGTGTCACAATCAATGCAGGTCGCATCCACATAGAAATTGCCCTGCACGTTGGAATCCAACCTCTTATTCGCGTTCGCCATCGAAGATCCTTGCACGTTCAACGTGACTGCACGATCCTAAGGCTTCCACGTTCCGCTGCCCGCCACAGATACCATGAGGCGACGGTACGATACGGCTTCCATCGTACACCATACCGCAATACGTCCTTTGGTGTCGGCATGGTGCGTCGGTTGAACACGATCCGAAATCCGTTGCGGATGCCGAAATCGTCGGCCGGAAGAACATCAGGACGGCCGAGTTGAAAGATCAAGAGCATTTCAACCGTCCATCGCCCGATCCCATGCACACCGGTCAACCGTTCGACGATCACCTCATCTTCCAACGCCTTGATGATCCGACTGGTCGGAACAGTCCCGTCCAAGGTCTTGGCGGCCAAGTCCCGCAGCGCCTTTATCTTTGGCCGAGAAAATCCCGACAGCCTGACCGATCGGGTCTTCACGGCCAGCAGGTCGGCAGGGTGTGGAAACCGGCGGGTTGGGAAAAGCGCGATGAACCGTCGGAGAATACTTTCCGCTGCCTTGGCATGTAATTGTTGATACGCGATCGCCCGGACCAGAGATTCGAAGGGCGACCGCCTGGACTTGGGCATGAGCGTGCACGGGCCGACCTCACCGATCAATCGCCCCATGATCGGATCGACAGCGGCGAGATGCTGGACGGCAGGAAGATGGATGATCACGGTGAAAGGATCAATCGAAACGCCGGCCCCATTGGCCGGAGACCACGGACTCTCCGATCGGTCTTCGCTCGCGAGGCTTGCGTTCCCGCTCCTGCAAATACTCGGGCAGCACAGCCGGATCACCGGGGTAACCCACCGCGATCATCGCGACCGGTTCGAACCCAGGAGGGATCCCGCAATCTGTTCGCGCCCGTTCGACATCGAAGCCGGCCATCTGATGAGCTTGAAGCCCAAGCGCCGTTGCCTGCAACACGAGATTTTCAACCGCCAGACCGGTGTCGTGCATCGCATGCCGATTCGGCTTGCCATCGTCCTCGAAATTCAAACTGGCTACGGAAAGCATCAGCACAGGGGCCAGATGAACCCATTTTTTGTTTCCTTCGCTGAGACAGGCGAACAGCCGGTCGAAATCGTCCCGATTCTCTTTGCGATCGGTCACAATAAACCGCCATGGCTGCTCGTTGTTTGAGGAAGGGGCCCAGCGTGCGGCTTCGAACAGGCTCTTGAGCTTGTCTGGTTCCAGCGGTCGGTCCGCAAAGGCGCGCGGGCTCCAACGTCGCCGCAGCAAATCATGGATGGGGTGGTGCGTGTCTGCCGGTTTTTCCATTCAAGGAATTACCCTTCCTTCTTCTCCCCAGGATCTTTCCTCTCCTTAGTCGCAGCCACCTCCGGGGACCACCCGCCGCCCAGCGCCTTGTACAGCTGAACAACCGACACCAGTTGCAGACGCCGAGAACTCGTCATGGCCAACTCGGCTTCAAACAGATTTCGTCTCGCCACCAACACATCGAGGTAGTTGGCCAGCCCGCCTTTATATCGCAATTCCGCCAGCCGGAGCGCAGACTGGAGCGCATTGACTTGCTGCTGTTGCGCTTCATTTTGGACACGGGATGTTCGCACGGCAATTAATGCATCCTCGACTTCCCTGAACGCGATGAGGACCGATTGCTCGTATTGGGCGATGGCCTCCTTCGTTTGTGCTTCCGCGGCGTCCTGTTGAAAACCCAGGATCTGAGCGTTGAACAGCGGTGCGGTGAGCCCGGCTCCTGCGACTGCAAATGATGAGGGATCGGTAAAGAGATTTTTCAGGCCCGGATCCGCGACGCCCAGTAAGCCGGTGAGAGAAATCTTCGGAAACCGTTCCGCCTTCGTCGCGCCGATGCGGGCCGTTGCGGCGGCCAAGAGCTGTTCCGACTGTAAGATGTCCGGTCGCCGCTGCAACAATTCAGACGGAAGGCCGGGCGGAACTTCCGGCGGCATGACCTGTTCGGCGAGCGATTTCCCGCGGGGCACGGCATGGGGCCTGCGTCCCAAGAGAATGCTCAACTGATTTTCGGTCTGGACCATCTGACGTTCCAATTCAGCTATTCTAGCTGCGGCATTGGCCCGCTCCGACTCGAATTGATCAGCATCCAGTTTGGAGGTCATGCCTTGGCGCAGACGGGCCTGGGCAATCCGGACCGACTCTTCCCAGGACTGGAGCGTGCGCTTGGCGATCTCGAGCTGCGTGTCGAATTGCAACAGATTGAAGTAACTCTCGGCCACCCCGCTCACAAGCTGCAAGATGACTGCGCGCCGATTTTCCTCTCTGGAAAGCAGATCTGCCCGCGACGCCTCGTTCGACCGTCTGATTCGACCCCAGAGGTCGAGTTCCCAGTTCAGACTGCCCTGAATATAGTAGTTGAATGGACTGGCGAAACCGGGAAACAAGAAGACGGTTTTGCGTCCGAACGAGGGCGCACTGGCAGACACATTCATCTGAGGAAGCCAATCAGACCGGGCGATGAACGCACGGGCTTGATATTCCTCAACGGTCGCGACCGCACGCCGCAGGTCTTTGTTTTCTTCAATAGCCGTGCGGACCAGCGTCTGAAGCTGCTCGTCCTTCAAAAGCTGCCACCAGGGTAGATTGGCGAGAGAAGCCGCCTCCGGTCCTTCGGCCATGCGGAAATGATCCGTAGTGGTGGTATCGCCTTTGGGGCGCTCATAGTCCGGGCCCACCGCACAGGACACCAGGAGCACCGATACACACGCGATAATTGAAGCTCTCATGTTAGCCCTTTCCTTCCGGAAGCATCGGCAATACCTGCTCATTCACTGCCCTCACCGGCTTCCGGGCAGTCAATCGGCGGGCGACAACATAGAATAGCGGCACGAAAAAGATGGCAAGGAACGTGGCCGCCAACATGCCGCCCAGTACGCCCGTTCCGATCGACTGCCGGCTGGCGGCGCCTGCTCCCGTAGCCACGACCAACGGGAACATCCCGAAGATGAAGGCCATGGACGTCATGATGATGGGCCGGAACCGGAGGCGCGCCGCTTCGATGGCGGCATCGAGCAGCGGACGTCCGGCTTCGTAGCGGGTGTTGGCGAATTCGACGATCAGGATGGCGTTCTTGGCTGACAGACCGATCAACGTGACCAGCCCGATCTGAAAGTAGATGTCGTTGGTAAACCCTCTGACCCAGACGGCGGCGAGGGCGCCGAAAATGGCGAACGGTACGGCCAAAATCACGGCGAAGGGGACCACCCAGCTCTCAAATTGGGCGGCCAGGACCAGAAACACCATCAAGAGGCCGATGATGAACACGACATTTGATTGCCCGCCGACGCGACGTTCCTGAAAGGAGATATTGCTCCAATCGATCGCATACCCTTGGGGTTCCAACACTTCTTTCGCGACGTGGTCGAGGGCCTCAAGAGCCTGGCCGGAGCTGTAGCCGGGAGCGGCAGACCCGAGCACCAGCGCGGTGTTATAGCCGTTGAAGTGATTCACGGGATCCGGTCCGCTCTGATATTCCGTTGTCACGACCGTATTGAGCGGAATCATGTGCATACCTTGTGTATTCTGGGCCCGCACGTAGATCTTCGCGATATCCTGCGGCGTCGAACGGAACTCCGCGTCGGCTTCGGTCTGTACATGATAGATGCGGCCGAATTTGAGAAAGTCGTTGATGTAGTATGTGCCGAAGTAGGCCTGCAACGTATCGAAGATATCCGAGATCGGCACACCAAGAGACTTGGCACGTTCCCGGTTCACATGGGCATAGAGCCGTGGAGCCGAAACGCGGAAATTGGTTCCGACCTGACCGATGGCCGGTTCCTTCTTCGCCCGCTCGATGAATTGTTGAGCGACCACCGCAAACTTTTTGAAATCTCCGCCTCCGGGGTCTTGGAGCTGTGCCGAGAAACCGCCGACCGTTCCAACTCCGCGGAGCGACGGCGCATTGAAGGCCAAGAGCAGCGCTTCCGGGATCTTGGCGAATTCCCCGAACGCCTGGCCGATCAGCGACTTCACATGAAATTGCGGCTCCTTCCGCTCATCCCACAAATGCAGCGGCACGAACATGGTGGCCGAATTCGGTCCCCTCGTTCCGAATACAAAGTTTTGCCCCGACATGGCGTCGGTCGAATGCACGGCAGGATTAGCCTGCAGAAACCGCTCGATCCGATCCAACACCGCATCCGTCCTCTGCTTGGACGCACCATCCGGCAATTGAGCCACGACGATGAAATATCCCTGGTCCTCTTCGGGCAAAAAGCTGCGCGGCAGGGTGTTAAACATTCCAAACGTGAACAGGAGCAATACGCCGAATACCAGCATTACACGGAAAGGCCTTCGCACCAGGCTTCCGACAATGCTCGTGTAGCCATGTTGCGTTTTGCCGAATACTCGGTCGAACCAGACCCAAAATCTTCCCCGTTCGCCATGCTGCGGCACGAGGACCATGGCGCATAGGGCCGGGCTGAGCGTCAAGGCGACGAACCCTGAAAATGTCACTGAAATTGCGATCGTAGCGGCAAATTGCTTGTAAAGCTGACCGGTGATGCCGCCTACGAATCCCACCGGAACGAACACGGACACCAGCACCAGCACGATGGCAATGACCGGGGCGGTCACCTCACTCATCGCCCGTTTTGCCGCTTCTTTGGGGGACACACGGTCTTCCCGCATATGACGTTCGACGTTTTCGACAACCACAATGGCATCGTCGACGACGATCCCGATGGCGAGGACCATGCCAAAAAGGGTAATGGTGTTGATCGAGAAGCCCAGGACATAAAGACCAAGAAACGTGCCGATCAGCGACACAGGGACTGCCACGGTGGGAATAATCGTGGCCCGCCAGCTCTGCAAAAACACATAGACCACCAGTACGACCAGCACCATGGCCTCCAGAAGCGTTTTGACGACCTCCTTGATCGAGACCTCGATGAACCGCGTGGTGTCGTAAGGAATATCGTAGGAGACGCCGGGAGGGAAGCTCTTCGCCATCGAGTCCATCTCCGCACGCGTGCGCCGCACGGTATCCAGGGCGTTCGCCCCGGGGGCGAGAAACGTGACAATGAAGGTCGTCGGGCTACTGTTCCATCGCCCCTCGAGCGCATACGATTGTGCGCCGAGCTCGATGCGTGCCACGTCTTTCAAACGCACGAGCGAGCCGTCCGGCATCGCGCGGACGATCAGCTCTTCAAAGTCCTGGACCTCGGTCAGCCGGCCCTTCGTGATCACCGGAATGGTCATCTCGGTACCCTTTGGAGCTGGCTCGCGTCCGATGGTGCCGGCCGGATAGTCCCTGTTTTGCTCGCGGATGGTGGCAGCGATATCCGTCGGCGTCAGTCCCAGTTTGGCCATGTGCAGCGGATTCAGGATGATGCGCATGCTGTAGTTCTGCTGTCCAAACACCATCGCATCTCCGACTCCCTTGACGCGACGCACGTTGTCGACCAAACGCAAGATGGCGTAGTTGGACAGGAAGACCGCGTCGTGATTCGGATCGGTGGACTTGAGCGCGATCACGGCCACCAGATCAGGAGACATCTTCTTGACACTGACGCCCTGCCGGATCACCTCTGGAGGCAGCTGGGGCTCCGCCAATTTTTCTCTATTCTGGGTTTGGACTTGCGCGATGTCCGGATCGGTCCCGATTTCGAACGTCAACTTGATGGTCACATGGCCGTCGTTGCTGCTCGTGCTGTCAAAGTAGACGAGGTTGTCGATCCCCGGCAACTGGACCTCGATCGCCCGCGCGACAGATTCTGCGACGACCTCCGCGCTGGCGCCGGGATAGTCCGCATCGATCTGCACCACCGGTGGGGTGATTTCAGGAAACTGCGCAATCGGCAAAAACTGCACGGCAAGCAGTCCCATGACGACGATGATGATGGATACGACGGAGGCCAGAATCGGCCGATCAATGAAGACGTGTGAAGTCACGGCTCATCCCTGTTTCGGTTCGGTGGGAGGGGCCGTTTCAGTCGATGGCACCGCTCCAAGAGGCACGGCATTGACGAGAGCGCCAGGTCCAATCTTCATCAACCCGTTGACGACCACGCGTTCGCCTGTTTGTAACCCCGAATCGATGAGCCACTGGTCACCCTGCCAGGCCGAAGCCTGGACATTTCGGATTTCGATCTTGTCCTCCGGACCGACCACATAGACGAACGGCCCCTGGGGACCTTGTTGGACCGAGCGCTGCGGGATGAGGACCGCGTTGGGCTTTGCATCTCCCTTGAATTTCACGTTGACGAACTGACCGGGCAGCAACGCTCGTTTCGGATTGGCGAATGTCATGCGCACCTGGCGCGATCCGGTCTCCGTCCGCAAGCCTGGTTCCATCAAATCCAGCACACCTTCCTGCGGATAAAGAGTCCCGTCCATCAGCTTCAGGACGCCCCGCAGTTGATAGACGCCGGGATGTTCGATCTTCTTTTGCTCGATATCGCGCTGACGTTTCAAAAGGAACGTCTCCGGAACGCTCACGACAACGTACATCGGATCGACACGATGAATGGTGGTCAGCAAATCGGTCTGAGCCGAGACCAGACGGCCTTCGTAGTAGCGGCTTCGCTCGATCAACCCGGCGATCGGCGCGATGATCAGCGTATTGTCCAAATCGAATTGAGCTTTGATCAGATCGGCCTTGGCACCTTGAACCGCAGCCTTGGCTGAGAGATCCGCGGCAATGGCATCGTCGACATCTTTCTGACTCACGGCCTGATCGGCCAAGAGGGGCTTGACTCGCGCAAGATCCTGCTTTGCCTGAACGACCTTTGCCTCGGCTTGCGCGATCTTGGCCTTGGCGCCGGCCGCGGCCGCTTGAAATGGAACCGGATCGATTTGATACAGCCGGTCTCCCTTTTTCACATCGCGCCCCTCGGGATAGAGCACGGCCTTCAAAATGCCTGTGACCTGCGATCGGATCTCCACGGGGCGCGAGGCTTCCGCCTGGCCGATAAATTCCGGCTCATCGGGCACCGTCTGTGTCGTCACGGTGACCACCTCAACCTGAGGCAGCTGCTGCGGGGGGGCAGAGCCGGCCTCCTGCCTGCAACCGCTCAGTCCAAGAACCACGGCCACCGCGAGCATCAGCATGCGCGGCTGAACGCCGGGACCTATCATCTTCACGCGTGTGTTCATCATTCGAGGTCCCGTCGCAGTTTCCTATTGTGTGCTGCACGGGCCACTTTGAACGCCGCATAGCACCATGAAAGACCCGCAATGAAAATGATCGACACCTGTAAAGCAATTGTCAGGGTGATTGCTGTGATCGATTCCATGATCACCTCCGAGAAGTTAATCCGAACACTGCTTGGTTAGGTCTGACCGTTTCTGACCTTTTCCGGTAATTTCCTCGACAAGACATCTCATTAAACATCCGGTCGCGGATAACCGGGCTCCGTCTTGCCACATTCGAGTGAGGAGCGCCTTGCCGTCCGCATCGACGAAAGTCAAACCGCTCAAATCGACCGCTGCGTGACTTCGCTGGGCAGCAGCGATACGGCCCCAATAGAGGTCGGCTTCTCCCACCCATGGACCGGCGAGGCGCCCTTCAAGAATCAGAGAAATGGGACCTTCGTCCTTCTCCTGTCGTTCACTTATTTTTAGCATCGTCAGCTCCTTATCTAATACCTGGCCATGGCAAAGCCCGTTCCTTGCCATGAATAAAGAGCCTTCTCCTAAAATATTGAAAATTATCATGAATCAAGACTTATATCTAAGCCATGCTTAATGTGACGAATCGGGACTGCCGATATCTCGGCACGAGCCGAGACGTCGGCAGCGACCGCGTTACGTTTCTACAAAGGAGGGTGTGGGAACCGGATGGCCGGTTGATCTCGGCCGAACGTCGCCCGTGGCGACATTCGGGCGGTCCGGTTGATGCTGTGCGGCGATCAGCGAGTAGAACACCGGTACGACGAACAGCGTAAACAGCGTTCCCACCGTCATGCCGGTGACGAGTACGGCTCCGATGCTATTGCGCGCCGCCGCTCCGGGCCCGGTGGCGAGCACCAAAGGAAGATGGCCAAAGACGGTGGCCGCGGAGGTCATCAGTACAGGTCGTAGCCGGGTCACCGACGCTTCACGCAACGCATCGATCTTGGGCAGGCCACGGGCCTGGAGCGTGTTGGCAAACTCTACGATGAGAATGCCGTTTTTAGCGATTAATCCCACAAGAGTGATCAACCCGACCTGTGAATAAATGTTGATGGTGGTGAGATCGAGAAAACTGAAGACCAACGCTCCCGAGATCGCCAGCGGTACTGAGCCGAGCAGGACGATCAGCGGATCGCGAAAACTCTGAAATTGCGCAGCCAGGACCAGATAAATCAGGACGATGGCGAAGCCGAGTGTGACCGTGAGAGCGGATCCTTCATGACGGATCTGCCGTGATTCGCCGGCATAATCGAGCACCACGCGCGAGCCCCCCGTCGAACCGACTGCCTGTTCGAGCACCCGCAACCCTTCGTCCTTCGTCACGCCCGGCTTGACTCCGCCGAAAATTCTCACGGCGTTGCGCTGCTGAAACCGGTTCAAGGTGCGCGGCGCCGTACTCGACTCTATGTGCGTAAAGGTCGATACGGGAACGAGTTGCCCGCCCGGCGTCTTGATTTTGAGATCGAGCAGCGGTCCGACCGTTGCCCGGTCTCGATCACCGATCTGCGGAATCACTTTATAGCTGCGATCGAAGAAATTGAACCGATTGACGTACGCACCGCCGAGCAGCGTGCCGAGTTCACGCCCGACACCGGCCAGATCGAATCCAAGATCCGCGAGCCGCTCCCGATCCAGAACCACTCGGGCTTCCGGCAAGTCGATTTTCAGATCGGTATCGACATACAAGAATTTGCCGCTTTGCCAACCGGCTCCGAGAACCGCCCCGGCCGTTTCCATCATCTGTCCTACCGGGGCATCGCTCTGCAGCACCAGTTCGACATCGTATTGACCGGGCGTCGGCAGCGGGGGATCGAGTCGGGGAAAGACCCGCAGCCCCGGGACCTGCGACACCGCGCCGAAGACCTGTCCGAACAGTTCCTCCGTCGAACGGGTCCGCTCGTGCCAGTCCTTGGCCACCATGCCGCCAAACCCGCCCCAAGCCGTCGTCAACGACCACATGAATCGCGCTTCCGGAAATGCCGTGACCGCATCCACGACCTTCATCGTGTCCCGGTTGCTCGCCTCCAAGGTCGAATCCGGCGAGGCTTCGAGAAACAGACTGATGTGGCTCTGATCCTCGACTGGCGCGAGTTCCTGCTTGGAAAACATGTAGAGCGGCCAAGCCGCCACCATGACCAGCAACGAGGCTGCGACGATCGCCCAGCGCATTTCAAGCGCCGCATCGAGCATCCGGGCGTACAGCCGACGCACCAGCTCGAACGCACCATTGACGAATTTGGTAAAGCGGCCTTCCTCTCCCTGAGCATGGACGAAACGCGAACTCATCACAGGAGACAGCGTCACCGCCACGATGCCGGAAAGCACCACGGCGGCGGCCAGTGTGATCGCAAATTCCAAGAAGAGCGAACCCGTCAATCCGCCCTGAAAGCCGATCGGCGCGTAGACCGCAGCCAGCGTGATCGTCATGGCGATAATTGGGCCGACCAGTTCGCGGGCGCCGACCAATGCGGCCTCGATTCTGGATTTGCCCAGTCGGACATGGCGCTCGACGTTTTCGACGACGACGATCGCGTCGTCGACCACCAGCCCAACCGACAGGACGATGGCCAGAATGGTCAGAAGATTCAAACTGAAGCCGAACGTGTACATGAAGATGGCCGCGCCAACCAGCGAAATGGGCATGGCCACCAATGGGACGAGCGCCGTGCGCACCGAACCCATGAAGAGGAAGACGACGACGGCGACGATTAAAATCGTCTCACCGAGTGTTTTGGTAATCTCCTTCAACGCGTTTTCCATGAACATCGTTCCGTCCCAGACCAACCGCATGTCGATGTCTTTGGGCAGGGTCGGTCTGATGCGCTCCATTTCATCACGCAGGCGGTGCGCGACCTCGATCTCGTTCGAACCGACCAACGGCCATACCCCCAGATAGACACCCTCGGTCTTGCCGTACTTGGCGACCATCTCGGCCTCTTCGGCCCCCAACTCGACTCGCGCCACATCGCTCAACCGAACGATCGCGCCTCCGCGATCAGCGACGATCAGATGTTCGAATTCCTCGGTGGAACGCAGGTCGGTGTTCGCCAGCAGATTCACCTGGACCTGATTGCCCTTCGTGCGTCCGACGGCGGCCAGGTAATTGTTGCGCCGCAAGGCCGCCTGCACGTCTCCCGGCGAAAGATTGAACATGGCGAGGCGGTCGGGATCGATCCAGATGCGCATGGCAATCTGCCGCCCGCCTTCGATGGTGACCCGTTGCACGCCGGCAAGCGTGGCCAGTTGCGGCTGCAGAGTTCGGACAAGCCAATCGGTCACCGCCGGGACGCTCCGTTCCGACGACGTGAAACTGAGATAGAACGATGCATACGGCCGGTCGGCCCGTTGAACTTCGACGACGGGGGGCTCCGCTTCCGGCGGCAGTTCCGAGCGGACCTGCTGCAGGCGCGCGGTGACTTCGGCGAGTGCCGCCGTGCTGTTGTGGTTCAATTTCAGGTGGACGGTGACCGTGCTGACGCCGGCGCGGCTTGTCGATTCCAGATAATCCACCCCGCTGATCGCAGACACCACCCGCTCGATCGGGGTTGTGAGAAAACCGCGCACCGTCTCGGCCGCGGCTCCGTAATAGACCGTGGTGATAATGATCGAGGAACTTTCGATTTTCGGATATTGCTGCAGAGGGAGGACGGTCAGCGCCCGCCAGCCCACGAGCACGATGACGAGGTTGACGACCACCGCCAGGACAGGATGCTTGATAAAGATGTCGGTGAACCTACGCATGTTCTCGTCTCTTCTTCGCTTGTCTACAGGTGCATCCGCAGTTATTGTCCGTCCGGTCCGTGGTCCTGTCCGTTCTTCGCATCCGCATCGGCGATGATGACGCGCACGGCATCGCGGAGCTTGAACGATCCGGAGGTCGCGACGAGTTGGCCGGCCGGCAAACCATCGAGAATGACGACTTCTTCACCGAGCATGGTGCCGGTCTCCACCTGCCGTCCGTACGCCCGGGGATTGCCGTCCTTGTCCGGAGTAATCACGAAGACCTGATCGCCTCCCGGCCCCTTTCGCAGCGCACTAGCCGGAATGGCGACACCTTTCCTCGACGGACCGACCGGGACTCTGACGCGGACGGACGATCCGGGTGATGGTGTCCCACTGGCACCTTCAATTCTGGCGCGAATCATGGCATTGCGGGTCGCCGGATCGACCCGTGCGTCGATCGCAACGAGCTTTGCGGTTACCGGCGCCGATTGCTCGGCGGAGAATACCTCCACGCTGTCACCCACACGCAGTCCCGCCGCCACCTGCTGCGCCACCATGAAGTCGATGTGTACGGCGTCGTCAACGCCCTGCAACGTCGTGAGCTGACTCCCTTCATTCAGATATTGCCCCGGATGCACATCGGCCAACCCGATCCTCGCGCGAAAGGGTGCTCTGATCGTTTTTCGGGCGATGATCGCCTTCGTGCGCGCAATCTGGGCCAAGGCCACGTCGAGATCGGCACGCGCCCGATCCACTTCTTCCTGCGCCGTCGCGAGATCCTGTCGCAGATGTTGTCGTCGTTTGAGCACGGCCTGCGCGAGAGCAGCTTGCGCCTGCTGCGCCTTCAGATCGGCCTCTTCGACCGACACATCGAGCGCCACCAGCACCGTTCCCTTTTCAACGATCTGTCCGGGCGTCAACGTGACTTCCTTCACGGTCCCCGGAAGTTCGTTACGCAAACTGATGGAACGCAATGCGAGCACCGTCCCGATCGAGGTCGCGCTCATCCGATGTTCGAGCGCGCGAGCCGGAGCCGCGGTGACCGATTCCATCGGTTCCGGCTGATTTGCCGAGGCCGCGGCATTTTCCTGGATAGACGTATATTTCCATGCCGCCAAGCCGATACCGAGCACCACGACCGTCAGGAGAAGCAGCAACGATTTCATCCAATGATGTGCCGTCATGCGCGACGCCCTCCTACACGTTTTGCGGGGGCAGGAACGAGTTTTGGCAAGCGGTGAACAGGCTTCGCTCGTGCGAGCATATCCTCCAAGGCTTTGCGCACACGGACGACGCGGGTTTGTTCCAGCGGAACGAATCCCAGCACCCAGTCTAACCATAAACCGTCGATGGCCGCGGCGACCGCCTCCGATACACCGGGCGGCAACCCGTCGTCTGCTAGACGGCGGTGAAGATCCGCGTACACGGCGCGCATCGGTTCGATCAGGGCGGGATTCTGGGCCAATGCCGCGAACACGGCGGAGGAACTGCGGCGCAATTCCTCAGTCCAGCACTTGGCATCCGAAAGACAATGACTCAACAATGCGCGCGCCATGCGCCCAGGCCCTTCCGATGTTCGTGCGTACGCTTCCGTATAGCAGGACCGCCAACCCTCCGCGCAACGCGTGACGAGCGCGACGACCAACCGATCTTTCGATGGAAAGTGATGCAGGAGCCCCCCTTTGCTCATGCCGGCCTCGGCGGCCACGGCGTCGAGTGTCAGGTTTGCAATGCCTTGACGGGCGACCACGGCCTCGGCGGCGTTGAGCAGAAGCTGCTGAAGTTTTGTATCGACGCGTTTCATCGTGCCAAAGACTAACCGTCCGGACGGTCTGTTGTCAACCGTCTGGACGGTCTGTGTTTATAGATTTCGCTAAAGACCCGGGGATCGCCGCCCCTCCACCACAACCTCTTGAAATATTAGGATGCGGACACATGGTGGCTCGCGGGTGTGAAACTTTCCAACGACGGAATATTGTACCGTCGGCGCAATTCCTCGACTTGCTCGCGCATCACAGGCCAATAATCCCATCCCGAATTCAAGTCCACGTTCATTGCTGCTCCGCGCCGGATCGCGATCAACGCCTTTTGCGGATCAAAGAATCCCGTGCGAGCCTGCGTGATGGGTGTCATCCTGATCCCGACGTGAAACTGCAGGAGGACGAAGAAGACGAAGAGCCAAGGATCGCGGCGTTGAAATCCCGCGCTGAAACATGCCACCTGAACTTCCCCCGCTGGATCAGTTCCGTATCCGGACAGGATATGAGCGCAGTCGTGGAATAGAATCGGCTCCGCCGCTCCGCCCTTTTCTCCGGGAAGGGCAAAACCGTTGCGCCGGCAATACTCCCAATACGTCCGCCCTAAGGATCCCTCGGGATAGTGTTCCAAGGCCTGATACCGTGTTGCGAGCGTCGGGTCTTCGTATTGCCCGATCATCCCTCGAACAAATTTGTAGAGACCGCGAATTCCTTCCTCGTTCCATATCTCCTTGATTTTGTCCCGAAGCCAAAACCTCCGCGCCAGGTCAAGACGGAGCGCGAGAATCTCCCCCTTCAGCAGGTGTCGGAGATCCTCAACCTCTATGGCCTTCACTTCTAACGCCTGGGCGAATTGTTCGACCAATGCCGTTTCCTGTTCGTCGGCTTTGCCATCGATCAAAGACACAATAATCAGGCCCTGGACAAGCTGCTGCCGGATTTGGCGGTCTTGAAGCTCGCGTGCGAGTTTCCCGGGATCGATACACGGGAGCTGATCGATCGGGTGATCTGTCCCCAGAATTCGTTGTATGGAAGTCAGCATATGCGCCTCGGATTCATCCAGCACGCCATCGGCAAGGGCCACGGTCTTCATGGCTCGCAAACCCCAGTACGCTTGCTCCGGTGTAGGTAATCGCAATTCCATGTGATCGGCTCCTTTGGCTATGTCGTACCGGCTGATCGTCCGTCAGGCCGCAACCGTATGAATATCTCGCATTCCGTGCGCGGCCATCGGTTGATTGTGCAGTGCTTGCCAGGCCCCCAGACCGCCCGCCAAGGGCCACACGCGCGTCACCCCCTGACCGCGGAGCTTCCAGGCCGCATACAGGCTTGCCGCATCGCCCGGGCAGGCACAATAAAGAATGGTATCCCGGTCATCTTGAAAATCCTTGCGCATCGCGAGCAGATTCTCAATGGAGAGAGCCACGGCTCCTGGAATGCCCGCCTCATCCTGACGAGCTTCCCGTGAACGGAGATCGACAATGAAAAGATCCTCTCCGGCTGCGAGTTTCTCAGTCACGCGTTCGGCGGTCATGCGGGGCACCAACCTTTCAACAAATCGTCGCCGAACAAGCCTGAAAACGACATAGCTCCCAAGCGCCGCCACAGTGAGTACCGCGAGGAACGGTCCGATCTGAGACGTGACCGCCTGCAGCCAATCAAGTTGATCCCGCAAGAGATATCCGAGTCCAAGCTCCGCACCGATCCAGATCGCGGTTCCGAGGGCGTTATAGAAAAAATAGTGAGCAGATCGCATCCCCACGATTCCAGCCAGCGGAGGCGCGATGGTGCTCAGACCCGGAACGAATTTCGCGGCGATCAGCGAGCGCATACCGTGCCGTGTGAAGATGTCCTCCATCCTCCGAACACATGCAGTCGCCTCAAATGAAAGCCTGCAGAGCCACATCAGCACCACGCGGCCCTTACGGCGGCCCAGTTCGTACCACACGTGATCTCCTAGGAGCGCGGCGCTCATCGCAGAGGCGAAGGCGATGCCCAGGCTCAACTGCCCGTTGCCTGCCAGCGCTCCCGCTGCAATCAGCAAGGGTGCGGCGGGTATGGGCAGGCCGATCTGTTTTGCGAGTATGGCGACGAAGAGCACCATCGCGCCTTGACCGCCTAGAAACTGGATCACCGCATCCATTTTGATCTCCGATTCGTGGGCCGACGCCTGTTTCGACCTCGACAGTGGCAATGATCGTTCCACCGCGTTCAACGACGACTGGGAGACGTTTAAACACTCGAAAATCCGAGAATTACCCATCGGCTTGCCGAATGGGCTGGGACGAAGATGCTCCTCTAGGCCGATGAATGACTGCCGACATCTCGGCACGTGCCGATTCATCGGCGCGACCCCAGCGGTAGAGGATGGAACAGAAGGGCAGACAGTTAGGAAGGACGGGCAATGCCCAGCTTTTGCATCTTGGATTGAAGCGTGGTGCGCTTCATGCCCAGCCTGGTCGCTGCGCCAGAAGCGCCTCCGATGACCCACCCGGTTTCACGAAGTATGCGAAGAATATGCTCTCGTTCGGCGGCCTCCAGCGTTGCCGCTGGTTGCACCTTGCCGCCTCCTCGAGGACGAAGCTCAGCCAATGATACATGCAGCACCGACCCCTGAGAGAGAATGACCGCCCGCTCGATGAAGTTTTCGAGCTCCCTCACGTTTCCCGGCCAGGGATAGGCTTCGAGCGCCCTGATCGCTTCTGAGGGAATTGTTTCGATGCCTTTCCCCATGCGCAACGCAAATTTCTGAGCGAAATGGCGGACTAAGGGTGGGATATCTCCGATTCGATCTCTGAGCGGTGGGACCGTCAGGGGGAAAACATTCAATCGATAGTACAGGTCGTTACGAAAGGCGCCCTCTTCCACCATCCGCGACAAATCCCGGTTCGTCGCCGCCACCACGCGCACGTTGACCCTGATCGTGCGCGTACTGCCAAGACGTTCAAATTCCTGCTCCTGCAGAACACGAAGCAATTTGACCTGCAGATCCAACGGGATCTCTCCTACCTCATCGAGGAAAATCGTCCCTTGATGCGCCAGCTCAAAGCGACCGATCTTGGTGGCGATGGCTCCCGTGAAGGCGCCCTTTTCATGCCCGAAGAGTTCGCTTTCCAACAAGCCGGTGGGAATCGCCGCGCAATTCATCTTCACGAATGTTCGCTCACGCCGTCCGCTCAGGTTATGAATGGCGCGTGCCAACAGTTCCTTTCCGGTACCCGTTTCTCCCAGTATCAGCACGGTCGAATCGGTCGGGGCGACCACCTCGACCTGTTTCAGAACCTTTTTGAGGGCCGTGCTCTCTCCAATGATTTCTTCAAAATTGTATTCGGTGCGGATTTCGTCTTCGAGGTAGAGCTTCTCCTTCCCGAGCTTGTCTTTGAGATCGGCGATTTCGCGGTAGGCCAGGCCATTCTCTACGGCAATGGCCACCTGCGCCCCGATTTGGGTCAACAATTCGGCGTCGTCCGTGCTGAACGCATCGTCCCGCAAGCTGACGACGCTCAGGGTGCCGAGGACCCGCCCATGGGAAATGAGAGGAACCGCACATCCTGATTTCAAACCTTCCAGTTCCGCTCGCTTGATGATCTCCGCGGGAAATTCACTCAAACTGAGGTGTTTGATACGCACGGCCTGCCGAGACGTGAACGCACGACCCTCCGGGGTTCCTTCGAGCGGGATGGCGACACCAGCCTCGATGAAGTCCTGGTTTCGCGGAAAGTCCAGCGCATGCGTCAGCAATTGGCCTGTGCCGGGATCGTAGAGGGCGAACCCCGCGAGGTCATGCGGCATGACGCGCCTGAGACAGGTTGAAATTGCCTTCAGCAGCTCGCGCAATTCCAGGTGAGAAACGACGGCGTTGTTGACCTCGAGCAGCAGGCGTTGCCGGTCGCGTTCCAGCGCCAACTGCCGCTGATAGGCGAGCGCCGCCTTCGAATTCAGCGCGTTATCCACCGCGACCGCGATCTGTTTGGCCACTTGCCGCATGAAATCGATCTCTGCTTCGTCATAGGTCTTCGGATGCAAGCTGCCGAACCCCATGGCCCCAAGCTTGCGTTGGGCAGTCGTCAGGGGAACGACGCAGAACGATGCCACACCGTTGTCCCGAAGCAAGGCCATCAGTTTTGGAAACCGCCGCTCCTGTGCCACATCGTTCACCGTCAGCGACTCCTGCGTTTTCCAGACGAGCCCGCCCGGGGACTCATCGACCGGCAACTCCAATCCTGGACTGATCGTGCTCGGCTCCGCCGTGACCAACAACCACAAGCGCATGACGTTGAGGCTTTCATCGTGCAGGACTGCATTGATGTAGTCGAACGGGACGATCTTGGGAAGGCGCTGGGCAAGGTCTTGAAACAACTGTTCAAGATCGCCGTACGAGGCGATGGACTCAGACACTTCCAACAACATGCGCAGGCGGTCCCGATCATGCGCCAGGTCCTGTTGATGGAGCACATTATCGACGGCGACACCCAGCTGTTTCCCGACCTGTCCGAGGAACTCCAGATCCGCCTCGCCATAAGCCTGATTTTGCAAACTCGAAAACCCGATGGCTCCCAGGCGGCGGACCGCCGTCGTCAGCGGAACCACGCAAAACGAACGTACCCCGTCTTCTTTCATCCGCTCGAGGACCCCCGGCCACCGACGCTCCTCTTTGACCTCTGGAACCAAAATGGGTTGTTGCGTCTGCCAAACGACGCCGCTCGGGGTGTCTTCCACCGGCTGCTCATGACCGCCGATCAGATCGGCCGGTACATTCGCCTGTATCGTGTGCAACCGCATGATGTTGCGCGCAGGATCATGGAGGGATAGGGAGACGAAGTTGACCTGGACGACACGAGGCAGACGTTGAGCAAGGTCCCGGCACAGCTCGCGGAGATCACGGTGCCTGGAGATAGATTCGGCGACTTCCAGCAACGCCTGGTATCGCTCGGCCAGCGTTTCGCAGGGCGATGTGGAAGGCCTCTCCATAGAGAGGCAGTATGGCCTATCGTCCGAAGAGGCTCAAGAGGCGGAAATCCCTCCTTTGTATGCGGATACACTCAATGAGGCAGAAGGAAAGAATCGGCGAAAGGTCTCGTGACGTGCGACGGTTCATGCGTCGACGCTACTGAGCGTCGGTAGTGGCGCTCACTGGCTGCACCCGTCCATGCTCGTCCGGAGACCAACCCCCGCCCAATGCCTTATACAGCTGAACCACTGACGTCAGATACAGCCGCCGGGTCGCGACCAGCGCGAGCTCCGCGTCAAACAGACTGCGTTGCGCAATGAGCACGTCGAGATAGTTGGCAAGTCCGCCCTTGTATCGGAGATTGGCCAGACGAAGAGCCGACCGCAAGGCATTGACCTGTCGCTCCTGGGCCGACGCCTGGTCGCGCGTGTTGGTCACGCCGGCCAGGGCATCCTCCACCTCTCGAAATGCTACCAGAATCGTCTGCTTGTACTGCGCCAACGCCTGGCGTTCCTGAGCTTGAGTCGCCTCCTGTTGGAATCCAAGAATCTGGGCGTTCAATAACGGCGCGGTCACCCCTGGTCCAAGGGCACCGAACAAATCTTGGGGCAAGTAGAGCTTCGAGAGACTCGGGTTGGCGATCCCTAGAATGCCGGTCAGGGAGATTTTCGGAAAGCGATCGGCTTTTGCGGCCCCGATCCTCGCGGTGGCAGCGGCCAGTTGCTGTTCGGCCTGGACGACATCGGGACGGCGCTGCAGAAGTTCCGAGGGCAGGCCGGCCGGGATCACGGGGGGCATAATCTGTTCGGTCAACGTCTGGCCCCTGGGGATGTGGCCGGGATTCCTTCCCAGGAGAATGCTCAATTCGTTTTCCTTCTGGATCATCTGGCGTTTGAGATCCGCAATGCGCGCCGCGGCATTTTCCCGTTCGGCTTCGAACTGATCGACATCCAGCCGGTTGATCAATCCCTGCCGATGTCTCGCCTTGCCGATCCGGACGGACTCTTCCCAGGCGAGGAGTGTGCGTTGCGAGATCTCCAGTTGAAGATCGAATTGCCGCAAGTCGAAGTACGCCTGCGCCACCCCCCCGACCAGTTGCAGGATGATTGCACGCCGGTTTTCTTCGCGGGCTAGCAAATCACCGCGCGCCGCTTCATTCGACCGCCGGATGCGGCCCCAGAGATCGATTTCCCATGACAGATTGCCCTGCACATAGTAGTTGAACGGGTTCGGAAATCCCCGAAAACGCACGCCGCCTTGGCGCGCAACGGGAGCGTTGACCGTCCCGGTCATTTGAGGAGCGAAATCGGTTCTTGCAATGAAGAGCCGGGCTTCATATTCCTCGACGGTGGCGACGGCGCGCTCGAGGTCCTTATTCTCCTCCAGAGAAATCTTGATCAGGGTTTGAAGCTCCTGATCCTGGTAGAGTTCCCACCACGGCATATTGGCAAGAGACGGCAGATCATGGCCTTCCTCGGCCATGCGGAACGAGTCCGCCGTCGGAATGTCCGGCCGTGAATAGTCCGGTCCCATGGCGCATGAGAGTAGAAGACCCGAGACTATGGCTGCACAAAGACCACGCACGTTCTGCTCTCCTTATACGACGCCGGCCGGCGGGGGTGCATGCTGACCGTCGGTCCGACCGACCGGAGCGGTAGAGGGCCCGCTCAATGACCGAATGACCACAAAGAATAAGGGCACGAACACGATTGCCAGAAACGTCGCGGCGATCATTCCGCCGAACACCCCGGTGCCGATCGAATGACGGCTCGCCGCCCCCGCGCCGCTGGCGAGAACGAGAGGGACGACGCCCAGGATGAAGGCCATCGAGGTCATGAGAATCGGCCGGAACCGCAGCCTCGCCGCCTCGATCGCCGCCTCTGTCAGTGAGAGCCCGTGCTCATAGCGCTGATTCGCGAATTCCACGATCAAAATGGCATTCTTGGCCGCCAGACCGATGAGCGTGACCAGACCGATCTGAAAATAGATATCGTTGGTCATGCCGGACATCCACACGGCCGTCAGCGCCCCGAACACGCCGAACGGAACGGCCAGGATGACGGCAAACGGCACGGTCCAGCTCTCGTACTGCGCCGCCAGCACGAGAAACACCATGAGCAGGCCAAACGCGAACGCCAGAACCGACTGCGTGCCGGCCTTGCGTTCCTGATACGAGATCCCGCTCCAGTCGATGTCGAACCCGCTCGGGACCAGTTCGGCATCCGCCGCGCGTTGCAATGCATCCAACGCCTGACCCGAACTGTATCCGGGTGCTGCGGAGCCAAGCACGAGCGCAGTATTGAACCCGTTGAAATGCGTGACCGGATCGGGTCCGCTTGAATAGGTCGTCGACACGACAGTATCAAGCGGAATCATCGAGGCGCTTTGTCCGTTCAACGCCCGAACGTAGATCTTGCTGATATCGGCGGGACGGGACCTGTATTGCGGTTCAGATTCGGTTTGCACCCGGTAGACCCGTCCGAACTTCACGAAGTCGTTGATGTAGAGATTCCCGAAAAAGGCCTGCAGCGTGTCGAACACTTCCGAGATCGGCACGCCCAGCGCTTTCGCCCGTTCCCGGTTGATCTTCGCGTGCACGCGCGGCGCGCTCACGCGAAAGCTCGTGCTGATCGATCCGATCGCCGGATCCTGCCTGGCGGTTTCGACGAATTTCTGGGCAATGGCACCAAACGCCTTGAAATCCCCCCCACTGGGATCTTGAACTTGGACTGAAAAGCCCCCGGTCGCTCCCAGACCGCGGATCGACGGGGCGTTAAACGCCAGCACCAACGCGCCGGGAATTTTTCCGAACTCTTTGAATGCGCCGGCGATGAGAGATTTGACATGGTCCTGTTTCTGTTTCCGCTGATCCCACAGCTTGAGAGGGATGAACATGGTGGCCGTGTTGGTCCCCCGTGTGTTGAACACGAAATTCTGTCCGGACAGGCCCTGTGTGCCGTAGACCGCCGGCAGCGTCAGATAATACTCTTCGAGCCGGTCCACGACCGCATCGGTCCGCTTCTTGGAGGCGCCGTCCGGAAGCTGCACAATGGTGATGAAATACCCCTGGTCTTCGTCGGGCAGGAACGCCATCGGAATATGCTTGAACAGCAGCAGGGCTGCCCCCATGACCAGACCGCATACTGCCAGCGACAACATCCTGTGGCGCAGCGCCAATGCCACCGTGGAAGAGTATCCGTGCTGCGTGCGGTCGAACACACGGTTGAACCATCCGAAGAATCCTTTGCGAGGTCCGTGGCTCGGCTTGAGGACCAGCGCGCAGAGTGCAGGACTCAATGTCAGCGCCACGAATCCTGAAATCGCCACCGAAACGGCAATCGTAATGGCAAACTGTTTGTAGAGCTGCCCGGTAATGCCGCCGAGAAATCCCACCGGCACGAAGACGGCGCACAACACGAGGACGATGGCAATGACCGGACCGGCTACCTCGCCCATGGCTTTCTTGGCCGCGTTCTTCGGAGAGAGTCCGTTTTCCATGTGGCGCTCGACGTTTTCCACGACCACGATGGCATCGTCGACCACGATCCCGATGGCCAGCACCAATCCGAACAGCGTGAGCGTATTGATCGAGAAGCCGAGCGCCTCCATACCGGCGAACGTGCCGATCAGAGACACGGGGACCGCGATCGCCGGAACCAGCGTGGCTCGCCAGCTTTGCAGAAACAGGTAGACGACCAGCAAGACGAGGATCATCGCATCGCGCAACGTCGCCACCACTTCCTCAATCGAGACCTCGACAAACCGCGTGGTGTCATAGGGAATGTCGTAGGTGACGCCGGCCGGGAAGAACTTGGTCAGGCTGCTCATTTCCTGCCGGATGCGTTTGACGGTTTCCAGAGCGTTGGCTCCCGGCGAAAGGAAGGTCAACAGCAATGCGGTCGGCTTGCGTTTGTACCGCCCCTCGAGCACATACGACTGCGCCCCCAGTTCGACCCGCGCCACATCCTTCAGCCGCACCATGGATCCGTTGGGCAGTGCACGGACGATCATGTCTTCGAACTCGCGCACCTCGGACATCCGTCCTTCCGTAATGAGGGGAAGCGTCAATTCCGTCTCCGTCACCATTGGTTCCCGGCCGATCGTGCCGGCTGGAAAATCGCGGTTTTGCTCGCGCACGACGGTCGCGATATCGGAGGGCGTCAGACTGAGCTGAGCCATGCGGACGGGATCGAGGATCAGACGCATACTGTAATTCTGCTGTCCGAAGACCGACGCGTCACCGACACCGGGCAAACGTTTGATGTTGTCGAGAATCCGCAGAATCGCAAAATTTGAAAGGAAAAAGGCATCCTGACGCGGGTCGTCCGATTCCAAGACGATGACCGTAAGGAGATCAGGAGACATCTTCTTCACGGTGATGCCCTGACGGATGACTTCAGGCGGAAGCTGCGGTTCTGCCAATTTTTCCCGGTTTTGCGCCTGCACCTGCGCGATGTCCACGTCCGTCCCGATCTGGAATGTCAGCCGGATGCTCACGTGCCCATCGTTGGTGCTGGTCGAATCGAAATACAAAAGATTGTCGATGCCGGGAAGCTGCAATTCGATCGGCCTGGCGACCGATTCGGCCACGACTTCCGCGCTCGCGCCCGGATAATCGGCCTCGATCTGAACCGTCGGGGGGGTGATCGGCGGAAACTGTGCAACGGGGAGAGCCCGCATCGACACGAGACCGATCACGATGACGACGATGGACAGAACGGACGCAAAAATCGGACGGTCGATGAAAAAGCTCAGGCTCATCGTATGTCGTCAGGAGGCGGCTACCGGCTTGACTTTGGTTCCCGGAGCGATGCGCTGGAATCCTTCCACCATGACTCGTTCGCCCGGATGGAGGCCCTCTTCGATCAGCCATTGATCACCCTGCCAATCGGTCGCCTTCACGTCGCGGACTTCCACCTGATCGTCTTTGCCGACGACATAGACAACCTGGCCTTTCGGTCCCTGCTGAACTGCCCGCTGCGGAACGAGAATAGTGTTGGGCTTCGATACTCCATGAAACCGTACCGTGACGAACTGACCGGGCAAGAGCACCCGATCAGGATTTGGAAAGACGACACGGGCCTGCCGTGAGCCTGTTTCCGCCCGTAAACTGACGTCTGCAAAATCCAAGATCCCTTCGTGGGAATACGTGGTCCCATCGACGAAGATGATTGTGCCAGTGAGTTTGTAGATTCCCGGGTGCGTGATGCGACGAGAGAGTATGTCTCGTCGGCGCTTCAACAAAAAACTTTCAGGGGCGCTGACGATCACGTACATCGGATCGACTTGATGGATGATGGTGAGAAGGTCGGTCTGAGCGGTCACCAATCGCCCCTGATAGAAGCGGGTGCGCTCGATCAGGCCGTCGATGGGGGCGACGATGAGGGTATTGTCGAGATCGAATTGGGCTTTGACGAGATCGCCCTTGGCCGCTTCCAAGGCGGCTTTGGCCGCGAGATTTTCCGCGATCGCGTCGTCGACGTCTTTTTGACTGACGGCTTCTTCAGCGAGGAGCGGTTTCACCCGCGCCAGGTCCTGCTTGGCTTGGACGAGGCGCGCCTCGGCCTGACTCACTCTCGCTTTGGCGCTGATCTCGGCGGCCTTGAAGGGCACCGGATCGATCTCATACAGGCGGTCGCCTTTCTTGACGTCGCGTCCTTCTGAGAAATATCGTTGCTTCATGATACCGGTCACCTGCGGCCGAATCTCGACGATGCTGGACGCCTCTGCCTGGCCGATCAGCTCAGGCTCATCCGGTACGGTCTGAGGAGCAATATCGACCACCTGCACTTCCGGGGTCGGACGGGAGGCAGCCGACCCTGCTTCCCCTTTACATCCGGATGCGAGGGCCGCAATCATGAGCCACGACCCAATCAGCATACGAAACGGGCTGACGCGCATCAGAGTCCTATCCATCGATCACTCCGTTGTTCACCCAATATCCCGCACGGGCCTTGCGTGAACCGGCATCCCGTCGGTCTCGGCTGTTGCTGGTCGTTGAGCATGCCTCAGGGTTCCTTCGAAGAGCAAGTAGGCCTCGCTCGATACTCACGAGGTTGTTCATAGGCGGGCTCATCGAGCCGGTCGTTAGAGTTGGAGAGGTTTGATCGGGGAGAGGACCGCGGCAGGATCGTTTTTCCACGTCGATTCGGGAGCATCCACATAGAGCTCGACTTCATTGCCGTCCGGATCGCGAAGGTACAGGCTTTGGCTTACCGTATGATCGCTCATCCCATCAATCGTGATCCCGGCCTGTTCGAGTTCCCGCTTTGCGAGACGCAATTCATCGAGGCCGTCTCCGATCTTGATGCCGATGTGATAGAGCCCGCGGCGGCGGCCAGGCGGAGGACCAGGGATATCTCCGACTTGGATCAGTAGAAACTCGTGATGCGTACGGCCGGAGGTAAGAGCCGCCGCGGCCCCATTGAAGGCGCGCCCGACTTCCTTGAACCCCAACAGGTCGCGATAGAATGCCAGCGACCGCTCGAGATCTTTGACGTAAAACACGATGTGGCCGAGATAGTGTGCTTTCATCTGACAGACTCCTTTTGTCCGGGCAGTCGCCCAAGCAGCGCTTTGACCTCCGTATGCGCCAGCACGACATCGGGCTCCCGCTGCAGCGCGCTGTAATACCGCCTGCCGAATCCCTCTCCCTCTTCCATGGGTGTCAGCAGCGTCCGTATGGAAGCCAGCACCGCAGTGATTTGCGCCGATGCCTCCGGCTCCTTGCTCTCATCGAGTTCGTCGAGTTTGGCCGTCAGTTGGGATAGCGGACGCAGCCAGGCAAACGAAGAATCCCCCAATACGAGCTGCAGCAAGGCGCCGCTGGAGGCGATCCGGCCATGCACGCGCTCATAGGACTGCCGTTCGTCGTCCAGCAACGCCTTATGCAGACGAAGGAGCGCTCGCGACAGCTTGGACAGATGAGTCTTCACGCGACCCTGATATTCCATGATTCAGCCTTGTCACCTTTCTCTTGCCGCCTGTTTTCCACCGATTCTCGTACCGACTGGAATAGTCGCTCCACTGATCTGGTCGGCTGCTTCCGAAGCCAGGAAGAGCAACGTCCCGGCGATGGATTCCGGCTTGGTCCAGGAGGAGGGATCAGCCTCGGGCATGTTGGTCCGGTTGGCTGGAGTATCGATGGTGGCAGGTAGCACGCCGTTGACGGTCACTCCCGAGCCTTTCGTTTCGAGCGCCATCACGTTGATCAGGGCGAGCAGACCCGACTTGGCGACGATATAGGCGGCAGCTCCTGGGAACGGCTCGACCGCCGCCCAAGCCGCTACGTGCACGATGCGGCCGCTCCCGCGATCCACCATGTGAGGAAGCACGGCTTTCGAGAGCAAGAAGGCCGATGTCAGATTCATGGCCAGCATCCGTTGCCAGAGTGATGCATCGGTGTCCACGACACGCCCGACTGCAAATCCCCCGACAAGATTAATCATGACGTCGATGCGGCCCGTCTTCTTTATGATGTCGTTGACCGCCCGGCGAACGTCCGATTCATCCGTCACGTCGACCTGCACAGAGGAGGATGCTTCGCTCACGGATGGCGGGCCGCTCCGGTTCAGCGCCACGACATGCGTTCCCGTTCCAGTGAACGCAGGGACAACGGTACGGCCAAGCCCTCCGGCGGCGCCTGCGATGACGATTACCCGCTTGTCATTCTTCATTATGCCTCCGTGGCTGCTGGCATTCATCGAGGGAAGAGCCCAATTCGTCGCGCCGGCAGCGCTATGGTTTCCGATAACTGATTCGATAGATCACTCCTGCTGAATCATCGGAGACCAACAGGGCTCCATCAGGCATGACCAGGATGTCGGCAGGCCGTCCCCAGGACGTCTCACCCTGCAGCCATCCCTCGGCAAATACTGAGTAGCGAAGTTTTCCCTGTTGATCACGCGAGGCCAGTGTCACCCGGTATCCGATCTTGCTTTTCCGATTCCAAGATCCATGTTCCGCGATGAAAATCCGGTTCCGGTACTCTTCTGGAAACATCGAGCCGGTATAGAACCGCATGCCCAGCGAGGCCACATGCGGCCCGAGGATCAGCTCAGGGGCCGTGAATTCGTTGCACGGTCGCGTTTTGCCGAACTCGGGATCGCTGATTGTGCCTCCATGACAGTAGGGATACCCGAAGTGTTGCCCGGGTCTCGACAGGCGATTGAGCTCGTCCGGCGGTTGGTCATCCCCCAGCCAGTCACGGCCATTTTCCGTAAACCAGAGGTCCTTCGTGTCGGGATGCCAATCGAACCCCACAGAATTGCGGACCCCTCGGGCGATGACTTCATATCCGCTTCCATCGAGATTCATCCGTCCGATCAGCGCATAGCGATCCGGATCAGGCTCACAGATGTTGCACGGCGCTCCAACCGGCACGTACAGCTTCCCATCCGGACCAAAGGCGATAAATTTCCACCCATGGGCCTTCTCCGAGGGAAAGCGATCCGTCACGACCACCGGCTCCGATGGCTTCGATAATCGCTGCTCGATCCTCTCAAAACGCAGGATGCGATCGACCGCTGACACGTACAGCGACCCGTCACGATACGCGACTCCAACCGGCATATTGAGGTCCCGGGCGATGATCTTGACCTCGTCAGCCCGATGATCATGATCGTGGTCGATCACCGCATAGACGTCGCCTGTCTTGCTTCCGACAAAGAGCGTGCCGCTCTGACCGAGCACCATGCCACGGGCGTTCGGAACATTGTCTGCGTATATGGCTATGGCAAAACCAGGAGGCAGTTTGATCTTGTCGAGAGGAAGCGTCCCGGCATGGAGCCGGCACGCGCTCATGATCAGACAGACAACAACTGCACAGGCGAGCTTCAGCATAGAAGCACCTTGAGTGTGTCGCTTTTCATTTCTTTTCCAGTGCATCGAAGATCCATTGACCAAGCAGTCCCATGATCGGCGGGACGCAGAGCGCGGGAACACACCTGGCAATGGTCAGCTGCCAGCCCAAGAGTGGAGCTTCGTACGTCAGGATACGGATGGGACTCAGCAGGGTCTTTGCCGTAATCAGCGCGATCAAGGCTCCTGGAGCCGCTCCCGCCTTGAAGAGGTTCGCCGCAACCGGAAAGAGGAGATACGGTCCGCCTGGGAGTATCAGACCCACAACCCATCCGACGATGATTCCACGAGCAGAGGACCCGCTTCCAAGCCATGCGGTAATCTCTGCCGGAGAAAGCAGCACGTCCAACAGACCGGCGATAAGAAAACCCAACGCCAGATCTATCCAGACGTTTCCGAGCAGGCGACCGGCCGCAGCGAGACCCTCCATGGGCAACGAATGGTCTTTCAGGTATGCCGCAACCCCGATGCCCATGACGAGGGCGAGCAAGACAATCGTGCTGACATCCATCCGTCGGCTCACGCGTGAGAGATTCCACGTGCTGATCGATACTCGAATTGCACCGGCACTCCGCCCAAGCTGTCTGCTTGAGCGCGGGCAGAGACAATCTGCGGATGATGGGGAGACAATGAGCAGGCCGGGTCTGTCAGGCCGGCGTCACCGGCAATCTGAAAGGCCTGACAACGACAGCCCCCGAAGTCGATCAGACGACGGTCGCAACCCCGACAAGGATCCGGCATCCAATCCTCTCCCCGGTACCGGTTGAAGCCGGAGGAATGATGCCAGATGTCATGCAGATTTCGCAGTTTGACGTTGTCGAAACTCAGACCCGGCAGCATATGCGCTAGATGACACGGCAGGACGAGTCCTTCAGGGTTCACGACGATCGAATTGCGCCCCCATCCATTCAGGCAGGATTTAGGAATGTCTGAATAGTAGTCCGGCATGACGAACTGCACTTCCATGGTCCCGCGGAGACGGCTTCTGGCTTGCTGGGCTTCGTTTCGAGCCTGTTCCAACTGCTCTTTAGTCGGCAGGAGCGATGTCCGATTCCGCCACGCCCAACCATGGTACTGGGCATTCGCCAGTTCGATGCGATCGGCAGATACGTGTTCAGCCAGCGCGATACATTCCGTCACATTCCCGATGTTGTCGCGATGGAGCACGACGTTCACCGTCAATGGGAGGCCAAGCTCTTTCGCCCACCCCATGGCCTCGAGTTTCTGATTGAAAGACTCAGCCCCTGCCACGTGATCTGACTCCTCCGGGCGTGCACTTTGTATCGAGATCTGTACGCCGTTCAAGCCGAGCCGCTGCAGGGCGGCGAGGCGAGCGCGCGTCAGCGGGATGCCGCTCGTGATAAGGTTGGTATACAAGTCGAGCTGACCGGCCCGTTCGATCAGCCGCTCGAGATCCTGTCTGAGCAGCGGCTCACCGCCGGTCAGGTTGACCTGTACGACCCCCAGGCGTTCCGCTTCTTCGAGAACCCGGACCCAGGTATGGCCATCGATCTCGTCCTCCCGATGTCCGAGCCCGACAGGATTCGAGCAATAAGGACAGCGCAGCGGGCAACGGTAGGTCAATTCGGCAATCAACGTGTACGGACGATGTTCCATCGTCATGAGGCACCTCTGAGGAGCCCGCGATTGGTCAGACCGATGAGAAACGCATGGACATCCCGGTTGATCGTCTCCCGAAGCGCGTCGCCATGGCCGTGAGCCAGGAGCGCGACAATGTCGTCAACCGTCCTGTTGCCGTTGCACAGCCGAAGGATTTCACTTCCCGTGCGGTTCAGATCCAGTCCCCTCTCCGGATAGAGCAGCCAGTCTCGCCCGGTTTGCCGGTCCCGACGAAGGCGAGCTTTGGGGCTAAGCCGTGGTCTCAACGTCATTCCAGCCATGTTCACGTCCTTGCCCCAACGCGTGATCCCTTCTTGACGGGTCACGTCCCACGTAAACCTGATACACACCGTCGAGCATGCTCCACAAGATGTCCGCTTTTGTGATGAGAGCCAGGACGCAGCGCTGCTGAAGGTCGTACGTCGTCGCTTGTGTGACTACGAATTCGACGCCTTCTTTCGAGTCCTGAGCTGCATGAGACATGCGCGCGCGGAAATATTCCAGCGACTCGGCGCTGACCCACGGATAATGCTGTTGCCACGCTTCCACGCGACGCTGCATGAGATCGGGCGCGAACAACTCTGTCAGAGAGGAGGCCACGGCTTCGAGTAGTGTGGCTCGCCGCACAAACTCTACATAGGAATCGCAGGCGCCGCGCACCTCCGGTAGAACGGAACGACAGCTCCTGACTTCGTCGACGTCCAAACCGACCCCTCTCGCCAGACGCAACCAAGACTCCAGGCCTCCTTCTCCGGGATTTCGTCCGTCATGATCCTGAACCCGTCGCAGCCAAAGCCGACGAAACTGCGGATCTTCCGATTTCGAAACGATCAGGGCATCTTTTACGGGAATGCGCGTCTGATAGTAATAGCGATTCAATACCCATTGCCGAAGTTGATCCGCCGACAATTCTCCCCTATGCATGAGCGTATGGTAGGGATGGCGATCATGATAGCGACTGGACCCTTCGCGCATCAGCCACTGAAGGAACTCGTCCCTGGAAAGTGCCGCCCGGCGACCGTCCGTCATACCGTCATCTCCATCCCATCATGAGCCACTTCCCATCCAGCGGCTTCGACCGCCCGGCGCTCGGACGAATCCTCTCTGAGAATGGGATTGGTATTGTTGATGTGGATGAACACGCGCCTTGCTTTCAGGGCCTGAAGCGCGGCAAGGCTTCCATGGTGTCCTGAAATTGGGCAATGGGCCATATCCGCTGCTGACTTCTTGAGGATACCCGATGCGGACAGCTCGTCCTCCGACCAGAACGTTCCGTCGAATAGGATCAGATCCGCATCATGCAACCATTCCATCAGTGAAGGTTGAACACTTCCGACGGCAGGAAGATAGGCCAAGACACGTCTGCTGGCGGTCTCCCGGAACTTTAGTCCGATGTTGACCTCCGGATCGGACGATGAGGCGAGCCCTTCGAGATGGACCGGAAGTTTTCCCGGCACGGCCATCGCTTGTACGCTCAGTCCCGATGGACGTCCATCCATGCATAAGACCGTCTCCTCCAAGCCTGGTTTCACGTTCCGCCAGGTGAGCTGTCCGGGAAATCGCTGAAGCGTTCGACACAATAGATTGTCGTCCATGAATCCGCGCCATACGGTATCGGTCGCGTAGACCGCAAGACGGTGGTTCTCCCGCAATGAAAACAATCCGAGACAGTGATCGAGATCTCCATTTGTCAGGAAAATGGCCTGCACCGGAGAATGCCGTAGTTGCCGAGGGTGAAGAGGCGGAAAGCCTTCAATCTGGGCATGAATATCGGGGGAGGCATTGAGAATAAACCAATCGCCGGTGCCGGTGCCGATGCAGAGAGATTCCTGCGTCCGCGCGACCGCCAGAACCGATCCGTCACGAACTCCCTGGCAATTGAGACACGCGCAGTTCCATTGTGGGAACCCGCCCCCAGCGGCTGAACCGAGAACCCTCACGATCATGCGGCTGATCCGGCCTTGTCATCGGGGGCTACAACGGTAATCTGACTGGATATGGGCCGGATGTCGGGGACATCCTCAAACTCGTCTTGGTAGCCATTAATTTCGGCGTCCATTCTCACTTCTGTGAACACAGGCTTTTCCCATGGCGTCATCATACGTTCCCTCCTCCCCGAATCCATCGTGAAAACCGTGGTCCGTCATTGACTCCCGGCAATCCTCAACGGTCGACCTTGCTCACTGTTCAATAGCCGACGGTGAACCGCTGTCTGACGTGTGCAGGCCGTTCAACCTCATCAACCATGGCCTTGGCGTAATCTTCGACCGAAATACGGCTTTGTCCCTCTTCGTTTTTCAGCAGCTGATCTCTTCCAATCCGGTATCGCCCGGTCCGCGTGCCGGGAAACAGATCGGCGGACGGAGAGAGAAATGTCCATTCCAGCCCCGCTTCTTGACGGAGTAAGGCGAGAGCCTCGCGGGTCGCCAAGGCTCCTTGCTTATACTCAGCAGGAAATTGGGGCCCGTCGACCAACTGAATTCCCGGCTTCACCTCAAGACTGCCGGCGCCGCCGACGAACAACAACCGTTTCACAGAGGATCGCTTCACTCCCTCAATAATGGAACGCGTGCCTTTGACTTGCTGTTCGTAAAGATCAGACTGCCTCCATCCCGGGTTGAAGGCACTAATCACGGCTTCATGGCCTTGAACCGCCTTAGCGGCTGACTCGACCTCCATCACATTGCAGGCCTGCAGATGGAGACGGCCGTGAGATGCGATCTTAGAGGGATCACGGGCGATGGCGGTAACTTCGTGGCCGCGGTCTAGCGCTTCCTTGAGAATGGCCTTTCCCACAAACCCGGTCGCCCCAATCAATGCGATTTTCATCATCTCATCTCCAACGGACGACCGGCACATGGGAACCAAGGATCAACGGGATTAAGGAGCTGCTTTCTGACGCTCGCTCAAATATCGATACATGCCTTCGACATTCTCTGGAAACCAGTCATCATACCGTTGCCACGCTTCATATTGCGGGAGACGAATGCGCTGTTTGGCTTCTTCAAGACCCATACGCGCAGTCAGCGCGCTTTGCACCGCTGCTCGAAGATCTTCCAAATACCGCCTGAACTGCCTTGCGTGTTCTTTCTTGCCGATCTTCCCATGTCCTGGGACAAGCACATCGAAATCCAGCTGTTCGACCTGTTTGAGCGACTCAATCCAATCGTCGGGGTAATCACTTCGCATCGTCCGGTACGCCACCGTTTCCACCGGAATGAAGTCGACCGCAAAGAGCAGTCTGTCCTGCGGGACAAGAACCACCAGACTGTTGTCAGAGTGATTCTTCCCCGTGTAGATCAATTCGACGTGCTGCCCCCCCAGGTCGATGAACATCTTATCGGTGAACGTCAGGTCGGGAAGGGGAGTGTCGGATCGCGAACCATTCGCTATCGCCTTACGAGCTGCCCAGTGACTGATAAACGTCGCTGTGTCGGCAAATGTCTGACCCCCCGTGATGTGATCCGCATGGTCGTGGCTATAGACCACGTAACGCACCGGATGATCGGTCAGCTTTTTCAGTTCCGGTTTCAGCCATTCGGCCGCTTCCCGGCTAATCGGATCGGTGATGATTACCCCTTGGTTGGTAACGATGAACGCCGACTGGTGGAACTGATGCCGGAATAGATACACGTGTTCGGTCAGTTTGGTGATCTCGTCATCGGGACGGGATGTCTGCGCCTCCGCGCGCGGCGCGTGAACCGCTAGGGCTCCGCAGATCAGAATAGCAGCCATCCATTTTATGGCAGACACGAATGATTCCTTATGGGGAACGACTTTTGGAACGGCGATGACCATCAGACCGCAACCATTATTTCTTCCCGGTATCGTAATAAAACCGTTCGTGGACAATCTTCCCGTTCTTCCACCTGGCGACCGAAACCTGTTCCATATGGACCGGCTGGCCGTTCGTGGCTATAAAATCCATCACGGCTTCATAGAACGTCGTGTTGTCGCCGATGCCGGACGCCGTGACGTTGAAACCCTTCCATTCCTTGACGCCGCTCAAGAACTGCCTTTCGCGTTCGATATTTGCGGCCAGTCCCTTGGTCGGCGGATTGGCGTTGTCCTGCATAACGGTGTCGTTGTCGTAAAATTCGTTCATGGCTTCTATGACTTTCCCTTGCCTGATGTGATTGTGAAGGTCCTGAAGCCGCTGTGCAAGATTACCCATGCTCATCGTGTCACCTCCATTTTGCCGCCCTGTAGTCAAATCACGGCGTGAACGTCACGCCGGCCTTTTGCACTTCCTGATAGGGGAGGAGCCACACCAACGACTCATCGGACAGGTCGCCGACCTGAATGCGGTTTCCCCAAGGGTCCCGAAAGTCACACCGAAAATCCGGATGCAATTTGAGCTTATATTTTTTAGTCAACTTGCTCCGTACCTCTTTAATCTGCGCGGCATCGCGAACCATCAAACCAAAGTGCTTCACACGATCCGGCTGTAATGTCTCCACCTCGAAGATCGCCATGAACTGATGCTCTCCAAGCTTGCACCAAGCCGCTCCTTCTCCACCTTTCAACATCTTCAGACCGAAGACATCCGAGTAAAACTTGACCGCCTTCTTGGCGTCGGTTACTTCTATGACCACATGGTTACATCCGTATACTTGGACTGGCATCTCTCACTCCTCTCTGCCGGATGAACCGGCACCGGCCTTGGCCTTGACAGCCTCAAACGCCGAGAGAAACCGCTCAACCGGTTGAGCCCCGGACAAACCATAGGCGTGATCGAGCACGAAGTACGGCACACCCCGAATACCCAGGCGATGACCTGCTGCTTCCTCGGCTCGAACTTCCGATAGACCTTCATCGGTGTCCAATACTCGTTGCACGCTCCCCGCGTCCATCTTGGCACGGTCGGCCAAACTCACGAGGACGGGCCGTGCACCGATATCACAACCCTCTTCGAAATATGCGCGAAAGAGCGTCTCGACCATGAGCTCTTGCTTCCGTTGTGTCCCGGCGTACCAGATCAACCGGTGCGCGAGAGCCGTATTGGGGGTCCGAGCAATCGAATCGAACCTGAAATCAATCTGCTCGGATCGCCCGGCTTCCACGACGTGTCCCTCCATTTGCTCGAACGCCTCCATGCTGCCGAATTTCGCCTCCAGGTACGCCCGCCGGTCGACGCCGCCTTCCGGCATCGTCGGGTTCAATTGAAACGGCCGCCAGGCGATCGTGGGCCGGAGGTCGCCCGCAGCCTGCTTCAACTTCAATGCCCTTTCCAGGCGGCGCTTTCCGACATAGCACCAGGGGCACACCACATCAGAATAAATATCGATATGGAATTCTGACGAGGCTGTTTTCACCGGTCCTCCTCGGCGTTCACGTCCAGGCCGTGAGACATGACCTCTATCCTGAAACGCACGACACGGCTCACGACAAGTGGCCCATTTTTCCCGATTGATAGTCCCGAGCCGCCTGTTGCAGTTCCGCTCTCGTGTTCATGACAAACGGTCCGTATCGAGCGATCGGCTCCTCGATCGGTTCACCAGCCATGATCAGCAATCGACTGTTCTCCTTTGCATGAATCGTCACCGCGGAACCGACCCGATCGAACACGATTAATTCAGCTTCGCCCGCTTCGTGCGACCGATTGGAGGTGACCCGTCCGCTCAGGACAAAAATCCCAGCCTGATGCCCCTCGGGCAGGGTCAGTGTCAGATCACGGCCGCTCCCGATCTCAAGGTCGAACAATTCCACCGGTGTCATGGTATGCGCAGGCCCCGTTCGTCCTTCGTACGCTCCGGCAATGATGCGCAACCGGCCGGCGCCGCCCCCCACATCCACCACAGGAATTTGAGCGTCCACAATGGTCTGATACGCCGGTGCAGACATCTTGAACCGCTGCGGCAAATTCACCCACAGTTGGATGGCATGGAGCGTTCCGCCTTTACGCGCAAACTCCTTTTCGTGAAATTCTTCATGTACGACACCGGATGCCGCGGTCATCCACTGGACGTCTCCCGGACCGATGGTCCCAGCATTACCAGCGGAGTCTCTGTGCGCAACGACTCCCTCGTAGACAATCGTGACGGTCTCAAAGCCTCTGTGGGGATGTTCCCCCACACCCCTCGGCTGATCGGTCGGAGAGAAATAGTGGGGACCCGCATAGTCCAACATCAAAAACGGGCTGAGCTGCCGATCGAGATCGTTGCTGGGAAACAGGTTTCTCACTGGAAAGCCGTCGCCCACCATATGGCTCGAGCCTGGTTGATACACGCCATGAACGGATTTTTCGGCTATCGTATGCGTCGTCATCTTGGATACCTCCTTGCAGTCATATTGGCGAGCGTATCTTTTCCCTGTCTTTTCCCTGTCTTTTCCCTGTCTTTTCCCTGTCTTTTCCCTGTTGCCGACCGTTATGCAGCTGGAGCTGCCCGCAGAATCCCCTCCGCTCATTTCAAACCCACCATAGCAGCCTGGAAACCTCTACGCACTAGGATGAGAGATGGCAACGTACCAGCTCACTGTCCGACCATCCGATTTCTTCATGAAAGCCCCGCCATCTTCCTCCGTTCAAGATAGTTCTAGTTAGAACCAGAGTCAAGGGGCCCGGTTGGGCGGCCTTTCATGGGCCGTGGGACAATTTTACAGGGTGAGCGGTGAAGGGGGAAAAGCCCTGCGCTATGGAAGAACCAGGCTGTGTCCCGGAAAAGTTATGCAGGGTGGGAATGCGACCGGCTATTTGCGGTCTTTGATCGCCCGTTCGACCTCTCGACCGGCCTCTCGGGCCTTGATCGACTCACGCCGGTCATAGAGCTTCTTGCCTTTTGCCAAGCCTAACTCCACCTTTGCGTGCCCGCGTTTCGAGAAGTAGATGCGAAGCGGGATCAGCGTCAGACCCTTCTGCTGAGTCTTCCCAAGGAGCTTGTTGATCTCCTTTTTATGGAGCAACAGTTTCCGCACGCGGATGGGATCGTGGTTCATGATGTTGCCGTGGCTGTAGGGGCTGATATGGCAGTGATGAAGAAATGCCTCTCCCTCACGAACCGAGGCGTAGCTGTCCTGAAGATTGACCCTGCCGTTGCGGAGAGATTTTACCTCCGTTCCTTGGAGGACAATGCCGGCTTCGAACTTTTCCTCGATGAAGTATTCGTGAAAGGCCTTCCGATTCGTCGCCACCGGTTTTCCAGCATCATCGTTCTTCATATGGATCTTGTCTTCGCGCTACTTGACCGGCGGGGAATCAGAGCCTAAGATCCGTCCATGCGCGCACAGGGAACTCTTGATCCGTTCGGCGCGATCCTCACGACACTTTCCAAGCGGCTCGGGCTCGATACCCACCTCTTCGAAATGCGCTTGCAACGTCGGTGGCGGGACATCGTCGGAGAGCCAATGGCTTTGCATACCTGGCCCCATCACCTTCGTTTCAAGAAATTGTCGGTTCTCGTAAGGAATTCCGTCTGGCTCCAACAATTGACGTTTCTAAAACCCGCTCTCTTGGCTAAGCTCAACGAGCAGACGGGGGCGCCCCTGATCACAGATATCACCTTCCGGGTCGGTGACATTCCACTGGGAATGTCTCACGACTCTTTAGTCGTTCACGGGATGGATCCAACCCTACCCAGTGAATCGATGGTCCTCGAAGCCTCGATGCACACGCAGACGGTGAACGACCCGGAGCTTCGCGACCATCTGACTCGCGTGATCGCAACGGCGCTATCCCGTCAGACCTCTTAGGGCAAGGGAGTCAGGCGATCCTTGAACAACTGTCGTGAATAGGCGGCGGTCGCCGCCGAATCGGGTCCGTCGACGAGAGGACCTATCCTGCCCTCCTCTTCTGTTTCCGTCAACCGGTACAAACCTCGCATTGCACGTCGGAACCCGTCTCGCACTTCACGATCCACGCCGACCACATATTGATGAAGAATGGAAGCTTCGGCCCAAGCTTCATGGGTAAAGATATAGATGGTCATGTTCCGGTACCGTCCCTTTGGATCATCGGGTGTCGTCGGTCTGATCTTCATCGGCCCAAAGTTTCTGGTCTCGTGACCGACCTTCCTGAAGCGTTCGATCAGTGTCTGAATTTCGGTGTCACTGGTCCAGGCAGGGACATGGATCGCAACGGCAGTGCCCTCCTGCGAACCGATACTATAAGGAGGGATCGACCGATCGGGCCGGCTGAGATACATGCCGCCCCAAATCAGGCCAAAGGACCCGAAGAAGACCATCAGGGCCAGTTTGACCACCGTGTCGAGCGGCTTCGTTTTGCCCGCAGCCGGAGCTGGGTTGTGTGGATCGCTCATGGAAAGAGGCGCTCATGGCAGGAAGGGCCGATTAGGATTCTGCCGGTTACACTCCCGTATCTTCCGGGGCCGCTTCATCGCGTTCAACCGTCTCTGCGAGCCTCGCGACGGCGACCACGCGGTCGTCCTCTCCTTCAAGATCCAGTATACGGACGCCCTGCGTATTGCGGCCGATTTCTCTGATGTCGTCGACCGTGCATCGAAGTACCTTGCCTTGGGCAGCCATGAGCATGATCTCGTCACCGTCTCGCACTTGCAGAAACGCAATCGCCAGCCCGTTCCGCTCCGTCGTCTTCACGCTGATGATGCCTTTGCCGCCCCGTCCCTGAACACGATACTCCGTGACGGGCGTCCGCTTTCCGTAGCCCCCCTCTGTCACAGTCAGAATGGCCGTGGTGGAATCCGGCCTGATGGTCTCCATCCCGATCACCTCGTTTCCCTCTTCGAGGGTGATGCCCTTGACGCCGTACGCCGTACGGCCCATCGGTCTGACTTCGTCTTCTTTAAAGCGGATCGTAATGCCCTGCTTGGTGCCCAAGAGTATTTCCCGCTGGCCGTCAGTCACATGGACGGCGATCAATTTGTCGCCTTCTTCCAGCCCCAGCGCGATAATCCCGCCCTGCCTGGGATTGCTGTAGGCCGACAGCTCCGTTTTCTTAATGATACCTCTCTTGGTCGCCATGATGACGTAGCGATCTTCACGATACTCTTTCACGGGAAGCGTCGCCGTCACCTTTTCCGTTCCCGATAGGGCAAGAAGATTGACCAGCGCCTTGCCCTTCGCAGCCCGACTGGCTTCCGGGATTTCGTGCACCTTCAACCAGAACACCTTCCCGGCATCGGTAAAGAAGAGAAGCGCGTCATGGGTCGAAGCCGTGAAGAGGGTTTCCACGAAGTCTTCGTCCTTGATGCCCATGCCGATTTTGCCCTTGCCGCCCCGGCGTTGGGCGCGGTAGAGCGAAGCCGCGTTCCGTTTAATATACCCGGCATGGGAAATCGTGACGGCGACTTCCTCCTCCGCGATGAGATCTTCGATATTGATCTCTCCTTCTTCTTTGACGATCTGGGTTCTACGATCATCACGGTATGTCTCAAGGAGTTCCGTCAGTTCGTCCTTGATGATCTTCCGGACGAGGGCCTCACTGCCCAGCACGGACTTTAGATATTCGATCTGCTTCAGCACTTCGGCATATTCCTCGACCAGTTTCGTGCGTTCCAACTGAGTGAGCCGCTGTAACCGCATGTCCAGAATCGCATTCGCCTGGATCTCGCTCAGCGCGAACTGTCTGATCAACCCGACCCTGGCTTCGTCAGGCGACTGCGCACGACGGATCAACGCGATGACCGCGTCCAGATTGTCGAGCGCGATCTTGAGTCCTTCGAGAATGTGGGCGCGTTCCTCCGCTTTGCGGAGCTCGAAGGCGGTCCGGCGCACGACCACCTCGCGGCGGTGCTCGAGAAAATAGTGGAGGATCTGCTTCAGGTTCAGGACCTCCGGCCGGTTGTTGACCAGCGCGAGCATGATGACACCGAAGGTCGTCTCAAGCTGAGTATGCTTGTACAGATTGTTCAACACGACGAGCGGAATTTCCCCTCGCTTCAGTTCGATCACGACTCGCACGCCTTCGCGGGCAGAGGACTCGTCGCGGAGGTCGGAGATGCCTTTGATCCGGTCCTCCTGGATGAGCTCCGCGATCTTCTCGATCAATCTCGCCTTGTTGACCTGGTAGGGGATCTCGGTAACGATGAGGCGTTCCCGATCCGTCCGTCCGTCCGATTCGATGACCACCTTCGCGCGGAGTTTCAGCAGTCCACGTCCGGTTTCATACGCCTCTTTGATCCCGCTGAGGCCGTAGATGAATCCGGCAGTCGGAAAATCAGGGCCAGGAATTTTCTCCATCAACTTCGCCACGGTAACGTCGGGATGTTCCAGTAACAGCAACAACCCCGCGACGACCTCGCCCAGGTTGTGGGTGGGAATGTTCGTCGCATAGCCCACTGCAATACCGCCGGCTCCGTTGATTAACAGGTTCGGTACTTTCGTCGGAAGGACCAACGGCTCCTGTCTCGATTCGTCGTAGTTCGGTCCGAAATCCACCGTCTCCTTGTCGATATCGGCGAGCAATTCTTCGGCAAGCTTCGTCATGCGCGCCTCGGTATAGCGCATGGCCGCCGGCGAATCGCCGTCCATGGACCCGTAGTTGCCCTGCCCGTCCACCAGGGGATACCGCATGTTGAAATCCTGAGCCATGCGGACCAACGTGTCGTAAATGGCCGAATCACCATGAGGATGGTAGTTGCCCATGATCTCGCCAACGATCTTGGCGGACTTTCGGTAGGTCCGGTTATGCACCAACCCCATTTCGTTCATGCCGAAGAGAATGCGCCGGTGGACCGGCTTGAGGCCGTCCCGCACGTCCGGGAGCGCCCGACCGACGATCACGCTCATCGCGTAATCAAGATAGGACGATCGCATTTCGTCTTCGATGGCAATCTGGCCTAGGCGTTCATCAGGGGGCATATCCTTCTCTTTTCTCCATTTCTCTCACAGGACTGCAGCGGGTGGCACACGCGTAGGAGACCCGCCCGCCCGCAGCGGGGTCCCTACACCGGGCGGGGTGCGAGGACGGACGGTCTCCTACGTGTGACGGGACCCGCTATACGTCCAAATTTCTCACCTCGAGGGCATGCGCTTGGATGAAGTTCCGTCGAGGTTCCACTTCGTCTCCCATCAGAATCGTAAAGATCTCGTCGACACCGGTCACATCTTCGAGCCGGACCTTCAAGAGGGTACGGACCTCCGGATTCATGGTCGTGTCCCAGAGCTGCTCCGGATTCATTTCGCCGAGACCTTTGTAGCGCTGGATGCTCAAGCCTTGTTTGCCGACATCCAGAATTGTCCGGACCACTTCAGCCGTAGAGTGCTGTTGAAGCTCCTGGCCCTTTGCCTTCAACCTGTAGGGGACCCGGCCTAATCCTATCGCTGAGGGAGCCAACTTCTGGAGCTCGCGGAAATCCGCCGAACCCACCACTTCGTGCGTAATGTCCAGAGTGTACAGGGCCCCGTTTGCCTGGAGCCGGCAGGTGACCTTGTTCGATTGATGTTCTTCGTCCGGGGAAATATCGATTGCCGCTTCCAGTTTGGGAAACACGAGCGCCAGCGTCCGCTTCACACTTGCCACCGTCGCCTCCAACGCCGCACGATCCTTGAGGAGATCACGGTCCAGTCCCGGTTCGTCGACAAAGGCGCGCAGCATCGCTGCCTCAGGCATCCGCTTATTCAACCGGGCCACCAGCGTCTCGAACGCGATCATTTTTTTCAGGACCGGCAGTACGCGGCGCCCTGTGACGAACTCCTGCGCCCCTTCGACATACAACTCCACTTCCTCGACGGCGAGGTCCGCCAGGTGTTCGTTTAATGCGCCTTCGTCCTTCAGATACCGCTCCGCCTTCCCCTTTTTCACCTTGAAGAGGGGAGGTTGAGCGATGTAGATATAACCGCGTTCCAGCAATTCGGGCATTTGGCGGAAGAAGAAGGTGAGCAGAAGGGTGCGGATATGACTCCCGTCCACATCCGCATCGGTCATGAGAATAATCTTGTGGTA
Source organism: Nitrospira sp. KM1 (assembly GCF_011405515.1). NCBI lineage: Bacteria > Pseudomonadati > Nitrospirota > Nitrospiria > Nitrospirales > Nitrospiraceae > Nitrospira > Nitrospira sp. KM1. Next base: position 2,509,241 of record NZ_AP022671.1, on the reverse strand, counting down.
CCGCGCTTTCGCAATGTCGAAGGTGTCTTTATCCGCCTTGTCACCCTCCTCACGCTTGCGGCCGATGCCCGTTCCAAGCGCCATGATGAGCGTGCGGATTTCGTCGCTCGTCAGCATCTTATCGAATCGCGCCTTCTCGACATTGAGGATCTTCCCCTTAAGAGGCAGAATCGCCTGGAACCTCCGATCCCGTCCTTGTTTGGCTGACCCGCCGGCCGAATCTCCCTCGACAATATACAGTTCGCTGACCGCCGGATCTTTTTCCGAGCAGTCGGCAAGTTTTCCCGGGAGCGAACCTCCGTCGAGCGCGCTCTTGCGACGGATAAGGTCTTTGGCTTTCCGGGCAGCCTCGCGGGCCCTGGCGGCATCGATGGCTTTGCCGATGATCTTACGGGCGACCGGAGGGTTCTCTTCGAAATACGTCCCAAGCGCTTCATTCACCGCGGCCTCGACGACACCTTTGACCTCGCTGTTGCCGAGCTTTGCTTTCGTCTGACCTTCGAACTGCGGATTCCGCACTTTGACGCTGATGACCGCCGTCAATCCTTCTCGAACGTCGTCTCCGGTGAGTGATTCGGTATCTTTCTTCAGCAACTCATTGGCATTGGCGTAATTATTGATCGTTCTGGTCAGGGCCGCTTTAAATCCCACCAGATGCGTGCCGCCTTCTTTGGTATTGATGTTGTTGGCGAACGAAAAAAGGTTTTCCGCGTAGCTGTCGTTGTACTGGAGAGCGACTTCCATGATCATCTCGGATCGTTCAACCTTGGCATAAATCGGCTTGTGGAGCGGCGTCTTCGCTTCGTTCAGATGCTCGACGAACGAGACGATACCCCCCTTGTAGAGAAAGACCTGTTCCTTGGCCGGTTCTCGCCGTTCGTCCTTGAGGGTGATCGTCAGCCCTTTGTTCAGAAAGGCAAGTTCCCGAAGCCGTTGCGCGAGCACGTCAAAACTGAATTCCAGCGTTTCAAAAACCTGCCCGTCTGGCTTGAAGCGGACTTGGGTTCCTCGACGTTTCGTTTTTCCCGTGTTGTTCAAGGGCGCCCCGGGCTTGCCCCGTTCGTAGTGCTGTTCAAATACCAGTCCGTCCTGCCAGATTTCCAATTCCAACCATTCGGACAGCGCGTTGACGACGGAGATCCCGACACCGTGGAGACCGCCGGAGACAGTATAGGCCCCCTGTTCGAATTTTCCTCCCGCATGCAAGACGGTGAGCGCGACTTCTGCGGCGGATTTTTTTTGAGTCGGGTGCATTCCGGTAGGAATGCCCCGGCCGTTGTCGATGACGGTGACGCTGCCGTCGATGTGGATCATCACCTCGATCGATTCGCCGAATCCGGCCATGTGCTCATCGACACTGTTATCGACGACCTCGTACACGAGGTGGTGCAAGCCATCCACACCCGTGCTGCCAATGTACATCGCCGGCCGCTTGCGAACGGCTTCGAGCCCCTCCAAGACTTTGATCTGGTCGGCACTATAGCTATCGGATTTGACGTCGCGAGGGTGTTGAGAGGTGTCGTCGGATTCTTTCGTCGCCATTCGTCTCCTACGTGATAGGGACAGACCTTCGGACAAGCTGCCGCGGTACGTCAGATCTTGATCGGCATGACCACGCACCGAAACCCTGGCGTCTCCGATTCCTGGATCAGACATGGACTCAGCGGATTATCCATCTGCAGCGAAACTTTTTCGCCATCCATGACACTCAGGACATCCAGCAAATACCGGGCATTGAATCCCGTGTTCAGCGCCTCGCCGTCATATTGCGCGGGCAAATCTTCGGTGGCTTCACCATAATCCGGATTGCTGGAGAAGAGGCTCATGCGCCCCGCCGTGAAGGACAATTTTACGGCGTTAGCCTTGTCCTTGGACAGCACCGAGACCCTGCGGAGTGCACTCTCAAGCTCCAACCGGTTGACCATGATCTTCCGGTTACTCTCTTTGGGGATGACCTGCTGATAGTTGGGATAATTCCCTTCCATCAATCGAGACGTCAGGAGCAATCCGCTCTTGCGGAAGATCATCAGATTTTTCGTAAACCCGATCAAGGGTTCGCTGTCTCCGCCTTCTTCGAGGAGACGCCGCATTTCATGGGCCGCCTTCTTCGGAATAATCGCCTTGATCTCTTGAGGCGCCCCCTTGACTCCAGACTTGCCAAGGTCTTGTTCCGCCACGGCCAACCGATGCCCATCGGTGCCCACGAGCCGCAAGGTCGTTTTCTTTTCCGATGTGATCAGCGTGACGAGCAGACCGTTCAAAATATACCGGGCGTCATTGTCTCCGGCCGCGAACAACGTCTTGCGGATCAATTCCAACAATCCGGCGCCGGCCAAGGGGGTCAACCCCTCGCGCTCAATGGTCGGCAGAGCCGGGTAATCGGAACTCGGAAGGCCCACGATCTTGAATTGGCTCTTTCCGGCTTGGATCGTCGTCCAGTGATTGTCTCCTGACGTCAACTCGATATCTCCGGTCGGCACTTCTTTCACGATCTCATACAGCTTGCGCGCAGAGACGGTGATCCCTCCGGCCTGCTGAACCGACGCTTTGTACAGACCCCTCATACCGATCTCAAGGTCGGTGGCGACGATTTCGGCTCCCTCCTGTTTGGCTTCGATCAGAATGTTCGAGAGGATCGGCATCGTGTTCCGCTTCTCAACAACGCCCTGTACCCGTTGGAGCCCGGTCAGGAGCTCATCGCGACCCATTTTCACTTTCATAATCCCCAGTCTCCCCTCCACCCGCTCAATTGCGAAGGATCTTTTCCTTCAAGCCGTCCAGTGTTGCCTGCAACGCGTTGTCCTGCTCCCTGGCCTTGGTGATCTGGCGGCAGGCATGGATGATTGTTGTGTGGTCTTTGCCTCCGAACAGACGGCCGATTTCCGGATACGACGCATCCGTCAATTCCCGACACAGATACATGGCAATCTGACGCGGGTGAACGAGCGTTTTGCTCCGCCGCCGTGATTTCAGATCTGCAACTTTCACGTGAAACCACGAGCTGACCGTTTCCTGTATATCTTCCATCGCCACGATTTTTTTCTTGTCGCCAATGAGATCACGCAGCACATTTTTCGCCATCTCCAGCGTGATGGTTTGCCCCGTCAGGGACGCATACGCCCCCAGCCGAACGAGCGACCCTTCCAACTCACGGATGTTGCTTTTCATCGTCGTGGACAGAAATTGTATGACATCCTCCGGCAACGTCACGCCTTCGTCTTCCGATTTCTTCCGGAGGATGGCGATGCGCGTTTCGACATCTGGAGGCTGAAGGTCGGCAATTAACCCCCATTCGAAACGGGACCGCAACCGTTCTTCGATGTCCGGCATCTCCTTTGGAAATCGGTCGCTGGAGAGGACGATTTGCTTATGGGCCTCATACAGGGCATTGAAGGTATGGAAAAACTCTTCTTGTGTCCTCTCTTTCCCAGCTAAAAACTGAATGTCATCGATCATGAGCATATCGATGTGACGGTACCGTTTCCTGAGATCCATCATCTTGTCGTAGCGTATTGAATTGATGACCTCATTGGTAAATTGCTCGGTCGTCAAATATGCGATCCTGAGATCAGTTCTTTCAGCGACATGGTTCGCAATCGCATTCAGCAAATGCGTCTTCCCAAGTCCGACCCCCCCATAAATGAACAACGGGTTATACGCTTTGGCCGGTTGTTCGGCCACAGCCATACATGCAGCATGAGCAAATTGATTCCCAGCCCCGACAACGAAATTCTTGAACGTATATTTCGGATTCAGTTGAATCCCGCGCCGCGGTTTCACCTGAGCGGCTTGTTTCACTACGTGATAGGGGGCGGCCTGATCCTCGTTCTTTGCCGAGAGCCGGCTGAACACGACAAACGCCACAGAAGTTTCACCACCGCCCCGAGCAGTAGAGACCGCCTCTTTCAGGAGAGGACCATAATGTTGACTAAGCCAGTCGCCAAAGAACTTATTAGGGACCGCGATGTGCGCCGTCATGTCCTCAATCCGCTCGAGGTGAACCGGCGTAAACCACGTATCATAAACCTGTTTTGGAACCTTACCCTGAATGTATGCCAGAGCTTCCTGCCATACCGTCGATGCTGTCATGGTTCTTGTGTCCATTCCCATACACAGACTTATTCACAACTGTGGATAACTTGTATCCAATCTCCTGCAATCTTTCCCTAAGACCATAACTCTTGCCAATACAAAGAATGGCCGTTCCCATGTCATTGTCTGGACAGCACAGGGTTATGAACGGGCTGCCCAATGGCCGTCCATAACTTTTCCCCTTCATTGTCCACACGACACACTAAAAAATATTTCCTCATCTTCAATGGCTTGTAGAGCATCCTCAGAATTCACAGCTCTTACTCTTACTCCGTTCACTACGACTCTTCTCTTCTTCTAGACATATCTTCGGAGAAGAAGGACAGTTCACACCACGATAGTCCTATCGTTTTCGTAAATTTTTCTCACGAGATCATCATACGATATTGAAGATTCCGCTCCTGAAATGTCCGTAACCAGCAATGACGGGGAAATACCACCGCTGTCACGTAAGAAAACCATCTCGCCAACAGCATCAGAAAAGTCGAATAGCGACTTGTCGATAGATTCCCGGCGACGTCTCAAAAGGTAAAGAATCTTGTTCATGAAAAAATGATTGCCTGGTCAACAGATGCGAGAAACGTACGTATTTCTAAAGGATCTTTGCCTGTCACGAGGAACCTATTTTGCAATCGTAATGTTTCGGAACCAGATTCTACGAAAAACGGAACGCCAAGTCGCGCCAGGGAGGGACGGCATTTTTCAAGAATATCGACGTCCACCACATCGTCGATGTCTTCCCCGACGAGAACAGAGGACTTGCCGAGTAGGACCACGCTGGTGTCATGGTCTCCCGCACACAGCCCAAGAGCGATCCGCAATGCTTCCACGGGTCGATGTGACTTCGTGGGATCTTCGGTTATGACAACGGCAATTTTTTTCGACACAAGGAAGTCTGTCTCTATGTAAATGCCAGAAAGCGATCACACCCGTCGATGATGCCGGAAAGCACGACAAGTCCGGACAAAGAAATGCGCGAATCCAGGTCCCCAGTCGATACCCCATGCTGATGGCAGCCGTATGCGCACACCGACATCTTCAGTCCATTATCGATGAGGCTCGTAAATCTCACATCCGGCAGGCTTTTCACGCCTTCATCGATGAGATAGAGATACACATCAATTCCCTGTCGGAGAGCGGCCTCACAGACACGGACCACCGCATTCACATTAGGCTGAGAAGGGCCTGTGGATAACAAGAGTCCAAGTTTACGTGATGCCATCTTTCAAAAGAAGAACACAAAGAAAGTTCTTATTAATAATCAAATGGTTACATTAACATTTGAGCGCGAGCGTACGAGTTTTACGGAAGGAAGTCAACACGAAAAAACTGCAGTTTATGATGGGGCTTGAAGTTGGTGAAAATAGTGTGGAAGGTCTGGAAGAGCGATGTCTTGTTGTTCCTTGGTCAGCATATTGCGAACAGGGGCTGAACCTCGCTGAATTTCATCGTCGCCAAGAAGGATGGCATAGAGACAGTGACTGCGATCGGCTTGGCGGAGGTGCGCCTTCAAGGTCGTAGAGCGATAGTCGGATTGCGCCGGTACTCCGGCCCGGCGCAGTTCGTCGAGAAGTATCACTCCCGCTCGTGAACCTTCTGCTCCGAACGCTGCCACATAGACAGAAGGACCTGCATCAGGAAGACGCTGGTCCGGCAACATGAGAGAAATGCGTTCCAAACCAGTTGCAAAGCCGATGGCTGGAGTCGGGGAACCTCCCAAGACCTCGACCAATCCGTCGTAGCGTCCACCTGCACCAACAGCGTTCTGCGCGCCAAGGTGCGATGACGTGATTTCGAACGCGGTAAAACAATAGTAGTCCAGCCCCCGAACGAGTCTGGGATTCAGATGGTGGGGAATACCCAGGGCTGTGAGGCCTGTCAGAACTCGATCAAAATGATCCTTGGCCTCCGGCGACAAATGTGCCACCAGCTGAGGAGCATCCTCGGTTGCCATGCGGCATTCAGGCACTTTGCAGTCCAGGACACGTAGCGGGTTCGTGTCGATGCGTCGCCGACAATTTTCGCAGAGCTGTCCGGCCTTCTTCTTGAGAAAGGCCACTAGCACCGGCAAATAGGCTGCGCGATCCGAACTGCTCCCCAGGCTGTTGATCTCCAGGGTGAGCGCCGGCAGCGCCAGGTCGGATAGAAACCGCCACAGCAATGAAATGACCTCGACATCGGCCCGGGGGTCCTGCGTGCCGAAATATTCCACACCGAACTGATGGAATTGCCGTAGACGTCCGGCCTGGGGGCGTTCGTGCCTGAACATCGGACCAAGATAAAAATACTTCTGCGGGATAGGATCTGCGCCACGATTGTGTTCGATGAACGCCCGCACAGTCCCGGCCGTCCCCTCAGGGCGAAGCGTCAAAGACGTGCCGTCACGATCGGGAAAGGTGTACATCTCCTTTTCGACAATGTCGGTGGTCGCGCCGATGCTGCGAGCGAACAGCGTGGTGAGTTCGAAGATTGGAATGCGTATCTCTCGGAAACCATAGCAATCGCCCCATCGCCTCGCGGCGTTTTCGATGAACCTCCAGCGAGCGGAGTCTTCGGGAAGGATATCTTTGACGCCTTTGATGCCCTTGATCATTGAGGAGTGCCGTTTCGTTGAGCCAAATCTCGATGCGAGCGGACTATAACGGCGGCTTTGCTGGCAAGTCAACGCGATGCGCTTGCACGGACATGAACGGAGGGCTATAGTGCCGTTCTTTCTTTGGCGGAGTCCAAATGAGCGCCGACCGTCCAGCCCGTCGTGTCATTGCCGTGGCGCCGATGCCTCCGGAGAAATCCGCCTATGCGCTGGCGCGCTACAGCCGGTCTCCCGATTCGATCGAAAACAGTATCAAGTGGGTCCATGGACATTCGTCGGAGAAATTCTGGGAGCAGTTTTACTTCGATTACGGCCATGCCTCCATTGCCGATCTTGGCCACGTGATCGTGTGTTTTGAAGATATTACCGAACTGGCCGCTGTCAGGCTCGAAGACGAACCGGTATGGGACGGGCAGGCCAAGTCCAGCCGGTACCAGAACTTCGCGTCCAGCGGCTGGTATGTGCCGGATGCGATTCATGGAAGTGAAACAGAAGGTACCTACCTGGGTGTGCTTCGAAGCCTTGGAGAAATCTATCGGCAGTTGCATGAGCCCCTCGTGACCTTTCTGTCCAATCGAGAACCCTGTCCACAGGACATGAAAGCAGCGGAATATCAGCGGACGATCGCCGCTCGAGCCTTCGATGCGACGCGATACCTTCTCCCCTTGGCATCCCGCACCAACGTAGGGCAAGTCGTCAGCATCAGGACCCTGGAGAAGCAAATTACACGTCTGCTCTCCTCGCAGTTGCCTGAACTGCGGATGATCGGAGAAGAGTTGAAGGATGCCTGCCTGCGACCTCCGATGAACGTGTGGGGGGAACTCTCCGGACAGTCCGCGGGGTTGAACGAGCCCATGGCTCCAACCCTGGCGCGTCATGCGAAGGCCAACGAATATCAGGCCGGCGTCTACAGCGACCTTTCCCGTTATGCCAAAGAGGCGCTCAAAGGGACCGATCTCGATCAACCAGCCTCATGGGGAAAACAGGAGTCGGTCGATCTCATTGATCTACACGATCCTGTTGACGAAACCATTGCCACGCTCCTGTATCGGGTGTCTCAAGCGCCGTATCGAAAAATTCTGGCCGAAGTGCGGAACTGGTCAGAGAAGAAAAAGCAGGACACGATGGCGGTGGCGCTGGGCAGTCGCGGCCCATATGATGAGTTAATAAAAGAATTCCGGAGCGGCTACGCGTTCATCTTCGACGTGTTGATGGATATCGGAGGATGGCGAGACATGCACCGGCATCGCCGGTGCCAGCAGATTCAGCAGAACTTCACGACCGTGCACGGCTATGACGTCCCACCGCCGCTCGTGCAAGCCGGACTTGCAGATGAATATCGGCAAGCGATGGACGTGGTGTTGTCCGACATCGAACGGCTGAAGAAAGTCAGTGCGGAGGCGGCTCTTTATGCGATTCCGTTTGGATGCAAAGTCCGCTGTCTGTTCAAAATGGATTTTGCCGAGGCCGAGTATATCGCCAAACTACGATCCGGGGTGAAGGGGCACTGGTCCTATCGGGCCATCGCATGGCACATGAAGCAAAAACTCACTGAGCGGTATCCGTCGCTGGGCCACCATATGCAGGCGACCTCCCCGGATATTGAAGATACATTGACCCGATAGCCGGGACCGATATCCATGAGCGAGCATCAGGCACGGTGCGAGGCTGCGCTGCTTCGCGGAGATTGGGACGAAGCCTCTCGGGAGGCGAAAGCATGGATAAGCCTGACTCCATCAGGCACGCCGGACCCTCGTCCGAACTTTGCGCTCAACGTCGTCCATTTGGTCAAGGGGCAGTTCGCCGAGGCGTGGTCGATCCATGCGAAGTCACTACAGGAACCGCATGATATCGCCTCCGTCAAAGAATGGATCGAAGATATTGCGGCGACGCACCCCGACGAATCCTCCGCACATCTGCTGGCGGGCCTGTTCCTCGCTCAGTCAGGTCAGTCCGAACAGTCGATCCACGCCTACAAGCAAGCCGCTCAACTGAATTCTGCGTCGGTCTATCCCCATTACTTCCTGGCGCAGATCCATGAACGTGCCGGGCATCCGGAGATGGCGATCAAGGAATATCGTGAGGCAGTACGGCTTGATCCCGCTTTTGCCCCGGCCCGGTCCAATCTTGGCGTGGCCTATCAGGAACAGGGCCGCCTGGAAATGGCGATTCCGCAATATCGCGAGGTCATCAAACTCAACCCGCTGGACAGCCTGGCGCATGCCAATCTGGCTTGCGCGCTTGCCGAACAGGGAAAATTGGAGCCGGCGGTGCAAGCGTACAAAGAAGCCTTGCGCCTGAATCCCAATGATGCGGAAGTGCACTTCGCACTCGGCAGCCTCTACGAAACCCGCAGCCGCATGGATCTGGCGCAGAAGGAGTTCGGAGATGCGTTACAAGCCGATCCCGACTTCGGCCCCGCACACACGGCGCTAGGCTGGATCTCGCTACGGAAAGGTCACTTACAAGATGCGTTCGAGGCGTTCAACCGAGGACTGAAGGCGAACGAACAGGATGCGAGAGCGTACCACGGTATTGCCGAATACTATGCACAACGGCGAAAGCCGGAAAGCGCGATGGACAACTATGCCAAGGCGCTCAAGTACTACCAGGATCCCGATAAGAAAAACGCCATCATGAATCAACTGTTTCAGGAAGGGCGGGTCGGGGATTAGCAGGCTGTCGAAATAACAGCATCCGGTTTAGCATCCTTGGAAACGAAGCCATGGTCAATTTGGTTATTAAGAACGTTCCGGAGCCGTTGCTGAAACGCCTGAGACAACAGCAGATACCCATAGATGGAATCTGAACTTTCAGGTTCTCTCCTATCTCCAACAAGCGGCGTACAGCATGCCTATAGATACCGACTCATTGTTGGCGAGGATGCGGGCCGTTGGGAGAAGCCCAAAAGGGATCAAGCTGACGGATCGCATTCTCAACAAGCTTACGGTGGCCGGTCGGTTATAGCATGCCTTACCATGGTGAATGGTTCCTAAGGTCTTAAAAGAAACTAACTGACCTGACTACCGTTGTCGCTTAGCATCATTCGATAAGAAGAGATGACTCAGTAACAAGATGAACATGTTGTTAGCCTTTGGAGTTCATGTCGGTGACATGGCCTCGACAGTTGAACGATCAGTTTGCAGCAATGGGACTTCAAGCCAGAGTCCTATGCTGGTATCGGCAGACTGGGAATTTCGGGATAGATGCCGGAGTCGAACTGCCTGTCGAGATTCAGAAACAAATGGGTTCTGGTACAGGTACATCTTGGTTGATGCTTGATCTAGATCAGCTCGAAAGACAGTTTAATGATGCACTATCTGACTCCCTCCCCCCGACCGAGCCTGGAATTCGTTGGACCCGCGGCATTGCCCTCCGAGTAGATACTATTAGGCTGCCGCGCTCAGTAAACGAACAGTGGACCACGAATCACGGAGTCTTCGAGCCAGTGAATGATCGACTAGTTCGAGTATGGAAACGAGATCCTCTGACAGAGCTCAATATACTTGAGCGCACGAAGCGACCGCCATGGGGAACCATCAGTCGGGATTGCTCAAAACGCTTCGGTGGTGTATGGACGGCCCGCAGCCTGTCCACTCTAAAGGGATTGATCAGTCGTGTTCGTGAATGCCTCAATGCCTAAGGCAGAGCAATTCTGAAGACGTACCCCTTTTGGTTGGGTCTGCAGGCGCTCAAAAGCGTCGCCAGCGAGGCCGCAGCGAGCGGGAAGGCGAGGCGTATGTTTGCTGATACGTTGAGCCCTTGAGTAAAGCGAGAACGAAGCAGGCGGCGTTTTTCAACGCCTGATTACAGTTCGCGGATGGCGCCCTGGAGCACCGTAATCTGCGTCACAGGATCGCCGGAGCCTTTTAATTCTGTGCGGATCTGATCCTTGAGGTATGATGAATAGCCCACGCGATCGATGAGAAGATCGAGAAAACGTTCGGCGGGGAGTAGGCTTTGCGCCTTGAGTTCCTCAATCGTTTCATCGCTTACAGGCACGTAGGTGCTCCCAAGATGAAACACGACATTATAGTAGCGACCCTGGCCGATCCTTTCGAACCGCAAACCCTTCACTCTCGCCTCCATGCCACGCACATCTTCTGCCGAGTCGCAGGATCGGCATTGTAGACGTGTTCAGGGCTCGAAGACAAGGGCGCTCTTGGAGATGTCTCCGCGACACTCCCTCAGCTCGACGGCTTTTTCTTCCCAAAATACTCCTGCCGGCTCACGGACACGTCGGCGACGAACATGACGCCGGAATGGCGCTCAAAAAGCGGCCTGAGACCGGCGAGAATAGGTTCGACCTTCTCTTCCGGAACCACCGTCATGATCATCTCCAAGCTTTCTTGTTCGCTGAACATGAAATGGGCTTCCCGCACGCCATGGTGGCCCTTTCCCGACACGTTGCCGATGATCGTATAGCCCGTCGCATTGACGCGGTCGAGCAATTCCGTCACGAAGGCCCGGTGCTCACCGGCCACGATCACGCGGATCTCTTTCATCGAATGTAACGTCAACCCACCCATGGACTCAATCTCCTTTCGAAGTCAGTATGAGGAATCTGTGTATCAGCCCCGCCGGCCGCATGCGGAAGTCCCTCCGGTCCGGACGTGACTGCTCCGTCGGCATCATCGATGCTCAATCAATCGCAACCCATGCCTTTGTGGGGCGATATCGATACCATACCGTATCCATGGGATCGAGCGCGACGAGATGGACCCATTCATTGTGATAGAAGTGCTGCAGCACTTCGTGTCGTCCGATCAATTTGTCGATGCGCTCCCGCGGCGCCTCGATGATCGTGAGCAGCCGCATCGGCTCATGATAGGGAAGCTCGCCATTCATGACGGTCTGCCGCGCGAGCCCCAGGCGAAGATCGCTCCAGGGCCCCGACATGATCCCCAGTCTTCCGACGACGTTGTGGTAGATCTTGCTTCCGCTTCCGTAGACCTCGTTGTCGGTGATGGAAAAATAGTGTTCCATGTTGATCCACTGCGCCACGACTTGTGGTGCGGTCAGCAGCACCTCCAGCAGGCGATTGGACGGATCTTCCCGGTAGTCGTACGAATGCAGGAAGACTCGGCCCTCTAAATCGAGACCCTTGGTCAGTTCCCGGCGGCCGAAGATGATGGCGGTGTTGCCCGAGAGTCCCCATTCCGGTCGGACCTGGCTCCAGTCCGCGCTGCGTTTTCGCACGTGAGCCGCCGCCCGTTTTCCGACCGGCGCCGGCTCGAGGTCGGGAAAGCGCGCGCAGCGTTCTTGACTGGTCAGCTCGGCCGCCTCCTGCAGATCTTCCTGCAACCGGGCCAGATCAGCGCGGTGGGTCGGCGGCACATCTTCCAGGTCGAACAACGTCACCTGGTCGGTCGTGGTATCCATCTGGCCGGCCAGGAAATGGGTGTCGGCCGGGATGTCGAGGCCATTTTTGGCCAGGCGTTCCCGTACTGTCCGATTGTTCGCCATCATGGCCAGAACCCGAGCATTGGGCTTGCCCTCGTTGCCGCCGCAGGCGCCGCAATCGAGCGCAGACTCATAGGGATTGTTTTCGGAGGTGCTCCCGTGCGCGCAGAAGAAGACCAACCGCGCGAAATTCCGTGTCAGGCCCATCATCCTCAACGCCGTGTCCACCGTCAGCACCTGCTCTTCTGTGGTGAATCCGGTGCGCGTGATCCGTTCCCGCTGATGGGACGCGGAGCGTGCGCTGATGTCGTATTGCCGTTGCAGGACGCCCACGAGCCGTTCGAGCGATTCCGGTGAGAGCCCGGCCTGCGTAGCGGCATCCAGGAACACCTGATCGACTTCCCCCGTGCCGCCCAGGGCTCGTTGCCGGAGAGCCTCGACGAGCAGAGGGGTGATCCGAGACTTTCGCAGCCCCGTGTGTTCTTCAAGTGCTGTCCGGATCCTGGCCTGCTGCTGGGCCACCAGCATCTCGGCGGTTTCATCCGGGGCCAGCTTGCCGACGGTCAACGTCGTCGCGATGGGTGGGACGAACAGGCGCCGCAACCAGGCCGTCCATCGCCGGTAAAGTGACGGCCACAAGGTCTTGCCGAAAATGGGAATGGCGTACACCCATCCTAACGATTCCACCATGACATAGGGCGTGACCACGTTCTCCTTGAGATCGTGAAGGAGCGTGTGGCCGGCATGGACCCACTTCGTGCGGGCTTCATGGGTGGATACCTTGTGATCGAGATAACTGCGTGGAATCTCCCGGACCTCGTTCTTGGCGCGCATGATGACGGGAAACTGTTCCGTCTCGTGCTCCTTTCCCCAGGCACGGAACCGGATAAACGCGGCGAAGAACCCGGCGAAGCCATAAGTGTCGTGCGCGCCGGTCGATTCCAGGTGCCGACGGAACGGTTCTGATCGCACATCAATGCAGTAGACCGACTGCGAGTATGGCCGGAGTGCCGGTGCTTCGGCACCCGATGTCCGGGATCGGAGCCGTCCCAATAAAGACTTCTGATAGCTGGATTCGAGGGCCTTGAGCCAGACCGGACCATGAGTGGACTCCGGAAATGACTCAATCCATTCGACCAATTGTTTCAGCGTTTCGGGAGGGGTCGTCACGAGCTGCTCCCGATCGAGGTCCAGTGATTGCGCCAGCGCCAGCAGGATTCTGGCCGCTGCCCGACGGGCTGCCGTTGCCTGCCGGGGAACCACCTCGATTCGGTAGCGATCAAGCACCGCCTTCCACCCGTTGCCTCCCTGGTGGGCGAGTCGATCGACCTCTTCCGCGTACAACGCCGGCAATCGCCCCGCAACCCGCTGTCGCCGCAAGTAATACTCTTCTGGCCGGCTGCGCATGTATGCGGTCACGGCCTCGTAGCGACCGTCGATTCCGAGTTCGTCTCGGCAAGCTTTCTGAACGAGCTCGCGCGCGTACCAGAGGCGGATGGCCAGGAACTTGACGAGCCCCGCCGGATATGCCTGTTGCCAGGGATAGTCCCGTTCTTCGCCGCGCCATTTGATGAAACCGGCCCAGCCCGGGAGAGCGGTCAATTGCAGCGAGAGATAATCCTGGCGAAGATCGAGCGGGATGCCCAGTGCATCAAGGCTCTCCAGAAGGGCATCCTCGGGATAATCGGGGAGGGCCGCAATTTTTCGGCCGCTATCGGCAATTCCGCAGGGTGACCATTCATGAGCGGCGATCGCTTTCCAGGCTTGGTACAGGCCCTTTTCGCGTTCAGGCATGGCCCAGGTCGCGTGCCCTTCGTCAAGGAAGGCCTCACACCATTTGATGAGCTGATCATTGATCTGGCGGACGATCTGCGTCCCCAGCGTATCGTCGCACCAGTGCGACAGCGTGAGCCATCGTCCCAAGGCGGCTTCGTCGGCATCCACGATGGCGCGTAGGCGTGTCTGGAGGTCCGGATAGGTGAGCACGGAGTCAAGCCGGGCTGCGAGTCGTTCGATCAGCGCGTGCGAGGGATCGGGCAACTGACTGTCGAGCGGTTCGACGGCAGGCGATCCCAGTCCCTCGGTCAGGCAGGCGCGCAGCACCCCGCCGTGCGTAATGATGCGGGCACCGATCGCGACGTGAGTGTCCTGCACCAGCGGGGTCAAGACCTCGTCCAGGTGTTCGGAGCGGATCCGCCCCGACCGGAAATACTGACGATACACCTCGCCGGGAAGATAACCGCTCCCGCCCATGAATTGCTTGCCGCGGCGGACCGTTTCCTCGAAGGGAAGATACTCGAGGCTGTGGAGCGGGTTGTGATGCACGAACGTCCGCATCGGCCAGTACTGCGCGACGACTTCGCCGGCGAGGCGAACGACCCCCCGTAACTCCATCCGTTTCGATTCGATGTCGGTCGCGCGATCTAGGGAATCCACGTGGGCGAGTCTCCGGCAGTGACGGTTCCGAGCAAGGCCCGTTCGGAGGCGAAGAGGGTCGTGGGCGCCAGCCCCAAAGCGAGAAGGACCAGCACGACGATCAATAACGAAGCGAACTCGGCTTGGAGCAGATCGGTGTATCGCAATTCGGGCCGCCGGACGCCGAAGAGCAGCCGTTGCACCATCTGCATGATGTACCAGGAGGCGGCAAGCCACGCCAGGAGCGTGAAGAACAGGCCAGCCAATGAAGGAAACGGTGGGCTCAACAGCAGACCCATAAATCCGGCGAAGACACCAAAGGGCGGCAGACCCATCGCCGCCAGCGCGAGCAGCGATAGTAAGACCGCATACTTCGGCATGCCGGTCGCGAGGCCGCTGATGGCTTGCGGGTCCACGTCATCGCCGTATCTGGTACGGATGACCTGCCAGGCGATCATGAGCCCGCTTGTAGCCAGGCCCACTGTCCCTACCAGGAGAGCGGACCGGGGCGTCGCCGTGCGCGAGGCGGCGGCGAACCACCAGAGAATGGAAAAGAACGAGAGACTTCCGTAGGCCAGCAGGAGACGGACACGGGATTGTGCCAGCGCCTTGAGCGCGCCGTAGGAAGCTCCCGCCAGGGCGAAAAGGCTCACGGTCCAAGCCACGATGTCCGGGATCGTCGGCATGGCAGCCGCAAGGTGGTGGAGACCGGCGAGTGGAAGGAGCACGACGATGAATGAGGGCAGACTGCCTGGCAGCCGCGTCAGCGCTGTCAGGTGACCATCGTGAAAGGGCACGAGGGGGAGCAAGACCGCGCAGGTCAACAGAGAAGCCACCGATGACAGCGGAGCATCGGCGGCGGCTGACGCGACGGCACACAAAGCACCGAAACCGTAGGCGCCGATGCCCCACGAGGATCTGGGCCAGAGTTCGCTGTGGTGCCGGTAGAGCAGTCCTGCTATCAGAGCCAGGAGCAGTGTCAAGCTCAAGAAGCCGATCGGCGGGGGAATGCTTATGGCGGATAAGCCCAATCCAAGAAACAACAACGTCAACATCCACGAAAGCCGGTGATGTTCGTGAACCGGTTGCCCCAGAATCGAGATTGTGGCGGCCAACGGCAGGAGGAAGAGCGGCAGAAGTCCTTCAGGTGGCACGTCGATTCGGTTGGCACATCCCGCAACCGAGACGAGGCTGAACATGGCCCAGGCGACAGAGGACTGTTTTAGCCGTCCGGGATCCGAGCGAAAGGGCAGGCAGGCGAGCATCCCCACCAACGGGATACCGGCCAGCAGCCAAGGAATCATCGTACCGTCCATCATCTCGACCAGCCTCGCTCCCGTTTGTCGACCTGGTGCACGGCACGCATGATGGTCTGCCCGATCAGTGCGTAGAGTTCGTCGGCGTACAACCGGTTCATGAAGGGGAGATACAGGCGTACGCGCAAACCTTGAACCCATGGAGGCATTCGCAGGGACATCCCGTGGGCGCTCATGTAGAGATAGGACCAACTGGCAACGGTCAGAATCGTGGCCGTCACAATAATGAGATCGAACAGCCAGTTGGGAAGAGCAGCGGCCCTGAAGTACGACGCCACTTCCTCCGGATTCGGATACAGGAACTCGGTGAACGACTCGACGGCGAACAGGTAGACAAATACGATAAACAGCAGCGTCATCAGCATGGCGGTCGAGACTTTCCACGACGCAACCTGGCGCAGACGCGTCAACGTCAGGATCGCCTGCGACGAGGTGATCCAGATGAAGAACAGAAAAATCACCGTCCCTTGAGATTCCAGCAAGGGGATGTGCAGGACGCCATGCGTGATCAACAGAATGAGAAGCGGGATGAACAGCGTGGTGACGGATCCCGTGAACCACGTGAGGCGGGACAAACCCGGTTCCTCAGCCTGATGATCGACATGCGGGAAATCGGGTTCCTGTCTCGCCTTGTGAATGATAGTGCCACAGTTCAGGAACACGGTCGCTTTGAATAAGCCGTGTGCAATCAAATGAAATACCGCAAGAGAGAACGCGCCCAGGCCGCATTCCATGATCATGTACCCCATTTGGCCGATGGTCGAGAACCCGAGCGTCTTCTTGATGTCGTTCTGGGCCAGCATCATGGAGGCGCCAAGGATGGCGGTCACCGTGCCAACAAGAAAGGCGACATGCAGCGTCGTTGAGCTGAGCCCGAACAACGGCGCGAGCCGGTTGATCAGGAACCCGCCGGCGTTGATGATGCCCGCGTGGAGCAACGCATGTACCGGTGTCGGCGCGAACAACGATCCCGGCAGCCAAAGATGGATGGGAAACTGTGCCGATTTGCCCATCGCCCCGATGAAAACGAGCAGCGTGACGGCCGTGGCGCCGCTTATCTCCACACCGGACCATAGAGACAACATGACCGGTGTGTCGGCGGCTCGGGCAAAGAGCTCTTGGAATTCGAGAGTTCCGTACAATTGGTAGGCGAGCACAATGCCGGCCAGAAACGCCATATCGGCCACGCGCAGAAGCGTAAACGTCTTGAACGCTCCTGCGAGCGTCCCCGCATGGGCATGATTGTGGGCAAGCACGTAAAGCAGGTAGCTGAGGATCTGCCAGAAGAGAAACAGCATCATGAGATTGGCGCCGGACACCATGCAAATGAGGACGAAATCCGTGAGGCAGATCATGGCAAGGTACCGACGGGCGTGCCGATCCTGGTACATGTACCCTGTCGAGTAGCTGTAAATGATGACGCTGACGCCTGTAATCAGGGTCATCATCACCGCGCTCAGCCGGTCGACGTAAAATCCGATCGGGATTGCGAAGGAGGCGATCGAGGACAGATCGTAGAACCGGATCGAGACGGGTCCGAGGGCTGTCACGAGATGCAGCGTCGCGATTGAGCCGAGGAAGGCGGCCGCGATGGGATAGCCGGCCGCCTTCACCCGAGCATGTTCGGAGCCGTGCGGTCCGAATAGCACGATGCAGGCGGCCGCGAGCAGGAGGAGCGGTACCAACAGGACGAGCGTCACAACTACCTCATCAGGGGCTAACCATTAATACGGCACCCGGATCGTCGTCAAGCTGCGATCACGACATCCGTCCCGGCGTCAGCTCCTCGCATCGCCGGATAGCGGACAGTGGGGCCCGCCCCAGTCGCTGGACAGCCTCGTCGACATGGAGCCGATTCAGGAAGAGGACATAGAGCCGTATGCGGAAGGCGTAGACCCAGGCCGGCATCGGCAGGGACCGGCCGTGAGCCCTGAGATAGACATAGCACCAACCGATGACGGTCATGAGTGTTGCTGCGGCGATCATGACGTCGAACAGGCGGCTTGGCAGCGCCGCCGCCTTGAAGTAGGACGCGACATCCACCGGATTGGGATACAAAAAGGCCGTGAACGACTCCACCGCGAAGAGGTACACGAACACGATAAACAAGAGGGTGAGCAGCATCGCGGCGGACACTTTCCATGACGCGACAGCCCGGAGATGCGTGAGAGTCAAGATGGCCTGTGAGGACGTGATCCAAATGAAGAACAGAAAAATCACGGTGCCCTGCGCTTCGAGCAGGGGAATTCGCAGCACGCCGTGCGTGACCAAGAGAATCAGCAACGGGATCAATAGCGTCGTGACGAATCCGGTTGCCCAGGCCAAGTTCGAATAAGTGTCCTCATCCGTCTTCGCGGGATGGGGGAAATGCGGCTCCAGCCGGGCCTTGCCGATGACGTTGCCGCAATTGAGGAATACGGTGGCCTTGAACAGTCCGTGCGCGATCAAATGGAACACCGCGAGCGAAAATGCCCCAAGCCCGCATTCCATGATCATATATCCCATCTGGCCAATCGTCGAGAACCCCAGCATGTTCTTGATGTCGTTCTGGGCCAGCATCATGGAGGCCCCGAGTACGGCCGTCAGCGTTCCGAGGACGAACGCGACATGGAGCGTCGTCGAGCTCAATCCAAACAGCGGCGCAAGCCGGTTGATCAAGAACCCCCCGGCGTTGATGATGCCCGCGTGCAGCAGCGCCGTCACAGGCGTTGGCGCGTACAGGTAACGCGGGAGCCAGATGTGGAACGGGAACTGGGCCGACTTGCTCATGGCCCCGATCAACAAGAGCAACGTGACGACTGTGGCCCCGCTGCAGTCCAAGCCGGGAATTAGGGTGATCGTGACCTGCGACTGAACGGCTGCGGCAAACAACTCGGGAAACTCCAGCGTGCCGTAGAGCGCGTAGGCCAGCGCGGTGCCGGCGAGAAAGGCGACGTCCCCCGTCCGCAGCAGTGTGAAGGTTCGAAATGCGCTTTCGAGCGTCGCGGCGTGTGTGTGGTTATGAATGAGGAGATAGAGAAGATATGAGAGCAGTTGCCAGAAGATGAACAACATCATGAGGTTGGCGCTCGACACCATGCAGAGCAACACGCAGACGGTGATGCCGAGCAGCGCGAAATAGCGGCGTTCGTGGGGTTCCTGGTTCATGTATTGGAGGGAGTAGGTATAGATGATCGTCCCGATAGCGGAAATGAGCACCATCATGACCGCGCTCAGACGGTCAATATAGAAGCCCACCGGCACGGGAAACGACCCGGCCAAGCCGGAATCATAGAAGCGGACCGTGATCGGTCCTTGCGTCGCGACGATATAGAGGGTCACCGCGGCGCCGGCGAAGGCGGCACCGATCGGGCCAACCGCAAACTTGACCCGTCTACGAATCGCCGCTTCATCGCCCGCGAGCACGATACATGTGGTCAGGAGCGGCAGCAACGGAACAAGCAGCACGGCGAAGGTCCACATGTCACACCCGTATAAAGAAAAAAGCCAACCCGGCCTCTCGACCTCCCGGTCGAGCTGTCGCGGTTGGCTTGCACTGCAACCGGCCGCTCGCTCGTGCTGCCGGTTACCCTACGGACCAGTATCGAACTATGCGGCATCCCGCCTGTTTGCAGTCATCGATTCGGAACAGGCGACATGGACGCGCTCATCGATGATGACCATCATTAATACGGCGCTGACATAACCGTCAAGCACAGGATGTGGACGCGGTCCTCTCGTCCGGTCGTGTTGTGGCCCGAAAGACCTAGTCGACATCTTCGCAGGTTGGGATCTCCGCGTATTCTCCTTGTCCCGGTGCTCCATCAAAATCTATAATCAATCCGTGGAAACAGCCGTACGGAACGCCATCATTAAGTTCGAACAGGAGTTCTTGGGCCGGGGCCCTGACGAGGTGCGAGCCGTCATTGTTCGCGACATGATCGTCGTCAGACTGAAGGGGGTGCTGACGCCCGCTGAACGTCAATTGGCCAAGACCGTTGAAGGTGTGGAAATGGTCAAACGGCTTCGCCAAACTCTGATCGCACAGGGACGCGACAAGCTCTGTGATCAGATCAGCGACATCTCCCGTGCCAAAATTCTCGGCATCTTTACCGACATCGACGTACAGCTTGGCGAACGGGTCTTTGTCTTCACGATGGACCGGGACATCCAAACCGGCGTACGGTAGCCTAAACGTCTTGGATCCGTAAGTATCTCCTCGCGCAGACACGCGCCTCATTCATAACGTGCCGAAATTCTCCGAACAAGCATTGAAGGGGCATGGCATTTTGGTGAGTCCCTCGGCTTGAAACCGAGTCTGCGGTCCTGTCATGCTCGGCTCATGGGTAACATGAGGAAGCAAACACTGGAAACACTTCGGTTCGACAATACCTACGCCCGTCTCCCTGAATCGTTCTACGCCAAGCAGAACCCGACACCATTCACCTCACCTCCATATTTCATCCATGCCAACCGCTCGGCGATCGAGCTGATCGATCTCGACCACGGGGAATGTTCCCGGCCGGAATTCGCCGCCCTGTTCGGCGGCAGCATGCTTGCGCCGGGCATGGACCCACTCGCCATGCTGTACTCCGGACATCAATTTGGCGTCTATGTGCCGCAACTGGGCGACGGTCGCGCCATCCTGTTGGGGGAAGTTCGGAACGAGCGGGGACAGAAATGGGATTTGCATCTCAAAGGCGCCGGGATGACGCCCTTTTCCCGCGACGGGGATGGCCGGGCGGTGCTGCGCTCGACCATCCGCGAGTATTTATGCTGCGAAGCCATGGATGCCTTGGGCATTCCGACTACCCGGGCCCTCTGTCTCGTCGGCAGCGACGATAAAATTTATCGTGAGCAGACCGAACCGGGCGCCATGCTGGTCCGCATGGCGCCATCGCATGTCCGATTCGGCACATTCGAGGTATTTTACTATCGAAAGCAGTACGAGAATTTGAAAGTGTTGGCCGACTTTGTCATCGGTCAACACTTTGCTGCGATTCATGTCGCCGCGGACAAGTATGCGCGCTTTTTTCACGAAGTCGTCGAACGCACCGCGAAACTCATCGCGCGATGGCAGGCGGTCGGCTGGGCCCATGGGGTCCTCAATACCGATAATATGTCGATTCTCGGGTTGACGCTGGATTACGGGCCGTATGGATTCATGGACGCGTACGACGCCGGATTCATCTGTAATCACTCGGACCACAATGGGCGTTACGCCTTCAATCAACAGCCCTTTATCGGACTCTGGAATCTCAGCTGCCTCGCGCAGGCACTCCTCCCGCTGGTGGCGAAAGAAGAACTCAAGTCGGCGCTCGACCACTACACGCCGCTTTATGAAGGCGAGTATGCCGCGCTCATGAGAGCAAAACTGGGATTGACGCAACAGCGGCCCGAAGACGAGGTCTTGATCCAGGGGTTGTTGCAACTCATGCAGGACAGTCATGCAGACTACACGATTGTCTTTCGCGAACTCGCGGCCTTCTCCTCCGCTCCGGGAGCGGTGAACGGCCGCCTGCGCGAACATTTTATCAATGGCGAGATGTTCGATCACTGGGCAGCGCAGTATGCCGAGCGGCTGAGAAGCGAGGAAAGCCGGGACGAGGAACGGTTGACGCGGATGAACCGTACAAACCCCGCCATCGTGCTCCGCAATTATCTGGCGCAGCAGGCGATTGACAAGGCGCACCGGAAAGACTTTACCGAAATCGATCGGTTGTATAGATTACTGCAGGACCCTTTTACGGATCGCCCGGAAATGTCCGGATACACCGCGTCCCCTCCAAATTGGGGTAAACACCTCTCCGTCAGTTGCTCATCTTAAGATTCGCGTACACGGAGCGAGGCAAAGAAATGTGATCGATCAATCCCCGATATCGATGTGTGTATGCCTACGTAAAATCCTCTGACTCCAAAGAGGTATATAGCAAGGATGAAAGCAAGAGGTACAGTCCGTTGAGTCTTTTCGGAAGCTGATTTCACACCCGGGTACCCCCAATTCGAGGAATTCCATGTCGCGAAGAAGCCGTTTGTATCAAGCGAGTGTCGTGCTGTTTGTTGCTCTTACGCTCATGAACTGTAGCAGTGGATCCGACGGTTCGGCGCCCCCCCCCGGTACCACGAATGGTGGAGGCGGCACTTCCGGAAGTTCAAATCAAACAGTGGGAATTACGATCGCGAGTCCTGATCAAAATGCGAGTACGGCATCGGGACCCGTCACCATCGTGTATTCGACCACAAACTTTACCATCGGCGGGGTTGGACAGCCCCACATGCGGTTCGTTTTGGACGGTGATCCGAATCCCTATACGGTTCTGAACGGCAATGATAAGAAAATCCTCTACAACGGGGTTGAAACGACGGAGCCCGAGTGGCTGAGCCCGACATCTTTCCGATTCAACAATCTTCCCGACGGACAGCACGCGATAGTATTTCAGCTCGTCAATGCGAATGGGACTGATAACCAGGCTGTCGGATCATCGACGGCATTGTATTTTTCGAAAGGCGTGGCTGGCGCCCCGGTTCCCACGATTGTCCCGATTTCTCCGTTGAGCGGGAGCGAGGTTCCCGGACCGGTGACGGTGTCATTTGTGAGCCTGAACCATTCGATCGGGGTGAACGGACAATCGCACCTGCATTTCTTCGTCGATGGTGATACGGAGCCACACCACTTTTACAACGGGCCGGGAATCGACGATGAGAACGGTGTCGTGTACAAGGGGGGCCATACTCATCTCGTTCATTGGCACAGTCCGACGAGTTTTCGGATGTTTGCATTGGGAGCCGGACAGCACCAGGTCCAGTTTGTGCTGGTTGATGCCGCGCATCAGCCGCTCGCCAATCCCGAAGCAATGCAAATCTTGACGTTCTCCGTCGCCCAGTCGACGGCTGCCGGGGACTTCGACCTCGAGCCCATGATCGACGCATCCGCCAATGGAATGGCGTTTGCCCCGGGTGACCAGCTTTTTTATACCGATGGCAAGGGCGGGAACGTCTGGGTGATCGATACGGCCGGAGGGGCATGGCAAAGACGGACCACGCCGTTTTACCACACAGAGGTCGGTCAACTGGGTGAACAAGGGCTCGCCGGAATCGCGATCGATCCCAACTATGCCACAAACAAATTTGTCTACATTTATTTCTCGACACCGGATCAGCAACGGAATCGTCTCGTTCGGGTGACGGATATGAATGGCCAAGCGGGCAATGAGCAAATCCTCATCGACGGTATTCTTGCAGCCGACCAGCACAACGGCGGGGTCTTGTTGTTCGGAGCAGATGGAAAGCTATATGTTACGGTCGGGGAAGCCACGCAGGACAATTTAGCTCAAGATCCGGCGTCGTTGAACGGCAAGATCCTTCGTATCAATACCGACGGCAGCATCCCGGCCGATAATCCGTTCCCCGGTTCGCGGACCTGGCTGTACGGTGTGAGAAACAGCTTTGGCTTGGCCGTGCATCCGGCGACCAACGATCTCTGGTTTACGGATAACGGACCCACCGTAAACGACGAGGTGAATCTCGCTGCCAAAGGCGGCAATTACGGCTGGCCTGAAACGACCGGAAAGGGCGATCCCCGGTTTATCGATCCCGCCTTTGTCTTGGAGCAACCGGTTGGCATTACCAATATCGTCGCCTTGCAGGCCACTTCGGTCTATCCCTCGCTCTATCACAACAACCTGTTCTTCACGGACTATGTGGAGGGGAAAATTCATCGCCTTGTGCTTGATCCCTCATTCAAAACGGTCGCATCGGATTCCGTGGCCTTGGACGTTCAAAATGCCGCCGGTGGGTTAATTGCCTTCAAGCAGGGACCGGATGGGTATATGTACGTCAGCGGCTCCACATCGAGCGGGGGCAGCATTTACCGGGTGGTCTTGAACCCGAACGCCCCCCAATAAGAGATCCCGACCGGCGTCGGGGCTGAGATCGACTTGCGGCTCTGCTCCGAACGTGATGGTGATACGATGGCGCGCCGCCCTCGCGGCGGTGCCGTCCTGCCACAGATGTGCTCATGCTGTTCCAGCTACTGGAAAGTCCTTGAGAAGTCGCTGTACAGTGGCGCTGCCGTACCCGCGGAGAATCCCATTTCATGGCTAAAGCACGCGGCGATTCGAAACTGGCCGTAGCCGGAGCGCTGACGCTGGCCCTGGCCATTGCGGGTGTCCTGCTTGTGAAGGAACCGTTGCGCAGCTCGCGACCGGTCGGCGCCGGCCTCGAGATGAAACCGACCACGGGAGAGCAGCTGGTGCGCGCGCGCCTGTGGGAAGATCCAGTTGCGGCCGTCTCTCGCGCGATAAAGACTATTCCTCCCAAATCCGGGCCCGAGGGCTCATTTGCGCAACGGCTCAAACCGCTCCGCCACGCCTTGAGGGAACGGGTCAAGAACGGCGAGCGCGTCACCGTCTTGTTTGTGAGCACGAGCGGCGGGCCATACGTCGAAAGCACCGAATCCCGGATTCGTGACCGTTATGCGATCGGCACGGGACTCGGGGTAGGATGCTATGCTCCTGAAGATGAAGGGCACCTCTCTTTTATCGAATGGGAACGTCAAGGTCCCATCCAAGCGCTTCCCTACGAATGGTACCGGCTTCGGAAAACCCGGGTCTGTGGAGGTATGAACTCGCGCTCCACCGGGGTGCTCCTCATTTGGCTCGCCGACGAAGCCCTTGATCGGGGTTTCATTTCCACCCTGTCTTCCCTCTCCCAGGCACTCGTGTGCCAGGACAATGAAAAGGGCGAGTGCCTGTTGAACGATGGGAAACGCAAGCTCATTCGGTTGGACGGAGCCTCGCAGCGCGCGGTCACGTTCAAGATCATCGGGCCGCGCCGTTCATCGGGATTTCGGACTCTTCTGGAAGAGTCAGGACGTCTGTACCGAGATTCACACGAAGAGGTCGGAGTCTGGCCCAACGCCGACGGGACGATCGAATTATTCTCCCCCTGGGCGAGCGCCATGAAAGGGTTGCTCGCGTATGGCATGAAGGCTGAATCGGGAAAAGGGGCGGTCTGTGCCACGTACGAAGACTGCGAACACGAATTCTATCGACGACTCAAGGATGCGAATATCCGGCTGGCCTATGATATTGGTTCCGACAACGAACTGTTCGATGCATTGGTCGGCGAATTGGAGCGCCGCCAGGTCCGACTCGGCTGGGATGCCGTCATTTTGATCGGGGAATGGGATTCGTTCTACGGCAGAACCCTGCCGGTGGAGTTTCGAGCCGCGGCCTGTGCCAAGGTGGCCACGTTTCCGGAAGAGGATTTAAAAAAGATCCAGGTTCCCGTCGAGATCAAGCACGTGTGCCCGAACGTTCCTCGCGCCCTCGATCTGCAGATCCAGCGACCGGCGGAGTATGAAGCACTCACG
The DNA here is from genome assembly GCF_011405515.1 of Nitrospira sp. KM1. Lineage (NCBI taxonomy): Bacteria > Pseudomonadati > Nitrospirota > Nitrospiria > Nitrospirales > Nitrospiraceae > Nitrospira > Nitrospira sp. KM1. The sequence goes on along the minus strand of NZ_AP022671.1, from coordinate 2,484,070 downwards.
CTCAATGTGTTCCGCTATAGTTACCTCAGCGGACTTGACGGGGAGATTCCGGGTGATGACGCGGCGCGAGCGGCGAGGGCTGCGAAGGCGAATGCTCCGGACCAGGCGAAAGACAATACGAGAGATCGCCCCGAAGGCACGAGCCAGACCGACTATGTGCGGGCGCTTGCCGCGAGGATTTACGATGAGGGAGAGGGTGCCAGGGCCATTGGGATCCTTGGCTCGGATCCCTACGATGCCTTGCTGATCATCAAGGCGCTCAGGCCGTCATTTCCTCACGCGATCTTTTTCACGGTGGACCTCGACGGACGCTATCTTCATCCAAGCGAATACAAATCGACCCGCAACATGCTCATCGTCTCGCCGTTCGGTCTTCAGTTGGAAGGCGGACTCCAGCGCGATGTCCCGCCGTTCCGGGGCAGCTACCAGACCGCAGCCTATTTCGCTGCGTTGCAGGCCGTTCAGCACGTCGTCTGCACCCCAGGAGGGCAACGGGCGGATGGATCCTGCTCGACCGCCTATCATGTGGCTCTCACTCCTGATGACCGGCTGTACGATGCCGGGTTGCATCCCAGAATCTTCGAAGTCGGACGTAATGGGGCAGTGGATTTGAGCGTCGTCGACCGCGAAGGCATCCGCACCATCCATCCGTTACGGCCTGACTTGGACCATACGCCGCAACTCGGCCAGCTGAAACAAGGCATCGGGTTCAACGATACGGCCGTTGCCGCATCCGTATTGATCGCGCTTCTCGTGGGCACGATCATCGCCTGGAGCAATCAGCGGACATGGTTGTGGGTATCCGCCAATCCGACACTGGTTGGTGTGCTCGGCATCGTACTATTGGGCTCCTTCTCCGCCTTCATCGCGCTGGGCGGAGCACCGGCGCTGCTCGCCAATCACGATGAAGGGGAACCGTTTTCGCTGACGGCTGGCGTCAGTCTCTGGCCTGGCGAAACTCTGCGCGTGATCGTCGTGATTCTTTCTGCCGTACTCATGACCAAGGGCGCCCGAGATTTGGCCAGAAACAATCAGCGGATCGCGGAAAAATTCCGATTCGAAGACAGTTCCAGCCGACGGCCATTCTCGTGGCGGAGCTTTTGGGAAAATCTGAAGCGCGTTCATCATCCTCCGGCCACGATGACTCCAGCGACCGTGGATCAGGCCTGGGCATGGTATCGGGAAGCAGGGAAACCGTCGCATCGGGTGGCTCGGACCCTGATTTTGTTTTTCTTTTACCTGGCGATCCTGTGGGCGCTGAAGCGGTGGGTTCTTGATGAGGAAATGATCAGACCTTGCCGTGGTCATCTGAGTTGCACGATGGACGCATTCATGACCTGGATCAGTATGGCCGCCGTCGTCCTGCTGAATCTTGCGGTATTCGATGCCGTTATGTTGTGCCGGCGCTGGATCGGCTGGCTGACGAATTCGACGGGCGGATGGTCCGATCAGGTCCAGGAGGAATATCTCGCTGAGTATGGCCTGGGGTCAGCTCAGAAAGCGGAGTTTCAAAAGCTCAAGTATCTGGCCACCGTCGATCTCATCGCCCAGCGCACCGAAGTGGTCAATCGCATGATTCGGTATCCGTTTATCGCCCTGCTGATCATGATCGCGGCCAGAAACGACTATTTCGACATTTGGAATTATCCCGTGATTTTGCTGTCGGCTTGGGCGTTGAACATTTTGGTGGCGCTCATCGGCGCATTTCTTCTCTATCAGGCGGCCAGTAAAGCCAAGGCCGCGATGTTAGCGGGTCTCAGCCGGCAGATGGTGAAAATTCTCGGTGTCGGAGAGAACTATGATATCCGTACCAAGCAGATTCAATTCATTATCAACGAGGTGGAAAATAATGAGAAGGGAGCCTTCGTGCCGCTCTACCAGCAGCCGGTGATTGAATCCTCACTCTATGGCCTGATCGCGCTGCTTCAATATCTCTACGTCCGCTGACGGACTCGCACATGCATCACGCACTCATAGGCGGTGTGAAGACCAGAATAACCGGTGGGACGGACGGGAAAGGCGGCGGAGACGGCCCTCTCGTGATCCTCCTTCACGGCTTCGGTGCTCCGGGCGACGATTTGGTCGCCATCGGAGAAGTCTTGACCGTCCCAAAGGGTACAAGGTTTCTCTATCCGGAGGGTCCGCTCTCGCTCAGCATGGGCTACGGAGAGTCCCGCGCCTGGTGGCTCATCGACATGGCAAGGATCGAGGCGGATCGAGCCGCCGGCCGTGTGCGTGATCTATCCGACGAGGTGCCGCGCGGTCTCCCCCAGGCTCGCGAGACGTTCGAACGATTCCTGTCCCAGCTGCCCAGGAGTCTGCCATTTAACCCTCGAACGACCTGCATCGGAGGCTTCTCGCAGGGGGCGATGCTGACCGCCGATGTATTCATGAGGACGAGCCTTCCCTGTGCCGGTCTGATTCAGCTTTCCGGGACCTTGATCGCCAAACAGGATTGGCGACCTGCGATCTCACGGCGGTCCGGCGTTCCGGTCTTCCAGAGTCATGGGATGCAGGACCAAATTCTGTCCTATCTCATGGCCGAGCGGCTGCGCGATGCCTTCGTCAAGGCGGGACTGACGGTAGACTGGCACAGCTTTCGCGGAGGACATGAAATTCCTGAACCCGTGCTCCTTCGCCTCGGTGCCTTCTTGAGCAGGGTGCTGGGTGCTACATGACACGGAGACTTTTGACAAACTCGATGCTGGTGTGGGGAAGCATCTGTGCGACTCCGGCCTGTATCGAATGGCCCCCGCTTCATGAACCGTATTCCTCAACATTCGGGGAAATGACCTCCATCATGTGGTGAACTGCACGACGATGCGGCCAACCGAGATTATCAAAGAAGTGTGTTTTCAGGTTCCGACATGACGACTGACCAAGACATGAATGTACGGGCCTTTGAGGTCAAAGGAGCGGACGGTTGCATGATTCGAGGGGATCGCCTTGATGGCGTGGATCGCCAGGTGCTCTTTATCACAGGATTCCTTTCCAAACGGTGGGGAAACAAGAGCAAGGCTTTGGCACAATGGTGTCAGGAGCGTGGATGGGGTTTCAGCTGTTACGACGTACGTGGATTCGGGGATTCCGACGGCCGGTTTCGCGACTATACGCTTTCAGATTGGATTGCGGATGCCCGCGTCGTACTGGCTTCGCTACAGACCGGACCACCGATCACGGTCGTCGGCAATTCGTTGGGCAGTTGGATTGCATGGTTGATAGCCCGCGAGCATGAGTTGATCGAACGCCTCATCATGGTCGCCCCGGCGTTCAATATGATGGGGGTGCGGGCGGGCTCCATTTCCGAAGACAGACGCCAGGCGTGGCGCAAGACGGGGTGGATGCCGTGGGATGACGATCCATTGCATAAAGACTGGCCGCTCGCCTGGAAATGGGTTGAAGAGAGTGAATCATCCTGGAATGATAGCTTCCACCGTCTTCGGCCCGTCAAAACCACTATTGTTCACGGCCTTCAGGACAAGGTGATTCACTTTCGCGGAAGCGTCGAATTTGCGGAACGCTTGTCGGTCATCCATCCAGGATTTCCGGTCGAACTGCTGCTCGTTCCAGGAGATCACCGTTTAAGCGCTCCGGAACACATGGAACGTCTGCGCCGTTTGGTCATCGAGGTGGAGTGACCGTCATGCTGGCCATTATTCATAAAGAATGCGGAGGCCCTGCGGTCGAGACCAACACATCGATTGGAGAGGTGTGCGCTCTTCCCGTCGACCGGTTCCCATTTGCCTGTTTTACCTGTCTTGAGGAAATCCTCGACGAAACGGAACTACGCCTCGGAGAGGATCTCGGCATCTGAGGGATGTCGTCTTGCGGTCATCTCCGGCACGACCTATGCCAATCTGGTCCGCCACCCAGGAGTTGAGCAATTCTTGAGGTCTGTGCGCCGGCTCTGTTAAGGTGTCACCCTTTCCCAATCAATCCGAAGGACACTATGGCCACCAACGACAAACAAGTCATCTTCTCGCTCGTCAACGTCGGCAAAGTTTATCCGCCCAAGCGACAGGTCTTGAGGGAAATCTATCTCGGTTTCTATTACGGCGCCAAGATCGGCGTCTTGGGGCTCAACGGTTCGGGAAAAAGCTCACTTCTGAAGATCATTGCCGGAGTCGATCAGAACTATACGGGAGAGATCACACGGTCAAAGGGGTACAGCGTCGGACTCCTGGAACAAGAGCCGCAACTCGATCCTTCCAAAACGGTCAAAGAGATCGTCGAGGAAGGGAAGAAGGAACTGGTGGCGCTGATGAAGGAGTATGAGACGGTCAGCAATAAGATCGGCGAATCGTCTCCGGACGAGATGGAGAAACTCCTCGACAAACAGGCTGATCTTCAAGAGAAAATCGAGGCGGCCAATGGCTGGGAGTTGGAGAACCAACTGGACATCGCGATGGATGCGCTGCGCTGCCCTCCGGCGGATCAGAAGGTCGGCCAGCTCTCGGGCGGGGAAAAGCGTCGTGTGGCGCTCTGCCGGCTCATGATCCAGGAGCCGGACATTCTTCTTCTCGACGAACCGACCAATCATCTCGATGCCGAGTCGGTCCAGTGGCTCGAGCAGCATCTCCAGCAGTACAAGGGCACTGTCATCGCCGTCACACACGACCGCTACTTCCTCGACAATGTGGCCGGATGGATTCTCGAGCTCGACCGCGGCCACGGGATTCCCTTTCAGGGGAACTATTCGTCCTGGTTGGAGCAGAAACAGGAGCGCCTCGCGCAGGAAGAGAAGGCCGAGTCGAAACGCAAGAAGACCCTCGAACACGAGCTCGAGTGGATCCGCATGTCGCCCAAGGCCCGTCAATCCAAGGGAAAGGCGCGGTTAAACCGGTATGAGGAGCTGGTCAATCAGAAGCAGGAGCAGCGTACAGACGATCTGGAAATCTATATTCCACCCGGTCCTCGCTTGGGCGATGTGGTCGTCGAAGCCGCGGGGGTGACCAAGGGATTCGGGGACAACCTGCTCTATGAAAATGTCAACTTCAGTTTGCCAAAGGGCGGGATCGTGGGTGTCATCGGACCCAACGGAGCGGGCAAGACGACGCTGTTCAAGATGATCATCGGCAAGGATAAACCGGATGCGGGCACGATCAGGATTGGCGAGACGGTCAAATTGGGCTACGTCGACCAGGATCGAAGTCTCGACGGCGCAAAGACGGTCTACGAGATCATCTCAGAGGGGCATGACACCGTGAAGCTCGGGAAGGTCGAAGTCAACGCCAGGGGCTACTGCGCCCGGTTCAACTTTGCGGGGACGGATCAGCAGAAGAAGGTCAAGGAGCTGTCCGGAGGCGAACGGAATCGAGTCCACCTTGCGCGCATGCTGAAAGAAGGAGCCAACCTGATCATCCTGGACGAGCCAACCAACGACCTCGATGTGAATACCTTGCGGGCGCTGGAAGAGGGGCTGGAGAACTTCGCTGGCTGCGCCGTCATCAGCAGCCACGATCGTTGGTTCCTCGATCGGATCGCCACGCATATCCTGGCGTTCGAAGGAGACAGCAAGGTTCTCTGGTTCGAAGGGAATTATAGCGATTACGAATCTGATCGGAAAAAACGCTTGGGCAAAGAAGCTGACCAGCCCCACCGCATCAGGTATCGCAAACTGACGAGGCATTGAGAAGGGCCCCGCAGACCCAGGCGTCCGTTTTCGCTACCGGTGACCATGAGCACAGCTGGAATCGGGAGGCGCGTTCTCGTACTCGGCGGGACTGGGTACCTCGGTTCCCGTGTGATCCCTTTGCTGCAGAATCACAAGCATCGCGTGGTCGCGGCGGCGAGGCCGGTCTCGGCCGGCTTACTGCCTCGAACGTGTACCCCCTTGATTGGTGATGCCCTCGATCCTGCCTTTCTCGCGGCCAATCTCAATCAGATCCACACCATCATCCAACTGATCGGGACGCCGAAGCCTGCGCCTTGGAAAGGCGAGCAGTTCCGTGCGGTCGATCGTGTGGCCGGTCTGGCATCGATCCAGGCGGCCGCCGAAGCCCGCGTCCCACATTTCATTTACGTCAGTGTGGCTCATCCCGCACCTGTCATGAAAGACTACATCGCGGTCCGAACCGAATGTGAAATGGCATTGCGAGACAGCGGCCTTCGGGCGACCGTACTGCGCCCCTGGTACATCCTCGGGCCCGGACATTGGTGGCCGCTACTCCTCAAGCCGGGTTATTGGCTGTGTGAACGCCACTCGCGATGGCGGGAAGCGGCCTTGCGGCTGGGATTGTTGACGCTGCAGGAAATGCTGGCGGCGTTGCGATGGGCTGTCGACCATCCGGCTGAGAACGTGCGTATTCTCGAAGTGCCTGGCATCCGGACACTGGGTCACGTGCAGACATGACTCTGCGTGCCCTGGTCACCGGCGCGGGAGGATTGATCGGCAACTATCTCGTTAAGACTGCGCACCGATGGGCACCGGGCTGGAATATCGTCGGACTTGCGCGTTCTGATTTCGACCTGACCGATACGAAGCGGCTCGATTCCTATTGGTTGCGGGACAAGCCGGACCTCGTTATCCATTGTGCCGCTGTGAGCAGGATTTCCGACTGCGAACGGGATCCCGACCATGCGCAGCGTGTCAACGTGAGAGCCACGGCTCATCTTGCTAAGCTGGCCGAGGCTGTGCCGTTCATCTTCCTCTCGAGCGCCGATGTATTCGACGGCAAGAAGGGCCGGTATGAGGAATCCGATAACCCCGTCCCGCTCAGCGTATATGGCCGTACTAAGCTGGACGCCGAGCGAATCGTTCTACAGAACCCTCGACACACGGTCCTGAGGATCGTCCTCACCGCGGGCGTATCCGTGCGAGCCGACAGGAGTTTCGTGGAAGAGATGTCCCGTACGGCACAGGCGGGTAAGCCCATTACCCTCTATACCGATGAATTCCGATGCCCTTTGCCTGCCGGAGTGATTGCCCGGATTGTTTGGGAAGTGGTCGGCCGCGACAGGCCGGGACTCTATCATGTGGCCGGTAGCGAACGGCTGTCACGATGGGAAATCGGTGACCTCCTGTCTCGCTGGTATCCGGAACTTCAGGGCCGTCTCGTTGCAGGCTCTGCACGCACCCATCTCGGCGTTCCGAGGCCGGCCGATCTCTCCCTCCGCTGCGAAAAGCTGCAAAGGATGTTGTCATTTCGAATCCCGGGGTTCCGTGAGTGGCTCGATGGACGTGCCGGCCGAGGGAGAGATCTCTGGGATTATGAGCGAGGGTAGAGCTCATCCACAGTGACGGAAGAGATTATGACTGCGACTGACCCGCTGGCGTCGTCGGTGGTTGTGTACGTGGCCATGGTCGTTATCATGAGCGCGCTATGGCTCATACAACGGACGGTGCAGCGCAACGCTTCTCTCGCGGATCTAGGGTGGTGTCTCGGATTAATTGTGTCGGTGTGCTGGCACGCCGCATCGGTGCCCGGAGATATCGAACGCAAAGTCCTGATTGTCTCACTGGTTACGTTCTATGCAGGGCGTCTTGGCTATTTCATCCTTGTTCACCGGATTATGGGCAAGCAAGAAGATGCCAGGTATGCGGCTTTGCGCCGGCAGTGGGGCCCTTACGAGAGGCTTCTGGTATTTGGCTATTTCCAGATGCAGGCGGTCGCCGTGGCCGTGTTTTCCTTGCCGTGTTTGGTAGCGATGCAAAATCCCAGACCCCCGTTCGGCCTGTGGGAGCTCGGGGGATTCCTAGTGGGAATCATCGCGGTCGGAGGCGAAGCGCTGGCTGATTATCAGCTGACGAGGTTTCGTTCCAGGCCGGACGCGAAGGGCCATGTCTGCCGCGATGGTTTCTGGATGTATTCCCGGCATCCCAACTATTTCTTCGAATGGCTCTATTGGTGGTCGTACGTCGTAATGGCCGCCGGATCCCCCGGATGGCCCTTGACATGGATCGGCCCGGTTGTGATGGGCTTGGCACTGATAAAATGGACTGGCATTCCCTGGGCGGAGGCGCAAGCATTGAAAAGCCGCGGCCGGCATTATCGCGATTATCAACGAACAACCAACGCCTTCTTCCCATGGTTTCCAAAGTCCTAGCTGCTGCCCAGTGCTGACAGCCGGGTGCGCGCTTTGACCGCTTCCGGACTCCCCGGGTAGAGGCGGATGACTTCCTCATAGAGCTGTCTGGCGTGTGGGATGTTCATCTGCCGTTCCTCGAATTCGGCCGTTTCGAGCATCTCCTTGGCGTTATCGCCGGGACAACCTGTCATCCACAGGCAGGCGATCAAAAGGAGAATAAGTCGAATGTGCATGTGCATATTCCTTCTATCGTCGTTGCGAACGCATCTATCCGGGAAGGTGGATCATCGGCCCTGACGATCATGTTGTGCGTCTATACCATAACGCGGAGCGGAGATTCCTTCACTTTTGCAGTCGGGGCAACGGCTCGGTCTCGTCAGCCTGGTTCGATCTCGAAACACATATCCGCAGTCCGGACAGCGTGAAGGCTCAAGGATGAAACGACGTGTCGGGTCATGAGCGATCGTCTTCTCGACGTGCGTCAGATGATCTTCAACCTGGCGCTCCGGAATCCCCAGCATATGGGCCAGCTGATAGGAAGACAACCTGGTGCCGGTGAGCAGCTCGGCCAAGTGTTGGCGGGGTGTTCGTTCAGGGGCTGGCATGTTGTAATCCTAGATCGTCTTGCTGCGAAATCCAAGTTGAATGGAACCGCTGAGTTTGGCAGGATGAGAGGTGATGATGAATACGAGTTGGGACGAATGTGCCGACCTTGCGTTGAAGCGTCTTGCCACCGCCGGAGTTGACTACGGCGACATCCGGATCGTTCATAGCACCAGTCAATCTATCACCGGGGAAGATCGCCGGATCGCATCGATCAGAGATGCGGACGATCAAGGGTTTGGAATACGGGTGCTGTACCATGGAGGATGGGGGTTTGCCGCCAGTTCTGTCCTGTCCCTCGAAGAGATTCCACGCGTCGCGGATTTGGCTGTTGAAATTGCGAAAAGCTCGGCCTCGCTGGCCAGAGAGCGCACCACGCTCGTGCTTGAACCTCCGCATCGTGATCGGGTGGTCACCAAGTACCTGCTGGATCCCTTTTCAGTCCCGTTGCAACAAAAGGCCGAATTGCTCCGCGAAACCATGGAATATGTGCATCGGCAATCAGAGGTCGTCCGTAGCAGCGCGAGCCTGTGGGCGAGGCGCGACCGGAAACTATTCGCGTCGACTGAGGGATCTCACATCGAATTCGACCTGCTGGCCGGGCAAGGAGAGTTCACGGCAACGGCCAAGTATGACGGCCGCTTCGCTTCCCGCAGTTGCAGCACTCCGCACCTTCGAGCCGGCTATGAACTGATTCAAGACGCGAATTTCCTTGCCGAGGCTCCACGGATTGCCGCCCAAGCGGCCGAGAAGGTCAAAGCGCCGGCGGTCCCGCCCGGGCGATACGACCTGGTCCTCGATGCGGAGCATTTGTCTTTGACCATGCACGAGTCCTGTGGTCATCCCAGCGAGTTGGATCGGGCCCTGGGCTACGAGGCCAATTATGCCGGGACGAGTTTTCTCACCACCGATAAGCGCGGAAGCTTCCGCTATGGCACCTCCTGCGTCAATCTGGTCGCCGACAATACCGAGCCCGAAACCCTTGCAGCCACGGGGTATGACGACGACGGAGTCGAATGCCAGAAATGGGACATCGTTCGCGAAGGCATCTTCGTGGGATACTGTACGAACCGTGAAGTGGCGGGGAAAATAGGAGAGGGCCGTTCCCGCGGATCTAATCGCGCGGACAGTTGGGCCTCTGTCCCCATCGTGCGGATCGCCAACATCGGTCTGGAGCCCGGGACCTCATCACCGGAAGAGCTGATCGCAGACGTCAAGCGGGGAATTTACATCGAGGGTCACGGTTCCTACAGCATCGATCAACGGCGATACAATTTCCAGTTCGGAGGAGATGCATTTTGGCTGATCGAAAACGGGAGGCGCTCCCATATGCTCCGCGACGTCATTTACCATGGCATCACGCCGGAGTTCTGGAATCGCTGTGACGGCGTGGCCGGCCGCAGCTATAGGAAGCGCTATGGGTTCATCACATGCGGGAAGGGGCAGCCTGGACAGTCGGGATGGATGACCCATGCCGCCTCGCCGGCACGCTTCCGGCAAGTCGACGTCATCAGGGGGTAGCGAACATCGTGACGACGATGAAAGGCTGGCCCAAATTGACCGGCCGCGAAGAATTCGGTTTTCTCTGCGATCTCCTGTTTGAACGATCGTCAGGCGACGCCACCACGGTGACGCTGTCGGATCAACACAGCGGAACAACGAGGTTTGCGAACAGCCAGGTCATTCAGAACGTCGATACCCGCCGTGGGACTCTGACCGTGACCGTCGCCTTCGATGGTCGAAGAGGAACGGCCAGTACGACGAATTTCACTGCCGGTTCAATGCAAGACACCTTGCTTCGGGCCGAACGGATCGCCAAGGCGTCACCCGAAGATCCGGAATATCTCCCTCCGCCGGAGGGCCGGTCCTTTGCGCAACGAGAAACTGCCAGAGTGGAAACAGCCGCGGCAGGACCCGCACGGCGCTTGGAATACACCAACGAAGCTGTCGGTCAATGCCGCATCGAGAATCTTCAGGCTGCAGGCATTGTGTCGTCGTCTTCCGCCGCGGCCGGCATTGCCGCGAGCAACGGGTTGTTTGCACATGAGGTTCGGACGGACGCGCGGTTCAGCCTGACTGTCCAGGCGGGAGACGCCACGGGATGGAGCGCGGCGGCCCACCGCTCCATCGACCATCTCAAGGTCCAGGAGCGGACTCTGACGGCAATCGGAAAAGCGAAGCGTAGTGTGGAGACCCGTGAATTGCCGCCCGGGAAGTATACGGTCATTCTCGAACCGGCGGCGGTGGCCGGGCTGGTAACCTGGCTGCTGTGGCTGCTCGACGCCAAATCATATGATAAGGGAACGAGCCCGGTAGCTGGGCAGCTCGGCCGGCAAATCCTAGATACGCGCCTGACCCTTCAGAATCTACCCGATCATCCGGATCTCTTCGGCGTCGGATTCACGTCGGAAGGATTGCCGAGCGACAGAGCGACCTGGATCGAACACGGCACTCTGAATCATCTGATGTATGATCGGTTCACGGCCAAGATGCATGGCCTTTCTGATATTCCGACCCTTGAAGCCCCCTGTCTCTCGATGACCGGAGTGGCCGAAGGGCGAACCGCCGATCTCCTGAAGCAGATCGACCGAGCGATTCTTGTCACCAATTTCTGGTACATCAGGACGGTCAACCCCGCAGATCTCACGCTGACGGGTATGACGCGCGATGGAACGTTCCTGGTCGAGAACGGCCAAATTGTGTCGGCGGTGAAAAACTTTCGATTTCACGAAAGCCCGTTGCGGGCGTTCAACCGCATAGAAGGCTTTACGCATCCCGCCGAGGCCGTAACGTCGGAGACGGGGAAGATGCTCGTCCCGTCCATGCTCATTCGAGAATTTAACTTCTCCAGCGTGACGACCTTCTGAATCTCAGCCCACACCCATGCGAACGGTTCCTCGTCAACATTCTAGGCTCGTCGGCATGACAGCCGTGACCGTTATGCTGGCCTGGGTGGCCTGCGGAAGCGCCTGGGGGGGAGTTCCGCCATTGTTTGAAAATCTGGGCGCACTTCATCATCCCATCACGACCACCTCCGAGACGGCACAGCGTTATTTTGACCAGGGGTTGCGGCTGGTCTATGCCTTCAACCATGAGGAAGCCATCCGCTCGTTTGAGCAGGCGGCCTTGTTGGACCCGCAGGCGCCGATGCCGCATTGGGGAATTGCGCTCGCGCTCGGCCCGAACATCAATGCGGCGATGTCCAAGGACGATGAGCGGCGAGCCCTTGAGGCGATTAAGCAGGCCAAGGCCCGTGCCGCAGGAGGTGGCGAATTGGACAAAGCCTATGTCGATGCGCTCACCAAACGGTACATCGCCGCAAAAGGCGGCCGGCGCGCCGTGCTCAACAAGGCGTACGCGGATGCCATGCGATCCGTATGGCGGCAGTACCGCCATGATCCCGATGCTGGCGTCTTGTTCGCAGAGGCCTTGATGGATCTGCACCCGTGGGATCTGTGGACTGCGGATGGAAGCCCGAAGGCGGGCACCGATGAAATCGTCTCCGCTCTGGAAACGGTATTGGAAACTCACCCCGAGCACCCCGGTGCGTGCCATTTGTACATCCATGCGGTGGAAGCGTCGATGCACCCGGAGCGTGCTCTGCCTTGTGCAGACAGGCTGGCGAGTCTCATGCCCGGTGCCGGCCATTTGGTGCACATGCCGGCACACATCTACGCCAGACTCGGAAAGTATCACGATTCCGCTGAACACAACGCGCAGGCGGCCCGAGTCGACGAAGCCTATTTGGCAAGTCGGCATCTCTCCGGCGATTATGCGGACGGCTACTACAGTCATAATCTTCATTTCCTCTGGTCGTCAGTGACAATGGAAGGCCGAAGCGTGGAATCGCTGAGAGCAGCGCGTACGCTGCTCGGTACGATAACGGACGACGAAGTGCGTCACAATCGGCTCAAAGAACAATATGTGACAGCCAAATTGTTCACCTGGATCCGATTCGGACGCTGGGAGGAATTGTTGAAGGAGCCACCGCCGCCTAAAGATTTTCGGCTGGTGGAAAGTGTCTGGCGGTTAGGCCGAGGGCTTGCTTTGTCGGCGACGGGACGATTCCCAGGGGCGGCGGGCGAACAGCATGCGCTTGCCGGGCTCACCAAACAGATTCGGCGTACCAGATCGCCTGAAGAAAAAATTGAACGGGAACAGATCAGGATTGCCGAACGCATGTTGGCCGGGGAGATTGCCGTCCGCCGAGGACACTATGGGGAAGCGATCAAGGCTCTGCAAGAGGCCGTACGATTGGAGGAGGCGCTTCCGTATTCCGAACCCCCCCTCTGGCCGCTCTCGGTCAGGCACTATCTCGGTGCGGCCTTGCTCCTCGCTCAGCGCCAGGCCGAGGCCGAAGCGGTCTACCGGGCAGATCTCAAGCGATATCCAGAAAATGGGTGGGCTCTCTTCGGTCTCGCGCAAAGCCTGAAAGCTCAGCAAAAAGAGGATGAAGCGTCAGAAGTCGCTCGCCGTTTCGTGAAGGCATGGGAACATGCAGACGTGAATCTCGCGGCTTCCCGGTTTTGAAACCGCTGCGCCCGAGCGCACATGACTTTGACAACGCTGATGCACAAAAGGCTACAATCCGCAGACCACGCAGAGGAGACGTAGATGCGTTATGTGGTCGGGGTCATGGGGCCCGCCAAAGCAAGGAGAAAAGACATTGAGAACGCGCGCGCTCTTGGAGAACTCATTGCGCGGCGCGAATGGGTGCTTCTCACAGGCGGCCGAGACGTGGGCGTCATGCATGCCGCAAACCAAGGAGCCAAGCGCGTCCCTCGCAGTTTGACCGTCGGCGTCCTGCCGTCCACACGTGATCGAGTGTCCAAGTACGTCGATGTGGCCATCGTGACCGAAATGGGAAACGCCAGAAACAACATTTGTGTCTTGTCGAGTCATGTCATCGTTGCGTGCGGATTGGGAGGCGCCGGCACGGTTTCAGAAGTGGCCTTGGCCCTGAAGGCCGGAAAATACGTCATCCTCCTCGGCGCAACACCCGCTGAGGACAGGTTCTTCAAGAATCTCGGTGGCAAATCGGTGTTCAGCGTCCAAACGCCGGAGGATGCGATCAACGTGATCTTGAAAATGTTGGAGCAAGACGAGCGTCCGGCGATGCAAGGGCCGCAAACCTGGGCTCGGTTCTAATCCCCGTTGCCATCGTCCAGGGGTCCCAGCGGTTTGCCTTGCTTGTGACATAGCAGGCAAGCAGTGGAGAGTGCCGACACATCCGGTGCCGTGAACAACACGTAGATGTTGTAAGGAAGGCCTTCCTCCCGCGACCTACGTACCAGGGGTATGGAGATGAAGCGTGAACCGATGACGCGCACAGGATTGGCCGTGCTGCTGATCACGATGATGGCAGCAGTCGGAATTGGGATATCACAACGAACCATGTCTCAGGCTGGCGAGGTTGGTCGCTCGGCAAAAGCGTATTTTGCAGGAGGGTGTTTCTGGTGCATGGAAGAGGCCTTCGAGAAAATCGACGGCGTATCTGCCGTCACGTCAGGCTACATGGATGGGACGGTGAAGAATCCAAGCTATGAGGACGTCTCCTCGGGTCGAACCGGTCACGCGGAGTCGGTTGAAGTGCTATACGATCCGTCCAAAGTTTCTTACTCCCGACTTCTGGAATCGTTTTGGAAGAATGTCGATCCGATTACCGCGAACGCGCAATTCTGCGATCACGGATCGCAATATCGCTCCGCGATTTTCTATCAAAGCGAAGAGGAGAAACGGCTGGCGGAACAGTCTAAGCAGATGCTCGAACAATCGAAGAGATTCAAACAGCCCATCGTGACACAAATAGGACCGGCATCTGAATTTTTTTCTGCCGAGGATTATCATCAGGACTATTACAAAAAGAATCCCGTCCGGTACAAATTTTACAAATACACCTGTGGACGTGCTCAGCGCTTAGAGGAACTCTGGGGACATTCCGTCCCTACCGGGTAAATTTAGGCTGTAACTGGCACAAAAATGACGCAGACGAGGCATTGGACCGACAGGCTGGGGTGTGACGATATAGTCACGCTTACACTAAATATGAGTCGGAACAAATGGTTATGGATAAACCGTTGTGGCACGGAAGCTGCCATATACGGCAGGTATCATGAGAGGGCATACTCTTTGGAGTCGAGCTATCGGACTGTCATTGGCAGTGGGAGCCTCTGCAACATTTGTCTTCTACCCAGCCTGGACGAGCCTGGACGCAGACACGAGGCATAGTTATTCCAAAGAAGAAATCGGGCGCGCATTGGGATTCTATGCAAAACGAAACCGGTTGGATCCGGCGTTGCTCCGCGCGGTGATCAAGGCCGAGTCCGATTTTCGTCATGATGCAGTTTCACGAAAGGGCGCCGTCGGTCTCATGCAGCTGACGCCTGCCGCCGCCGTCTCCCTGCAGGTCACGGACCGCTATGATCCCATACAGAATATTCGAGGAGGTTCGAAGCATCTTCGGTATTTGCTCGATCGGTATGAAGGGAATCTGGCTCTCGCATTGGCAGCCTACAACGCAGGCGTGCACCGTGTGAAGGGCTCGTCCGTTCCGCAAATCGCAGAGACGCGAGCCTATGTCAAAAAAGTCATGAAATACTACCATCGCTACGCCGCACCCGCGTCAACAGCACGCCATCAAGCCTGAGACACTCCTGTTTCACGTTCTCGGTCATAGTTTGCTTTTCATCACGATAGCCCGTAACCGTTCACGCTGCGCCGGTCTGATTCCCACGAATTCGAGACCGAACGCCTGTCCGCTGACCCACCGTACGATCGCTTCATCGATACGCAGCGGCCAGGGTTGGTCCTGCAAGAAAATGGATAGCTTCAACGTCATGGCAGGTTTGACTTCGGTCACCGAGGTGGCTCTGCATCCACCGGTCGATATGTCGAGAATCGCGGCTTCACCCTCCAGATCCTCCTCGCCGAAAAAGAATAGGCGTCTGTCGATCTTGAGCCTTCTCCCACGCCGGTCAATACCCTCATCCTCTTTCTTGGTTCGATTGGAAGGGGCCGAAGGTTCATCCATTGGCGGGACCGGACCTTTCGAAGAAAAACGGAGGTGCAGTGTCGGCCCTGCGGTGGAATTCCGCAAGGCGGCGCAACTCTATCACAACCACATGATTGACTAAACTAGGCGGCTGGAGGGGTGTGGCCTGGCCAGTTGAAGGCTAAAGAGGCTTGACCTTTTGAACGATGCTCTGCCAAAAAAGAGGCTTTGTAAAGGGGAGACTGATGTGACCAAAAGAACCGTCAATCGACGTATCACACAACTCGGCCATTCGGAAATACGTGCGATGACTCAGGCCTGCGCACAACTCAAGGGTTTGAACATGGCTCAAGGAGTCTGCGACACCGCAGTTCCCGCCATCGTTCTGCAGGCTGCGGCCAGCGCTATCGATCGCGGAGATAACGTCTATTCGCGCTTCGATGGGTTGCCGCAATTACGGCAGGCGCTTGCAGTCAAGTTGCTGCGCGACAATGGGATTCACGCAGATCCTGAAACCGACATTACCGTCAGCGCAGGCGCCACTGGAGCGTTTCACGCCGCATGTCTGGCACTGTTGAATCCGGGAGACGAGGTCATCTTATTCGAGCCCTACTATCAATACCACATCAGCACGTTGCTGGCGGTCGAAGCCGTGCCGGTGATAGTGAAGATGGCGTCCCCGGAGTGGAGCCTCTCGTTGGACGCCGTCGAGCAAGCGGTCACCAAGAACACCAAAGCCTTGATCGTGAATTCGCCGGGGAATCCATCTGGAAAAGTTTTCAGCGTCCAGGAGATGGCTGGTGTAGGCGAAATCGCGAGGCGCCATGACCTCTTTGTGTTTACGGATGAAATCTATGAATACTTCCTGTACGACGGTCGCAGGCACGTCAGCATGGCCTCGTTGCCGGACATGGCCGAGCGGACGATTACCATAGGTGGATATTCCAAGACATTCAGCATTACCGGTTGGCGCATTGGCTATAGCGTCGCCACCGCTCAGTGGGCGCGAGCCATCGGTGCTATGAATGATCTGTTGTACGTGTGCGCACCGACTCCGCTCCAGGCGGGCGTCGCCTCCGGAATCCAGGCCCTCCCGCCCTCGTTCTATCACCAACTGGCGAAGGACTATGAAGCCAAACGGGACCGCTTCTGTGCAACGCTGGCGCAGGCAGGTCTCCGTCCATCCATTCCTGATGGGGCCTACTATGTGCTCGCGGATGCCGCAAGGTTGCCGGGCACAACCGGGAAGGAGCGTGCCATGCATCTGCTCGAACGTACCGGCGTGGCCGGGGTGCCAGGAGAAGCATTTTTTGCTGGGCAGGAAGGTTCACGATACCTACGGTTCAGTTACGCCAAAACGGATGCGGATCTGGATGAAGCTTGCCGGAGACTTTCGACGCTTGCCTGATATTCCTGTGAACGCTTGTTCAGGTACCGGGCTCATGGTATGAGAATCCCTATGTCTTGCACCGCAATAAAAGCCGTCCTGATCCCCATGACGCTGCTGCTCGCCGTAGGTTGTTCACGGCCTGTGGTCCGACCGGAAGCGGTTCCAGCCGCTATCCCGGATGTTTCCATCGAACGCAGTATCCTCGCGGGCGACTGGGATTATGAGGATGGGGCCGTCATCGCGCTCCGCCTGGACCGAGAGGGCAACGGAAACTATGCGTGGAAGGACGGTCGCTTCGAGACGACGGATTTGGCGGGGAGAATTTGGCTGGGAAGATGGATGCAAAAGGGCAATGACCGTGAAGGTGAATTCCGTGTCGAATTGTCGGATGATTTCTCAGAAGGAGAGGGCTCTTGGTGGTACACCCGAATCGGTGACGACCGCGCGCCGGCAGAAAAGGGTGGTACGTTTCGCCTCACGAGAAAAACCGAAGGGATTGCCGACAACAGTACGCCGACACCTCCCTGACCTTATACAGTCTGGTAACTGGAAAGTGGGTGATTGTGGTCTCACGCAAATGTCCCCGTTTTGCGGTTCAGCTTGAAGTCCGCTTCGGAAAAGAACATACCGAGACGAGTGGCACCATTCTGAATCTCTCCCAGGATGGGTGCATGATCATGACCGATCAGCCCGCGGAACCGGCGCAGTATCTGCAGTTGGATATGTATTTGGTTGACGGACATGCGCCGGTCCGTGTCAGCTTGGCGGCGGTGCGATGGTCGTCCGCGACCCGATTCGGGCTGGAATATATCAAGGTGGGATCCGAAGAACAGGAGAGGCTGAAACTCTTTATGGTCACACTCGGGGAAAATCCAATCAGGTAGGCTACCCCTTCGCAGGGGGTTCTCATTTCATGGCGACGGCGCGGACCTGTTTCAAAGTTGTCGTGCCACTCAAGACTTTCCGGACTCCATCCTGTAACAGCGTCACCATCCCGGCCTTGATAGCCGCCCGCTGGATCTCCGTGGTCTTCGCTCGCCCCTGAATCATGTTCTTGAGTTCCTCGGTATTACAGAACAATTCGTGAAGTGGTACCCGGCCCTTGAAGCCGGAATGATTACAGGCGGCGCAGCCTTGCTGGCGGCTCAACAAGAAGGTCTCGTCGTAGGAAATCCCAAGAGTCTCCCATTCCTGTTGGCCGTACGTGGCGGCCAATTCGTCGTATTCCGACTGGGGCGGATGATAGGACTGTTTACACATCGAGCACAGCCGCTTGCACAGTCGCTTGGCGATGATGCACAGCATTGAATCGGCAAAGTTGAACGAATCACATCCCATGTCAAGGAGGCGCGTGACGGTCTCCACAGCGCTGTTGGTGTGGAGGGTGCTCAGGACGAGGTGGCCGGTCAGCGACGCCTCGATCGCGACGTCGGCGGTCTCCTTGTCCCGCATCTCCCCGATCATGATGACGTCGGGATCCGCGCGGAGAAATGAACGCATGGCCGAGGCGAAGGTAAATCCGATCTTCGGGTGGATTTGGACCTGACGAAGACCGTCCTGTGTAATCTCGATGGGATCTTCAGCCGTCCAGATCTTCCGTTCATCGGTATTGAGCGATCGTAGAATGGCATGGAGGGTCGTCGTTTTGCCCGAGCCGGTCGGTCCGACGCACAAGATCAGGCCGTGAGGCTTTTCGGCCAGTTTCAGCAACGACCGGAGCATGTCCGGCGAGAATTCCATGGCCTCCAAGGGCAACGACTCCTTCGCGCTCAGCAACCTGAGCGCCACGTCTTCATTCCCGCCTGCGGTCGGAAGGGTCGCGACTCGCAGCTCGAGCGGGCGGTCGTCACCGAGTTTGAAGCGGATCTTGCCGTCCTGGGGTTTACGACGTTCGGAGATGTCCAGGCTGGCCATGATCTTGATACGGGAAACCAGGGCCCGGCGATAGGTTGCCGGCACCCGCATATAGGTGGAACACGTCCCGTCGATGCGGAAACGGACGGACGTTTCCTTCCGGTCCGAATAGGGTTCAATATGGATGTCCGAAGCTTCCTTTCGATACGCCTCCACGATGATCTGGTTGGCGAGGCGCACGATCGCCGAGTCATTCTCGTTAACCCCGGTTCCCTCGTTATCCGCGTCGCGCTCGGACCGGGCTTCAAGGCGAAGTTCGCCGAGTGTATCCGTAATGGATCCCATGTCCGTTTCCCCGGCCGCGACCATCAAATAGCGTTCAATGTCGCGCCTGAGGCTGACAGAGAACCGGATCGTCAGCCCGGGAAAGGCGCGCCTGATGTCGTGCCCCTTTTCGAGGTCATGGGGATTATCGATCAACACGTCGATGATTTGCCCCTGACGCTTGAACGGAATCCAGTTGTATTTTTTCAGGTAATCGTAACTGAGGTCTTTCAGCAGTTCTGGATCGGCGACAGAGCGGTCATCGAAGGGAACGTAGGCGCATGCGAAGAAGCCGCCGAGCGCCTTCCCCAGCTCGCTCTTGGGAATCCGGTACTTGTCGATCAGCAACGTTTCGAGATCGGAGGTGCCGGTCAAGGACTCTTGAATCGCCTTAATCAAATCCGATTGCCGGATAAAACCTTCCGCGATGAGCGAATCAAAGGCCTCGGGGTCGATAGTGGGTCTGGCGATCTTTTGCATGGATCGTTCGAAGAAGTCCCGGCCGGCGCCATTGACGCGTCGAGAACGAATATGTCGTCAGTATAAAGCATTACCTTCGACTTACAAGAATTTTGCGAAGGTTCGCTTCGATCGGCCATGTGCTGGAAGGACGGGCGGCGATTAGCGCGAGCGGTGCCTATCAGGAGAGGTGATGACTTCAAATACAGAAGAGTAGTCTACCTGTTGAATGCCTCGCCCGAGAGTTTGTCGGAACAGCGCAAGAACTCCTTCCAGGCCATCAAGGGCAAGCTGAGCCCGTTGACACTCCTGACGCACCAAGGTGAGATCTTTCATCATATGCTCGGTGGAGAAATTCGGGTGGTCGTACTGCCTAGCCAGGAGGCGGGGGAGTTTCTTCTCGAACGTTGGCGCAAACAAGGCACTCTCTTTCAGAACACTCATGAAAAGCTCCACCGAAACGTCTGCCCGTTGAATCAGTCCAAGGCTGAGCCCGAAGGCCGATACTTCAGCTGCAATCAGGTGATTGAGCGCCAATTTAAGTGCGGCCGCCGTGCCGACCGGTCCGGTGAAACGCGGTTCGTGGCTCAATGACCGCAAAACGGGGTTGACCTGATCAAAATGCTCACGAGTCCCTCCGAACATGACGAGAAGCGTTCCCGAGTTGGCCTCTGCCACGCTTCCAAGCACCGGCGCCTCGCAATAGGAACCACCGGCTTCTTCGACTTCCCGTTGGATCGCGAGGCTCTCATCAGGTCCGAT
Source organism: Nitrospira sp. KM1 (assembly GCF_011405515.1). Classification (NCBI taxonomy): domain Bacteria; kingdom Pseudomonadati; phylum Nitrospirota; class Nitrospiria; order Nitrospirales; family Nitrospiraceae; genus Nitrospira; species Nitrospira sp. KM1. The sequence goes on along the minus strand of NZ_AP022671.1, from coordinate 2,463,659 downwards.
CGTTCCCATCTGAACAATCGATCGACCCCGCAAGGACTGTTTGGATGAAGGCGCGAGCAGGACTGAGCGGATTGCCCTCGCATCAGCCAGGACGAGAATGACGCACTCGGATTGCTCAATGGCCTGCTCAGGCCTTTCGAAGACTGTCACCCCGCGCGATTGAAGTGGACGCGCCTTCTCAGGGGTGCGATTGAATACTGACAGAACATGACCGCAGGCCTGTAACCGTTCCGCAATTGCCAGGCCCAATAGGCCTGTCCCCAGCAACGAAACCGAACTGTCGACCTTCATGACGGAGCCTTCTTCTCTCGTGCGGTTGCGGCATGGGCTTCCAGCGCACGGCGTAGACCCGGCTCAGCCGTACCTGCTACCGCGACGACCCCATGAAAACGTGGAGTCGGCTGATTGAAGACGAATGCTCGACCCGATCCATCCGTAATGGATCCGCCTGCTTCGACGATCAGTAGCACTCCGGCAGCCAAATCCCATTCATTTTCTGACTCGATCGTGAGACTGGCCTGTGCGCGTCCGGCTGCGACAAGAGCCAGCGCGCTGGCGATAGAGAGGATCGGCCGGCAATGGACGGATTGTTCCATAGCACTCCAGCGGCCCGTTCTCAATTCCCAGGGGCTGACTAGGACGACGGGCCGATCATCCGGCTGAGGCGGCGGTGAGAGCGGCTTGCCGTTGAGCGAAAGGCCTTTCCCGCGAATCGCCGTGAAGAGCTCCCGGGTGGAAGGATTGAGAATGGCTGCCAAGACCGGGGTGCGATTTTCGACCAAGGCCACGGAAATGCAAAACTCCGGCAATCGGTTCACATAGGCCTTCGTGCCGTCGATCGGATCGACGATCCAGACGCGGGATTTGTTCAATCGGGTGAGATCATCCGGCGATTCCTCAGAAAGCCACCCGTCCGACGGAAAGTGCTCCTGCTGCATCCGGTGGAGGATCGCGTTGACTTCGAGGTCAGCCGTGGTGACCGGTGAATGATCTTTTTTCGTGTGGACTTCAAAGCCCAATTTCGCCAGCTCGAGCGACCGAGTGCCCGCTTGTCTTATGGCTTCCGTCAACCGTATCAACTCAGGTTCCATGGTTCATTCCCCAGGGTTTCCAATGAGAGACTAGCAGGTCCGTCGTTGTCGGGAAAGGGAAAGTCATCCGACGGCCGGGCCGGCTCTTGACCGATTGGTGAAACCTGCGTACAAGCTGAGCGTTGAGGGTCTTATGAAACTCGTGCAAAAGCGTTCCAGGAAGACTGGGCTCCCTCCCGGAACACTCGTCCATATCGGTGAGAAGAAATCCGAACAGGTGACGGTGACGGAATTCCGTTATTCCTCAGCCACCTGCAACGAGCGACAGGTCGACGGCTCATGGGACCTTGTGGCGCCTCCTGCGGACGACTCGACCGTATGGCTCAATGTCAGCGGGGTCCATAAGATGGAAGTGCTCGAGGCGTTCGGAAGACAATTCACTCTGCATCCCCTGTTGCTCGAGGACATCGCGAACACGGACCAGCGCCCCAAATTGGACGATTACGACACCCATGTGTTCCTCGTTATGAAGATGCTGACACCCACAGGACGTCAGGAGGTGATGGTCGAACAGGTCAGCCTGGTATTGGGACGAAACTTCGTACTGTCGTTCCAGGAAAATGGGACCGATGTGTTCGAGCCGGTGCGGGATCGACTGCGGGGAGGAAAAGGACGTCTTCGGCAGGCTGGACCAGATTACCTGCTGTACTCGCTCGTGGACGCCATCGTGGATCAATACTTTGCCGTGCTTGAGGGAGTCGGTGAAAAGATCGAATCGGTCCAACAAGTGGTGGTGGCCGATCCCAAACCGGACACGCTCAAGGACATTCACGCGCTCAAGCGGCAGTTGCTCTTCATCCGACGGGCGGTCTGGCCATTGCGCGATGTCATGAACAATTTGTCACGGTCGGATTGTCCGTTGCTCCAGCAGACCACGAAGATTTTCTTCCGGGATGTCTATGACCATGTCGTTCAGATCGTGGACACGATCGAAACGCTGCGGGAAATGGTATCGGCGAGCCTGGATATCTATCTTTCAAGCGTGAGTTATCGTCTGAACGCGGTCATGCGCGTGCTGACCGTCATTACCACTATCTTCATGCCGCTGAGCTTTATCGCCAGCATCTACGGGATGAATTTTGAAAATATGCCCGAATTGAAATTTGAATGGGGGTATCCCATCATCCTGGGGGTCATGGCCGCTGTCGGCATCGGAATGCTCATCGCATTTCGTAAGAAGCAGTGGTTATAACCCTGCTATTCTTGCAGCTCGACGCGATCCACAAAATAGGGCGTGTCACCGAAGCAGGTCGTGGGAAGATACCGATATTCCTTGTAATGAAGGATCACACGTTTTCCCAAGATCTTCGAGAGGTCGGTCGCCACGTTCTCGTCCCAAATTGTAAAATCCCACAAGACGGGCGCCAACCCCGGGACGGTCGTCATCGCCAGCTCACCTTCGTGAGTCTTGCAGAACCATCCCTTTTTGGAAAACTTCTGAATATACCCGGCCCGGCTGCCGTCGGAATAACTATAGTTGAACGCGACGAGCAAATACGCCGATCCAACGAACAGGATGAGGAGGAAAAAGAGTTTTGGGCGCCAAAGCCACATAACGGGAATGAGCAACGCAGACCGGTTCAACGGAGATTCATCCCTTACCGCCCAATATCGGCAAACAGCCAGGGCGCCTCGGCACGTCGTCGGGCCTCATAGGCGGCAATGGCTCCCTCGTGCTGCAATGTCAGCCCGATTGAGTCCAGGCCACGGAATAGACAATCCTTCCTGAACGGATCGATCGCGAACCGATAGGTCCCACCTGCCGGCCCAGTCACGAGCTGAGTGTCCAGATCGACGGTCGCTTGCGCGCCGGGAGTTGCGATGACGTCACGCATGAGATCTTGCACTTCTTCGGCCTGTAACGTCACTGGAAGGATGCCGTTTTGAAGGCAGTTGTTGTAAAAAATGTCGGCAAAGCTCGGCGCAATGATGCAGCGAAAGCCCTGATCGAGCAAGGCCCACGGCGCGTGCTCTCTGGACGACCCGCAGCCGAAGTTATCCCTGGTCAGCAGAATCGCCGCCCCCGCGTAACGAGGTTGGTTTAAAAAGAACGCCGGATCAGCCGATCCATCTTTCAACTTCCGCCAGTCGTAAAACAGCCCTTCGCGCAATCCCGTCCGCTTGATGGTCTTCAGGAACTGCTTCGGGATGATCTGGTCCGTATCGACATTCATGCGATCGAGAACGGCTACTCGCCCTGTCAATGTGGTAAAGGCCTGCATCTCCCTATCTCCAGTTTCGAATGTCGACGAAATGCCCCTCAATCGCCGCGGCGACGGCCATAGCGGGGGACACCAGATGCGTTCGGCCGCCGGCCCCCTGCCGTCCTTCGAAGTTTCGATTGCTGGTCGACGCACACCGTTCGCCGGGCTGAAGCACGTCGGCGTTCATCGCCAAGCACATGCTGCACCCTGCCTCCCGCCATTCGAATCCCGCATCAGTAAACACTCGGTGGAGACCCTCTTCCTCAGCCTGTCGCTTGATCAGCCCCGATCCAGGCACTACCATCGCGTGTACGGATTTCGCGACCGTTCTGCCTTTCGCGAGTCTCGCCGCCAGACGAAGGTCTTCGATGCGTGAGTTCGTACAAGACCCGATGAAGACCTTGTCGATGGTGATGTCGGTAATAGACATGTTGGGTCTCAGTCCCATATATTCCAGCGCCCGCTCGGTTGCCATCCTCGTCTTCTCGTCTCCGATGGCCGCAGGATCAGGAACGGTGCCGTCGACACCGGTCACCATACCGGGGCTCGTCCCCCAGCTTACCTGCGGGGCGATCTCCTCCGCATGTAATACAACAGTCGCGTCGTATTTTGCATCTTCATCGGTTTTCAGCAACGCCCAGGCGTTCACCGCCTGATTGAAGAGGGCGCCTCGAGGCGCCAATGGACGGTCTTGAATATAGGCGACAGTCTTTTCATCCGGCGCCACCATCCCCGCTCTCGCTCCCGCTTCGATCGACATGTTGCACAGCGTCATCCGTCCTTCCATGCTGAGAGCACGAATGACGGATCCGGTATACTCGATCACGTAGCCGGTGCCTCCTGCCGTTCCGAGTTTTCCAATAATGGCGAGAATGACATCCTTGGCCGAGCAGTGGGGTGATAGGGCCCCGTCCACTTTGATGGCCATCGTCTTCGGTCGTTTCTGGACCAAACATTGCGTGGCCAAGACATGCTCGACTTCGCTGGTTCCAATGCCGAACGCCAAGGCGCCAAAGGCACCATGAGTGGACGTATGCGAATCACCGCAGACGATGGTGGTACCCGGAAGCGTGAATCCCTGCTCCGGACCGATGACGTGCACAATGCCCTGGCGGGGATCATCCATCCCGAACAACGTGATCCCGAAATCCCGGCAGTTGTCGCTCAGCGTCTGAATCTGCAACGCACTGACGCGGTCCGTAATACCCAGACTGCGATCGGTCGTTGGAACATTGTGGTCGGGGACCGCCAGCGTCGCTCCCGGACGCCTGGGACGTCGGCCCGCGAGTTTCAGGCCTTCGAAGGCTTGGGGGGACGTCACTTCATGGACCAGTTGCCTGTCGATATATAGTAGAGTCGTTCCATCAGGTTCCGAGCGAACGATGTGTGAATCCCAGATTTTTTCGAATAGAGTCTGACCCGACATGACTATCTCCTCTGAGTGTTTCAGGGAGAGCTATTATACAGAGTCGTCCTAGGCCCTGTACACGTGTGAAGCGCCCTGCCTCACCGTAGCCGGGCACGCACGAATCATTTCAACGAAGGAGTGGACGACTGTGTCCCGATTGCCTTGGAAGGATGGTCAGGTGGTGGAATGGACCCAATGGATGTTGGACAGCCATTGTCATTGGACCGGCCGTGAATTGATCGATCGGAGCGGAGGGCCGGAAACTCAGGCCCGTAGGTTATTTGAATTTCCGCGCATTGTCGTATCACATGGCAAAGAAGAGGATCCCATTCTGAATTATGCCAACCAGGCGGCGCTCTCGCTGTGGGATTTTTCCTGGGAACGCATGAAAACCATGCCCTCAAGATTTACTGCCGAACCTGTTGAACAGGCCGAGCGCGATCGCATGTTGTCTCTGGCGAGGGAGCGTGGATATTTCGATCGCTACCGGGGTGTCCGGATCACGTCTTCGGGACGGCGTTTTATTGTCGATGATGCGTGCATCTGGACGATACGGGATTGCAACGGGCAGACGGTGGGTCAAGCCGCCACGTTTGAAAAGTGGAAGTGGATGTCCTGACGCCTCGTCACATCTCTCGACGGAGAGATGCAAATTAGGCAATCAGGCTTGAAGGCAGGCGACGAAGGCAACTGCCTCACGTCCACAATTCGAGAGGAATATGGCGAGCGAGTCCGTGAAGAAGATCCGCAGTCGTAATGATGCCGATGGGGCAACGGTTCCAATCCAGTATCGGAACGGCGCGGATATCCTCTTCTGCCATGACCCGCGCAATCTCCCGGATGTCGGTTGTCGGAGTCGCTGAGATCAGACGGGGAGAGATAATTTCTGCCAAACGGCGAGTGGAGGCAATGACGGCCATCTTGGAAACCAGAAAGTCTGGAACCTGTCGAAGAAGATCTCGATCGGATACCATTCCCACTAACGTACCGTGGAGCGATGTGACGGGAAGGTGACGAAATCCTTTCAGCTTCATCAATTCCCACGCTTCGGTGAGGGTACCGTCTGAACCGAGCGTCACGACCGGCGAGGTCATCAAATCTTGCGCGAGGACGGTGATCCTGGTGAACCCCGTCTGCCTGGTTTGCTGTTCGTACGCTTCGCGTGCAAGTTGAGTGGACCGTCGGCCACGCTCCTCCGAAGGCGCATCCGCCGAAGCTCCCACGGATTCGACACGAGCTGTCTTCGATGGCAGCGGGGAGGCCGGATACGATTCCACATTGCCGTTGACACTGAGTATGATCGGCATGCTCCCCTCTCATCTCTCTATCGGCAGGGAGGGTCCATACTTAAGGAGCAGGACGTCGCTGTTTTGCGTGACCGGGCTGGGCGGGAAGTCCACCGGGTTCCGGAAGCGCCGATTAAAGTATCTAAGAGGGGGGATCTGCGATGAGCTGGAATCGGGGAATGGAGCGACCTTCGATCAGGATGGTCTCACTGAACATCAATGTCGGCCTGATCCAAAGACCGAAGTCGCCGTACAAAGCGCGATACACGACAAACTCCTCTTCGGTTTCGGAATGCCTGGCGACACCGATAACCTCGTACTCCCGTCCCTTATAATGACGATAGCGGCCTGGACGGATCATCATGTATTCTTCACCATTCATACGCTCTGAGTACAGTGTAAACTGAACGACAGGTCTGACGGAACATGGACCGGACACATGATGTGATCATTATCGGAGGGGGGTCGGCTGGGTATGCCGCCGCTCGAACCGCAAAGGATGCAGGCGCCGATGTGGCCATTGTGGATCAGGGGCCGTTGGGAGGCCTCTGTATTCTCCGTGGCTGCATGCCCACGAAGGCGATTCTCAGAACGGCAGAGATCGCCGCTTTAATACAACGGGCGCAGGAATTCGGGCTGGCACCCGCCGCGGCGAAGGCCGACCTCAAGACCATTATTGACCGCAAGGACCGCTTAGTCAGCGAATTTGCAGACTATCGCATCGGCCAACTTCGAGATCCTCGCTTTGCGCTCTACGAGCATCACGCCTCATTTCTCAGTCCTCACGAGCTGCAAGCAGGGCCATTTCGTCTGACGGGCAAGGCATTCATTATTGCCACCGGCTCGGTGCCCCGGGAAGTCGCCATTCCCGGATTGAGGGAGTGCGGTTATCTCACCAGCGATGACCTCCTCGATCTTCGAGATCAACCCTCCTCTCTGATTGTATTGGGCGCCGGCCCGGTTGCCCTGGAACTGGGGCAATTTTTTTCACGTATTGGAACGTCTGTCACGGTCATTCAACGGAGCCCTCACCTGCTGTCGCACCTCGACGATGATATCGGGACGGTACTGAAGCAGGCTCTTGAAGATGAAGGCGTAACGGTATTCACGGATACGGCTCTAACTGGAATCCGCAAAGGAGTTGAAGCGAGCAGGTCCGTCTCGTTCATACATCGTGGAGAACCAATGACTGTCCGGGGCGAACAGGTACTGCAGGCAATGGGACGGCGTCCCTGTGTCGACGATCTGAACCTGGAGGCGGCTGATGTCAGGGTGGTTGACGGGCGCGTGGTCGTTGATGGAGCGATGCGAACGTCACAGCGGCATATTTTTGCCGTCGGCGACGTAACCAATCTGTATGACATCGTCCATATTGCCATTCAGCAGGGTGAGCTGGCCGGTTTCAACGCGACTCATTTGGCTGAGGTGCCCAGACAGTTCGACGATCGGCTCGTGACGGAGGTCATCTTCACCGATCCTCAAGTCGCTCTCGTGGGCTTGAGCGAGAAGACCTGCCGTGTGAGAGAGATTCCTTATCTCGTGGCGTCCTATCCCTTCAGTGATCACGGCAAGGCCATGTGCAGAGGGGATCGGTACGGATTTGTGAAACTCCTGGCGGTTCCGGAGAATGGGCAATTGCTGGGAGCGCAAATCGTGGGACCAGAGGCAGGTGAGCTGATTCATGAGCTGATCGCCGTCATGTACTATCGTGGGACCGTGTATGATCTGATGCGCATGCCGCATTACCACCCGACGCTTGCCGAGATCGTCACATATCCGGCCGAAGCCCTTGTCGAGCGCATAGACAAACGATGATCCGAACCTGCCTTGTGACCGCAGTCCTCGCCCTCTGTTTGCAGGGCTGCGAGCAGCAATCGTGGGAATCGACGATGGCCGCCGGGCAACGAGCCGTCCAGCAAGGCAACTATGCGGAGGCTGAACGGATCTTTCGGGTGGCGGTTGGGAAAGCCGAGGAGTTCGGTCTCCAGGATCGACGAGTCGCCGTCAGTCTCTCACAGCTCGCGCAGGTCTATGCCGGACAGGGGAAGCACACGGAGGCCGAGCCGGTGTATTTGCAGGCCCTCAAAATTTACCAAGCGGTCCACGGAGAGCAGCATGCGGATGTGGCGGCAGTGCTGAACAATCTGGGCGTCCTGCATCGCATGTACGGGCAATATGCTGAGGCCGATCCACTCTTGAAACGGGCGTTGGCCATCAAGGAGCAATTGCTCGGGCCGGATCATCCCGATGTCGCGCTCAGTGTGGTGAATCTGGCGCAGTTGCGTGTCTCCCAGGGTCATCCCGACCAAGCCGAGCCTCTCTATCGCCGTGCCTTGATGATCAGAGAGCGCGCGCTGGGTGCTTCTCATCCTGAAGTGGCCAAAACACTTGAGGACCTTGCCAATGCGTTGAGGAAGATGGGCCGGAAAGATGAAGCCGTGACTTTCGAATCCCGAGCACGCACGATTCGCCTTGCGCAGAGTTGAACCGCTCGCGCGTTCCGTTGTAGCGTACAAGTATGTTTTCCTCGGCCAAAGACCCGGCCAAATCGAATTGGCGAGCCAATGCCATGGTGGCGCGGTTTGTCGGAATCGTCGCTATTGCCTTAGGATTTGTGGCTGGAATGTACGGCCTTGAAGACCAGGGGTCTCACTGGCTTCGGACGGCCCTCGGCCTGCTCGTCACCGGAATGCTCGCGCAAGGGTATGCCCTCTATTGCTCCATCAAGCGCATGCAGGAACTTCAAGACCCACCCAAATCGTGAGATGAACACCCCGTCGATTATCCGTACAATGCCGTCATGGCTTTTGGCGACCGTTCTCTGTGCCGGGTGTGGTGGTCCGTGGCGCGACGGATATTTCAAGAAAGGGATCAATCATTTGTCTCAGGACAACGTGATCGAAAAGATGGGTCCTCCCCATACGGCCAAAACACCCGCGCTCGGAGGCGATACGATTTGGACATACCGGGTTCCGCTCACTGAAAAGGAGTTGAGCGCTTTTCATATTTCGGGCCTGGCGGATGCGACCAAACAGGCAGCTTCTTTATTGGGAAAACCGGGAGAAGGGCCGAAGGAAAGACTCTACTGCTATCGATACACGCTGACCTTTAATGAGGAAAAAATCCTCAAACAATGGAAACGCGAAGAATGCGTGCCCGGCACTCGCGATCAGCTGAATGCGGAGTGACGTTGATTTTACAGAACTCCGGCCAGGCGATTCATGCTGAGCGTTGCCTGGCTGAAAAAGAGTTGAAACGCCTGGTAGTCTTTCGCAACGACGGTCCGAGGCCGCGGTCCGCAATCGCTGTAAATGAGGCCGATGGGTCTGGTCCCGATCCGTAAAGGCGCGACGATCCCGGAGCCGGCATTCCAAAGGTGGAGAAAACTGGAGGAGTTCTGCGTTTCTTTTCCCCAATCCTCGATCAGTGTCGGTCCTGGCTGCTTTAGCAGACTCAAAAAATAGGGATGGTCATGGCCGAGTGATCCATTCAAACTCGTGAGGTGCGGCCCCGGAGGGTCGATACCCAAGAGAAGCCTGCCCACCAATTGATCGGTATCATGAGGATTGAGCAGCGCGAGAGCCACTCGATCGAAGCCTGCATCCCGATGCAGCGCCCGAACCAGCGCTCCAAGGAGCGCGTTTAAATCTTTGGCTTCGTGGAGACACGATTGCAATGCCTGCAGGGTTTCAAGCGGTCTGGTTTCGACCGGAGAAGGTTTCTTCTGGAACGCCGGCTGTGCGGACACGGTTTGAGCGGAAGGACTGGAATGGCCAACGGACATGACTACCTTGGGTTTGGGAGGTTCCAGACATTGCTCTTTGTGGTTCCAAAACATCCCTGCGGAACGAATGAGTTGATGACCCCTATCCATGGCTCGGACGAGGATGTCTCCCAGAACCTGGCTCGGTAACCCTGTTCCCTTCTGCAGAAACCCCCGTGCCTCCTCCAGAGCCGGACGGGAAGCGGCACCCATCTTTGCTTCTACCAAGGCCGCACACCCAATGATGAGGCCCTGAAACGTTTCACGGTCCCCATGCCAGTGGCCGTGCAGACCGTCGACATCCGCTGCAAACAACTGGTTTATGTGCCCGGGCAGTCCCCAGATGTGTGCCAATGCCTGAGTAAACCTGCGTCTCGACACGCCGATCACCTTGATTTCTTCCGACTCACGAGAAACGCCCAAAGGAGAACTGGAAACACTCAGGATCGATCGGTACAGTGTCGGCGCCTGGTAGGCGATCGCAAGGTCACCGACCGTGTAGAGCATGGCCGATCCAAACAACTGATGCGTTGCGGAGTGATTGACCGCCGCTCCCAATTCATTGGCGTGCACCGCGACGACCAGCGCGCGACCGATGATGTCTCCGACCAATTGTTGCCGTTCCGGCATGTCATGTAGTTGCTCGACGAGTTGCGCGGCCGTTACGATGGAACGCACGGTATCGAGTCCGAGCCATGTGACGGCGTGAGGGACTGAGTTGATGACATGGTGAGGGCTGTAAGCAATGCTGTTGGCAACCTGAAGCACTTTACAGGTCAATGCCGGGTCCCGGCTGACTAATTGAGCCAGCTCATCGGCTCCCGTGAGGCCTCCCGCGAGACTGAGAATTTTCTGGCACGTTTTCTCCAGTGCTGGTAAGCATGGATTTGCGCTATCGAAGAGTGATTTGAGATTTTCGTGCACGTGTGTCCGAACGGCGGTCACAAGCCCCGGCTCTTCGCTCAGGGAAAACACAGACATCGCGTCTCCTTAGGTCGGCTTGTCTCTCTATCGGATGAATGGGAACGATTCTTGACCGATGTCTTCGCGTAGGCCATGTCATGATGATGGAGTTCCATTTGGCACCCGTTGATAGCTCAGTCCTTCTCGACGGCCTGAAGTCTCTGCTGTGGTTGGTTCTTCTATTGATCAGCAGGGTGCTGATCGTCCGGTGGATTTCACGTAACCATGCCCTCTCAATGGAAACAAAGCGACGCTGGGTCGTGACCACGCGCAATTGGATCGTCTTTTCGTTCCTGCTCGGACTGGCCGTGATCTGGGCACATGAGCTTCAGGTCTTTGCGGTCTCAATGGTGGCGCTGGCGGCTGCTCTCGTGTTGGCCACGAAAGAACTGCTCCTTTGCTGGAGCGGTGCAGCGCTGCGGGTGGCGGGGAAAGTGTATTCCGTCGGAGACCGCATTCAAATCGCAGGCTATCGGGGAGTGGTGCTCGACCATGATGCGTTCGCAACCAAACTGCTGGAGATCGGTCCAGGCCAGACAACCCATCTGTACACCGGACGTGTAACCATCTTTCCGAACAGCCTGTTGTTTACGACCCCTCTGATAAAGGAGAATCCGGCACAGGAATATGGTCTCTACACGATTACGGTACCGCTTCGGGGAGAAGAGGATTGGCAGGAAGCGGAACAACGGCTACTGGCTGCGGCTAAAGCTGAATGCGAACCATTCATGCAAGAGGCTAGTCGACACATGAAACTGTTGGAGGAGACGGATCTTCTTGAAGCACCGTCACCGGAGCCCCGGGTGACGATCCAACTTCCTGAGCCTGGACGGATCAGTTTAGTCCTTCGGTTCCCAGCCCTGGATCGTGGTCGGTCGCGAGTTGAACAAGCTATTCTGAGACGATTTCTGACACGACCGCGTCACACCGAGTAATCTCAAAACCATCGTCACGCCCTTTGTCGGCGGGCTCACCGATTGCCCAGTTCTCCGTTCACATCGTCGCTGGGAAGGCCGCCCTTCTTCTTCGGACGACGGAGCGCCGCTCCCCCGATAAATAAACGCCCTCTACGAGCATTGGATTTCGGAGGCGCTGAAAACACGTGAGGTCCGCTCACGGCTTGTCTGCCCTTATGAGCATCTGGTAGCATCCGACCACACCTACAGGCGTTGCTGTGAAAATCGCTACATTTAATGCCAATTCGCTTCGTAAGAGGCTTCCGACCGTGCTCGCTTGGCTACAAAAAGAGAATCCGGATGTCCTCTGCTTGCAGGAAACGAAAGTGCAAGATGGCGAGTTCCCGCTGCAAGCCCTGGCGGTTTCAGGATATGACATCACATTTCGTGGCATGAAGTCGTATAATGGCGTGGCGATCTTGAGTCGCGAAAAGCCTGAAGCCGTACGGGCCGGGCTCGATGATGGAAGGGAGCCGGATGAGCCAAGGCTTCTCCACGCCGTGATCAAGGGCATACCGATCATCAATACCTATATTCCTCAGGGGTTTGAGATCAATTCACCCAAGTATGCCTACAAGCTTGAATGGTTCAGGCGGTTGCGTACTTATTTTGAGAGGCACTTATCGCCTGAGAAACCGGCGGTTTGGTGCGGAGACATGAACGTGGCACCAAGGCCGATGGATGTGCATAGTCCCGAGAAACATCTCACCCACGTCTGTTATCACGAAGATGCCCGGAAGGCTTACGAGATGACGCGAGGGTGGGGGTTTGAAGATGTTTTCGTGACGCTGTTTCCAGACCGGCAGCAGTTCACATTTTGGGATTATCGAGCGCCGAGTTCTCTGGACTCCAACAAGGGATGGCGTATTGATCATATTTTGGCTACCGCCTCGCTGGCCAAGCAATGCGTCAAGGCGGAAGTCGATGTGGATCCCCGTCGAGGAAAAGATCCATCAGACCATACGTTTCTGTGGGCGGAATTTCTGATCTGACAGGTATCTCCAGCCTCCACCCCGCTTCGGCACACGCGGTCATAGTCCCGACAAAGGATTTGGCACGCGCATCTCCGAACGTGCGCCGGTGAGCACTATACTTCCTGACGATGAGATGATGAAAAGGTGGAAAGCAAGAGTTCGATGACGAGCACCCCGACGAAGACCGCACCGCCTTGGGCGGCGACGAGTTGCCACATCGTTTGTTTCTGCTTGTCAGCGTAGAGGATGTCGGCGTCGTGAAATTCCCGCTCGATCTTCGTTTCCAGATCAACAAATGCATTAGCGATCGTTTTGGCAAGAGCCAACCCGTCCCCGGTTCGGACGTACATCAGCACTTCCTCTTGATGTCCGGAGTCGATTTTTAAGGTGAGACGACGCTTGGTATCCACGAGTTCCTCCATCCGTCTCCGTAGGACCTGAACGGTGCCCTGGAGGGATGGAGTCGATTCCATCAGCTCGTTCAATTTCCTGAGAACCTGAGGGATTTCGGCTTCCGCGGCTACCATCGGGGCCAGAAACATGCTCTGCCGCATGAGGGCATAGCCTCGAAATCCGTTGTCGATATCAGCTGCCAGGCGTTGCAGCGTCAGCAGCTGTACCTTGATGGCATTGCGACGATGTTGTGCGTCCAGGGCTTCGTGCCATTGCTTTACGATGTAGGCCTGTTCCGCCAGGAAAAGCAGGACCAGAACGACCCCCGTACAGAAATAGACCCACATCTTGTTGCGTTGTCCCACGATTCCTCTGGTGGTTTTGTATCCGAGCCGGATACTACCAATATCCGCCAAGTTTGTCGTGTGTGTTTCAGGTGCGTGGCAAGAACGAAGCAGTCTAAAAGAAGAAGGGCAGAGTATTTGTTCAATACTCTGCCCTTCGCCGAACCTCGGTACGATCCAGCTGGACGTTGCCGCCCAGCCGATCGTAGGGTCCCGTTGAGCCTAGAGCCAGTTCACCCGTTCGGCGGGGCGAATGTAGATGGGCTCTTCGACCTGGATGCGGGCCACTTCCTTGCCCGACTTGTTGAAGCCCAGCACGGTATCGTTGTACATCTCAAAGCGCTTCCCGTGGATCTGGGTTTCAAACACCTTCGGGCCCGGAATGACGTCGTAGCGGAAGATGATCTGCTGGCTGGCCCGCCAGAGTTGGAGGACGGCCAACAGCTCCCGGCTCGGCACCAGGTACTTCTCAATGGCATTGTCGACGCCCGGGCCGAACATCTGCCGCGCATAGCCCCGGGGGGAATGCCGCGGCGGAATGTAGAAGCCGTTGGGCTCGGTGCCCCACTGCGGATACAAGGGCAGCGCCACCTGCTCCACCCGAATGGTGTAGTACAGGGGATGCCACCGGTCCTCCGCCCACAGGCCGTCTTCGCCGATGCGCACCAGGCTCTGCATGCGGATCTTGCCCACGCACGCCGCCATACAGCGCGTCTCCATCGGCTCCCCGCCCGTCAGCGGATCCTTGCCCTCGATCCGCGGATAGCACGCAATGCACTTCTCCGACACCCGGGTCGTCCCCCGGTACATCGGCTTCTTAAACGGACACTGCTCCACGCACTTCTTGTACCCCCGGCAGCGGTTCTGGTCGATCAACACAATGCCGTCTTCCGGCCGCTTGTAGATCGCCTTGCGCGGACAGGCCGCCAGACACCCCGGGTATGTGCAGTGGTTGCAGATCCGCTGCAGGTAGAAGAAGAACGTCTCATGCTCCGGCAGGCTGCTGCCCGTGAGCCGCCACGGTTCATCGCGCGAGAACCCCGACTTATCGATGCCTTCCACCAAGGAGCGCATCGAGGTGGCGGTGTCCTCGTAGATGTTCACGAAGCGCCATTCCTGGTCCGTCGGGATGTAGCCGATCGCCGCCTGGCCCACCTTGGCCCCCGCGTCGAAGATCGTCATCCCTTCGAACACCCCATAGGGCGCATGGTGCTTGCGGCCCACCCGCACGTTCCACACCTGCCCCCCCGGGTTCACCTGCTCGATCAACTGCGTGATCTTCACGTCGTAGAACTGCGGATACCCCCCGTAGGGCTTCGTCTCCACGTTGTTCCACCACATGTACTCCTGCCCCTTCGAAAACAGCCACGTCGACTTGTCCGCCATCGAACAGGTCTGACAGGCCAAACACCGATTGATGTTGAACACAAAGGCAAACTGCCACTTCGGATGCCGCTCCTCGTACGGGTACAGCATCTTCCGTCCCAGTTGCCAGTTATAGACTTCAGGCATTGTGAATCCTCCTTCTGATCATGATCATGTGAGTCTTGCTGCTCAATGGGTGCGTCATGCGGGTCAAGTTGTTACACCTTGATCTTGATGTGCTCCCCTTTGAGCCACTTGATCATGAATTCGTTCTCCTGACCCGGCGTAAACCCGGTCCGGACTGGTTCCCACGGCCCGCGGGCCCCGATGCCGCCGTCTTCCGCCTTCGTGATGCGGATCAAGCATTCCTTCGGGGTCGTGTTGATCGCATGGTGGTCAATCGCATAGCCCCACTTGAACTTCCAGGCAATCGCGTGCTTGCCCGGGAGTGAGTCGGTCTGGTGCATCGGCATCAGCCACGACCGGGTAAAGGACTGTTGGGCCCCATACCGGAAGTTGGATTGATAGCCGGTGTCCACCGCGATCGCCCGGCCGTCCGGCCGCGTCTCGTGGCCCTTCACCGACTTCGCCGTCGACACGTACGGAGCGTGTTTCGCCATCGTCACGTGATACGGATAGGCCGGGTTGTACTTCGCGCGAATCATCAAGCGCGCGACCTTGTAGAACGGATCCGAGGGCTTCCAGCCCCGATAGGGCCGGTCCACCGGGTTGCCGTCCACATAGACATAGTCGCCGTCGTTGATGCCGCGGTCTTTCGCCGCCTGCGGGTTGATGTGGATCTGGTGCTCGCCGACGCCCGGCGTCCGTTTGTCCATGCGGTACGGATCGCCGAAGTTCGACTCGTAAATCTGCACCCAATCGTTCACCGACCACTGGCTGTGCACCCGGTGCCGGGTCTTGGGCGTCACGCAGTAGAACTGGTACCCCTTCTCCCACAACGGGTTGCCGTGCCGCTTGATTTCCTGCCACGGCAGCTTGATGTTGCGGATGTGCTTGTCATCGTGGTGCTGCGCCGTGATCGGAATCCCGTAGTCATCCGGTCGGATGTACGGATTCGTGGTGAAGATCGCGTTTGGCAGATACGGCGTCGCCTCCGGGCCTTCCCGGTGGACAATGAAGTTCTCGCCGTATTCAATGGCTTCCGGCTCGATTCGATAGGTCTCGATCCGTCCGCAACGCGTCCACTGCGGCTTGCTTTCATTCGTCTCTTCCCAGAGCGGGTGGCGGGGATAGGTTCTTCCCATGACCATCCAGCCCTTCTCCGACTTCAGCATGACGTCTGCGCTGTAGCCGTAGCAGGTCGCACTGGCGTCGAGTGCGCGTTGCACATAGACGTCGACGCGGTTCTGGTAGACGAAATGGAACACCTGACGGATTCGCACGTCACCCGTCATTTCCGTCAACTTGGCTGCCACACCTGCAAAGGTGTCGGCATCGTTTCGCGTGTCGTACAACGGCCGGATGCCGCCCTTCCAGATCTGGATCCACGGATTGGACACCGTGGCGGTCATTTCCGGATAGGTGAACTCCATCCAGGAGTTACACGCAAAGGCGATATCGGCGTGGTTGACGTCCGAGGTCATCTCGATGTCCTGGGTCACGATCATCTCGATGTTCGGATCCACGTTTTTCACCATGTCGTAATGGTGCTTCGCGTTGTTGAGGATGTTGACGTTGGTGACCCAGCGGACTTTGCTGGGGCTCGGCATGTGTGTCTTGCCGGTAAAGACCTTGCGTCCGTACTTCGGGGTGTTCACGATCAGCGCGGTGTCGCCGTGGTTCCAGTAGCCGACTTCCTCGCCGTAATAGTAGGACTTGGTCTTGATTTCTTTGCCGTGCGCATTGGCATCAAGGGTCTGATTGAACGGATCCTCGCCCGTGTGTACCGCCAAGCCAGCTCCGGACCAAGGCGTGGCATTCCAGATACCGGCCTTGTAGTTTCCGGACCACGTATGACAACCGGTGCCGAACTTCCCGATGTTACCGGTCAGGGTCAGGACGAATGCAGCGGCCCGTCCCATTTCGGTCATATGGAAGTAGTGACATACACCTTCACCGTTGTGCATCGCAGCAGGCTTGATCGTGCCCGAATCTCTGCCCCAACGGACAATGAGATCCTTCGGCGACCTCGTGATCTGATGTGTTGTATCCAGATCGTAGTCCTGCAAGTGCACCAGGTACAGCTGATAGATGGACGCGACGTCCACTTCTCGGCCGTTCAGTAATTTGACGCGGTAGGTTCCCGTCAATGCCGGATCAATACCGGTCTGTACGAAATGGTGACCGACCTGCTCCCGATGGATAGCCACCGGTTGCTTCTTGTTCGAATCCCACACCATGAATCCGCCCAACCGCTCGATTTGTTCACCTTTGAGCGCCTGGATGCGGCCTGAGTAGGACTTGGTGAAATCCGGGAACTTGTAATCCGCAATCACGTCCCGCGGATCCAAGTACTGCAGCGTGTCGGTACGGACCAACAACGGCATGTCCGTGAACTGCTTGATGTAATCGATGTCCTGCAAGTTCTCGTCGAGGATGATTTTGCATGCACCCAGGAAGAGACAAGCATCGGTCTCCGGACGGACTGGAATCCAGTAATCGGCCCGATACGCCGTTGGATTGTATTCCGGAGTGATGACCACGATGCGAGCGCCCCGCTCGATCGACTCGAGCTTCCAGTGCGCTTCCGGCATCTTGTTCTCGACGAAATTCTTCCCCCAGCTGGTGTTCAGCTTGGAGAAGCGCATGTCGGAAAGATCCACGTCGCAGTTCTGCGTGCCGTTCCACCAGGGGTGAGAAGGATCCTGGTCCCCGTGCCACGTATAGTTCGAATAATATTTTCCACCCTGGGCCCGATCCGCATCGACCTTGCGGATCCACGAATCCAGGAGCGGCAACACTCCGCCGTTGAAGCGGGTGTTCATCATTTTGCCGATGATCCCCAGGACAGGCATACCGGCCCGATGCTTAAAGCACCGCACTCCGGCGCCCTTCATCATCTCGATCATTTCCGGCGCATAACCCTGTTCGCGCAACCGCCGCGCACCGGCCTCTCCGCTGTAGCGGGTTGCAATGACCACGCAACCTTTGGCCGCATACGTCGCCGCGGTGTCCCAGGACACGCGCATCATGTCATCGAGAAAGCGGCTGTCGAATTTGTATTTGCGCTTCACATCCGGCGTCAGCTCAGGTGAGCCGGCATCCATCCATTCCTTCCACCCTTTCCGCATCAGCGGGCCCTTCAAACGATACGGGCCGTAGACGCGGCGATGGAAGGTGAAGCCCTTCAGACACATCCGCGGGTTATGGGCGAACGTTCCGCGATTGCCGTACAGGTCTTCATACGTTTGGTGATCGTAGTTCTGTTCCACCCGCATGACGACACCGTTCCGGACGAATGCGCGGATGCGACAGCCGTGGGTGTCATTCGGAGAACAACACCAGGTGAATGATGAATCATAGCGGTATTGATCGTGATACACCCGCTCCCATGAGCGATCCGGATAATCACCGAGTGGGTTGCCCACCTCGATGACCGGCTGCAAAGCGGTTAATGCCAGGACCTTGTCCGCCACCGCTATCGCGGCCACAGTCCCGACCGTCGCTTTGAGGAATTGCCGACGTGATACTTGTGTTAGCTGCATCGCGAACACCTCCTAATTCAAAAAATCCTACTGCTCTGACCTACTCTCGGTATGAAAAGCTTCCAACACTTTTCCGCTCACCCCCTTTCTCTTAGCCCAGCGCTTGAACCAAAAAAATACGTAAATTGGAACCTTGCCACCAGGTGTGCTTTACAAGCCCTATGCCATTTTCCAAACTCTTTGGACGAAACAGTGAGCAATTTATTGCTTATAAATCAATGTCTTATGAAACTGATCGCCAGCCGAATTCAACCGGTAGGTCGGACGTTTGGAGTCGCAGTAAGTAATACCTGACTGCCGAACACAAAACTCTACATAAATAGCTGATATTTATGATTTTTTATGTGTCAGTAAGTACTGACATGTATAGCTAGTTCAACGAATCAGTTGGTGGGAGCGGCGAGAAGAGCGTTCTGAAGATCCTCGTGTCAGTAAATAATGACACTGCAGGTCATTTGTCAGTCTTCAAGAATCGACGCATGATTTCATAAAAATAGGGGCGGGGAAGCCCGGATTCCTCGGCCGCGTGTGTGACGTTGCCATTGTGGTGATCGAGTTTGCTCTGAATATATCGCCGGCTAAAATCTTCAAGTACCTTTTCCTTGGCTTTGGCATAGGGCAATACAAGATAGTCGTCGTCCGAGCCTCTGCGCGCCTGGTCGGTAAATTGGAGCATACCGAGGACATCGGAACTGCTGATGCGGTTGCCTTTTGCCAACATGACCGCGCGTTCCATGACATTCCGCAACTCACGGACGTTGCCAGGCCATGGATAGGCGACAAGTTCTGTTACAGCAGACGGAAGCAAATCGGTGACGGGTTTACCGAACTCTTTTGCATATCGCGCCATGAAATGCCTGGCCAACAGCGGAATATCCTGTGATCTGTCGCGCAAGGGAGGAACCTTGATGGCCATGACGTTTAGTCGAAAAAAAAGGTCCTTCCGGAACTCGTTTCGTTTGACTTTTTCGGCCAACTCCTGATTGGTCGCCGCAATGAATCTTGCGCTGACCTTCTTCATCTGCACACTGCCGACGGCCCGCATTTCTCCTTCTTCCAACACTCTCAATAGCTTGGCCTGCAAAGGCAGAGGGAGATCGCCGATTTCATCCAGAAACAGGGTACCGCCTATTCCTCGTTCGATCAGGCCCAATTTGTCGCCTACGGCTCCTGTGAAGGCTCCTCGAACATGACCGAAAAGCTCGCTGTCGACGGTGCCTTCTGAGAACGTGGTGCAATCGACCACCTGAAACGGACCATCTCGCTCGGCACTTCGTTCATGGATAGCTCTCGCGATCAACTCTTTTCCCGTACCAGTTTCTCCGATGATCAGGGTTGTGGATTGCACGCGGGCGGCTGCTTCGATCATGGCCATCACATGACGAATCGGCGGGCTCACCCCGATCAACTCTTTGGACGAAAGCGTTTCTGTTTGCTGCGCCGGCTCATAGCGGAACAAGATTTCTGAGATGCGCATGGCCCGATGAATTCTGGCTGCAAGATCCATTTTTTCGAACGGTTTGGTCACGTAATCAAATGCGCCACACCGCATGGCCTCCACGGCCGTGTCCACGGTATCAACCCAGCTCATGATAATGACAGGAATACGGCGATCCCTTGCCTGAATTCGCTGCAGGAATTCGATCCCGTTCATCCCGGGCAACCGGATTTCGGTAATAACCAAATCGATCCGCCGTTCATCGAGAATTTTGAGGCCTCCCTCTGCACGAGCGGCCAGCACGAGTTCGACCTCTTCATCCTCCTCGCGGGGAAGTTCATCTTCGATCGTCCGGAGAAACATTTCGACGTCTCCCCCGTTATCTTCCACGAACAGGATCGTAAAAACTTTGTCCATTGGCGCGTTCATACAACGCTCTTGGTTGTCGCACCCACTATGACGGATCGTCGGGCCATTCTAGCCTTTCATGGGCCGAAGACTGAGGAAATGGTATTGAGAGACGGCGGTATTTTTCGGGAGTGAGTGGCCGCGGGAGAGCAGTGCTCGCCTTTCGATCTTAAGCAGCCTGTGCTCATGAACCAATCGTAGAATGAACGCACGCCTTTGCTTGATCATTGCGGCGGAAGATTCTGATAGAGTATCGAACTGACTCGGAGTCTGCAATACAGCAATACAGTCCGGAGACGACCGAAAACGTAGACCTTCTCCGCCCCCGTGTCAGGTATTGGCGTGCATCGAGTACGATGAACTGGTGGGGAGCTTGAACGAAAAAAGCGATCAGCAGGCAAACAACTCGTCTCTTGAGAGACGGTACTCATCTATGCCAGATTCAGGGTGGACGTGGATATCAAGCTGTTCCGAGCGGACATGAGCGTACATCTGCATAACTTTAAATCCTCAATGCCCGGTCATTCATCAGCGCGATATCCACACCTGCCCTGCGCAGCCGACCCGAAAGTCACCGGACCGGCTGAGCCTGGTTCCTTGTCTTATGCGGCATCCAATGCCGAATGCTTTTGATGTGACTTCGACAGACGATTCTGTTGAATCAACGGATCGAGCACGAGACCACAATTGATGCAACGCATGACGGCTGTCTCAGACGAATAGTCCGGTCGCCATTCTTCGATCATCAACCCCTTGCACTTTTGACACGTCATTGCCCACCTCCTTAGTTCTGCCTATATACGGGCAGGAAATGTAGCAAGGAAACATTAATGCAGTGTTAACGGGCAGTTAAAACTCTCTAATGTCGGCCAGTAGCGGGTTGCCTTCTAAACAAATTGGGACTGCTATCCATGCGGGAGATGCTTGGATTACGGGAATGGGATGACCCCTCGGCGTCCGAGGTGTCAGAGAATACTGCGGTGTAGTCGAGTGGCCATCAACACTTACCAGGAGATATCGCCATGACCGTTCTCTCGGCTGTCGGGCTGCTGGTTCTTTCAAATCTCTTCATGACGATCGCCTGGTATGGACATCTAAGATTCATGAACCGTCCGCTCTGGCTGGTCATTCTGGCGAGCTGGGGGATCGCCTTTTTCGAGTATTGTTTGCAGGTCCCAGCTAATCGCATCGGATACAGCGCTCTCACTGCCTATCAATTAAAGACGCTCCAAGAGGTCATTACCCTGACGGTCTTCATCCTGTTTGCACACGTCTATATGGGGGAGGGGTTGAAACCGAAGCACGTCGCCGGGTTCATCCTCCTTGGGCTGGCTGCGTGGACGGTTTTCCAAGACCGCTATGGCCTCGATTGGTAGCCCGTATCCCCACATCGATCGCCTTTCTTCTCAAGCATCACTCCTAATAACCGCCGCACTTACAGCGGCTTATAGGTTATCAGCGAGTATAACCTCTCAGGTGTAACCTTCTGAAAATCGTTCCGACTATGAAGTAGAAGGCAAATCCCGGACTTCAACCACTCACTGTTTCAAGAAATAGGAGGGACGTATGAAAACCCGGTTGATGTTAGGCGTCATCTTGGGGAGTGTATTGATCGCGTCACCAATTGTCTGGGCTGACCCAGGCTCCCGCTGTTCAAGCAGCCGGGCGATGTTTGGTCATAGCAGTCACGGGCAGGGCAGCGTGGCCACTCACCTGCTGCGCCATCTTATGAAGAATAAACAGGAGATCGGGCTTACAGACGAACAGATTGCGAAGCTTCGTGCCATGGCGCTTGATTCCGATAAGGCGCGGATACGCGCAGAAGCTGATATGAAAGTGAGCGCACGGGAACTTCGTTCGCTGATGTGGGACGATAAGTCGGAATTGCCGGCCATCGAAGCCAAGATCAAGGAAAAGGCATCCCTGAAGGCCAATGTGCGGATTCTCGATGTGAGGGCCAAGCGGGAGTTGATCGCCGCGTTGACGCCGGAACAGCAGAGCAAGCTCAAAGCGTTATGGCGCGAACACGGATCAGAACGACGTCATGCGATGCGCGCTGAATACGGCGAACCGGACGCTGGAGCGCGAGATTCGGAAGGTCAGGCCGCTCTCTCCGACTCCGGATCCGAAACGGGTGAGTTCTCGGCAAGCTGATGCCAGGCATTCCACGCTCCACAGAATTGTCCGCGGTGCTATGATGCACAGCGGTGCGGGGACAGCGAGCATGCCTGTCGAGTGGGGATTTCACCTGCCGATGACCGATGAGTCGTTGACGGTTCAGAGATGCATGGCGGAGGACCATGAACTCCTCCGCCAGATCAAACAAGGAGACACCGAGCGGTTCAGGGAAGTCATTGATCGATATCAACAACACGTGGGCCGGATTGTGCGTCGGCGGGTGCCGGCGGATCATGTGGAAGAGTTGGTCCATGACGTCTTCGTGAGAGCCTATTCAGGGCTCACGCAATTTTCCGAAAAGGTGTCTCTCGACCATTGGCTAGCGGGCATTGCCGTCAGAACGTGTTACGACTTTTGGAGGATGCAGAGACGTCGTGAAATTCCGGTCAGCAATTTGGCTGAAGATCATCACCGATGGATCGAACGCGTATTGTCCCCGCAGTCTGAAGAAACATTCCGGGACGAGGTCAAACACCGTGAGGCGCAAGAGGTGCTGGCCTGGGCTCTGGATCAGCTCTCGCCGGAAAATCGTGCCGTCGTGACCCTGGTTCACCTTGACGGTTACTCTGTGCGCGAAGCTGCCGCTTTGCTAGGGTGGAGCGTGGTCAACGTCAAGGTGCGCTCACATCGCGCGCGCCAGGCCCTTCGTAAGATTTTGAGCGGCAGCCTGCGGGGAGAACATCATGAAACGACAGAATGACAGGATTGATGCGTTCGAACGTGCGTTGACCGAAGCCTATCGGTCGCCTGATGCGAATGAATATGGTCGACTCGACGTAACGCAGACCGTCATGAGGGACATTCGCCAAGCATCATGGAAACAGGGCGGATGGACGTCCTCCGTCGTGCTCGAGCAGTTGGTCTGGCGCACTGCAACGATCGCAGCTGGCATCGCTCTCGTCGTGACGGTTTTGGCGGTCGAGTGGGTTCGACCGACGCTGTGGGAGAGCCCCACGCTGTTAGCCGAAGAGTTTGAGTCGGCCCCGCTATTTGGTGACTGACATGTCACCTGTTTATGGTCCCTCAGAGGTCCGGTGAACGGGTCCTGCCTGGCGGACTGGTGACAGAGGAGGAATCTACCAATGTCGAGATTAAAATTATGGGCTGGTTTGATTCTTCTGTTTGGCGCCGGGGTGTTGACTGGCACCGTAGGGACATCACTGTATGCCGAGTCCGAACGGGCGCATCGTCCAGACCGCGGTCCCGTCGCCCAGCACAAGCGTATTATGGATCGTCTCACATATGAGTTGTCACTGACCGAACAGCAACGTATCGAGATTGATCCGATCGTCACACGTGCTCATGTGAGCATTCTATCGCTGCGGTTCGCTCATCAACCGGAAATTGAGCAGATACTAATGAAAGGCATGGCGGAGTTGAAGCAAACACTCTCGCCTGAACAGCAATCCGGATTGGACAAAATGTATGGCGGCCTGCAGCAGCGTTGGCAGGTTTCGCGCGAGTATCTTCACTCCAAGAGACACGAGGCCTCGGCTCAATAGCGTCGACCGCGTTTGTCGAGAAGGACATCATGACGGAATCCGTACGCTTTGCAACAACGGTGAAACGATGGCTGTTGGGATTGTTTGCAGCCTGCTTGCTCGCCCTGGCTGGGTATGCGCTCCTTGCAAAGTCCGGAGAGGAACCGTCGCGTGCCGGCCAAGTTCCCGGAGTCTCACGAGTGATGCCGGTTCTGGTGGCACCCGTCAAAACGGGTGATATGGGCATCTATCTGAACGGGCTTGGCTCCGTGGTTCCGATGCATACCGTCAACGTCAAAAGTCGGGTAGACGGGCAGCTGATGAAGGTCCTGTTCCAAGAAGGCCAACTCGTCTCAAGCGGTCAATTGCTGGCTGAGATTGATCCGAGACCATTCGAGGTCCAACTGACCCAAGTAGAGGGCCAGATGGCGCGTGACCAGGCGCAATTGAAGAATGCGAGGTTGGATCTGCAGCGCTATAAACGGTTGCTTGAACAAGGCTTCGTGGCCAGACAGCAGTTGGACACGCAGGATGCGATGGTGCGTCAGCTGGAAGGAATCGTCAAAGCGGATCAAGGACAGATCGACAATGCCAAACTTCAACTGGCATACAGCCGGATTACGGCTCCCATCGGCGGGCGAGTGGGATTGAGGCTCGTGGATCCTGGCAACATGGTGCGGGCCGGCGATGCCAACGGGTTGCTCGTGATTACGCAGCTCACACCGATCACCGTAATCTTCACGATTCCTGAGGACAGCCTTCCTCCGGTCCTTGAGCGTCTCAAGGCCGGACAGGACCTGACGGTCGATGCGTTCGACCGGGAGCAGAAGAAAAAGCTGGCGAGCGGAAAACTGTTGACCGTGGACAATCAAATCGATCCCAATACCGGCACGGTCCGGCTCAAAGCGGTATTTCCAAATGAAGACGGCGCCCTCTTCCCCAACCAGTTCGTCAATGCCCGGCTTCTCTTGGATGTCAAACGTGGCGTGCCTATCGTCCCCTCCGCTGCGATTCAACGGGGCGCCAAGGGCACGTTCGTGTACGTAGTGAACGACGAACGTACTGTGGCCGTGAGGAACGTCACTCTCGGAACTTCGCAAGGAGAAGAGACATCCATCGATAACGGCCTCGTCGCCGAGGAACTGGTCGTCGTCGACGGCACGGAAAAACTCCGGGAGGGAAGCAAAGTGGATGTCCGAAATCAGACGGAATCTGCAGGAAAAGGAGCAGATGGCCCGTCTCCGGACGTGGAGCGCCACACACGCGGGAAGCGGCTGTGAATCCGTCCCGGCTGTTTATCATGCGGCCGGTGGCGACCGCATTACTCATGGTCGCCATTCTGCTCGCAGGGTTTACAGCCTATCGACAGCTTCCGGTGTCGGCCCTTCCTCAGATCGACTATCCCACTATACAGGTCATGACCTTCTATCCCGGAGCCAGTCCGGACGTCATGGCTTCGTCAGTCACGGCACCGCTTGAACGACAGTTCGGGCAGATGCCCGGCCTGAACCAAATGACCACAACGAGTTCCAGCGGTTGCTCGGTCGTCACGCTGCAGTTCAGTTTGGACCTCAGCTTGGATATCGCCGAACAGCAAGTTCAGGCCGCCATTAATGCCGCGTCGACGTTTCTTCCCCGGGACCTGCCGAATCCGCCGGTTTATAACAAGGTGAATCCTGCCGATGCGCCGATCCTGACGCTGGCCCTGAACTCGAATACGTTGCCGCTGCCTCAGGTCGAAGATCTCGCCGAAACCCGTTTCGCACAAAAGATTTCGCAATTGTCAGGGGTCGGACTCGTCAGCATCAGCGGGGGACAACGGCCGGCCGTCCGGATACAGGCTAATCCTCGCGCGCTGTCTGCCTATGGACTGACCTTGGAAGATGTGCGTGCGGCTGTGGCGGCTGCGAATGTGAACCAAGCCAAAGGGGCCTTCGATGGTCCAAGACGATCCTCCATCATCAATGCGACCGACCAGTTGCTCTCGAGCCGGGACTATCAACCATTGATCGTCGCCTACCGGAACGCTGCGCCGGTGTATTTGTCAGATGTGGCAGAGGTCGTCGATGACGTCGAAAACGTCCGACAGGCGGCGTGGATGAATAGGACCCCCGCGGTATTGGTCAATATCCAGAGGCAACCCGGCGCCAATGTGATCGAGGTCGTCGATCGGATCAAGAAACTCATGCCTCAGCTCGAGAGCGCTCTCCCCTCATCAGTGCAGGTGACCATTTTAGCGGACCGCACCACATCCATCCGCGCATCGGTGCGAGATGTGCAATTCGAGCTGCTGTTTGCCATAGCCCTGGTGATCATGGTCATTTTCCTCTTTCTCCGGACTGCTTCGGCGACGGTCATCCCGGCCGCCGCAGTCCCTCTCTCGATCGTCGGCACCTTCGGCGCCATGTATTTCATGGGATTCAGCCTCAATAATTTGACCCTGATGGCCCTGACGATTTCCACCGGATTCGTGGTCGACGACGCGATCGTCATGATCGAAAACATCTCCCGCTACATCGAGCGGGGAGAGTCGCCCCTGCAGGCGGCCCTGAAAGGATCAGAGCAAATCGCGTTTACGATCCTCTCGCTGTCGATTTCGCTTATTGCCGTACTGATCCCGCTCCTATTCATGGGCGATGTGGTCGGTCGCCTTTTTCGTGAATTCGCAGTCACATTGAGCATCACGATCGTCATCTCGGCCATCGTGTCGCTTACCCTGACGCCGATGATGTGTGCACGGCTGCTGCGGCAAAGGCTGGAGACGGAACGGGGAGGTCTATATCAAACTTCTCAACGAGTCTTTGATGATGCCATCGCTGCATATGGAAGAACACTGCGCTGGGTCTTGGCACATCAGCCCGCGACGATGGCGGTTGCGATCGCGACGCTGCTCTTCACCATCCTTCTCTATGTCCTGGTCCCCAAAGGGTTCTTTCCCGTCCAGGATACTGGAGTCATTCTCGGGATCTCTGAGGCGGCCCAATCGATTTCATTTGCCGCAATGGCCGAGCGGCAGCAAGCCCTGGCCGAGGTCATCCTGGCCGATTCGGCCGTGGAAAGCCTGTCCTCGTTTATCGGTGTAGACGGTACGAACACGACGTTGAACAGCGGTCGGATTCAGATCAATCTGAAGCCCATTCGAGAACGTCGAATCAGCGCGCAGGATCTGATTCACCGACTGCAATCGCAGATCGATTCGGTCGACGGTATTACCCTATATATGCAGCCGATGCAGGATTTGACGGTTGAAGACCGTCTCAGCCGTACTCAGTATCAATACACGCTCGAGGATGCGGATCCGGAGGAGCTGAGTCGTTGGGCTCCGACCATGCTCGACGCCCTCCATTCATTGCCGGAGCTGCGCGATGTCGGTAGCGACCAGCAAGACCACGGCCTGGCTTCTCTGCTGCATATCGACCGGAGTACGGCCTCACGTCTGGGTATTACGCCTCAATTGATCGTCGACACGCTGTACGACGCGTTTGGACAGCGTCAGGTCTCGACGATGTTTACGCAACTGAACCAGTATCGTGTGGTGCTCGAGGTCATGCCGGAGTTTCAAAGCGGACCGCAGGCTCTCCAGTTTCTCGACATCAGATCGTTGACTGGTGGGCAGGTTCCCTTGAACGTGTTCACTCAATTCTCCGAGACGACCACGCCGCTTGCGATTGTCCGGCAGGGGCAGTTCCCGGCCGTCACCTTCTCGTTCAATCTCGCACCGGACAAATCCTTGGGGGATGCGGTGACAGCGATCGAGCAGGCGACCAGGATGATCGGCCTGCCTGCCAGTATTAGAGGCAGCTTTCAAGGCACCGCCCAGGCCTTTCAAGCTTCTCTCGCGAATGAAACGTGGTTGATCCTCGCCGCACTCGTCACGGTCTATATCGTCTTGGGGATCCTCTACGAAAGCTACATCCATCCGCTGACGATCCTCTCGACGTTACCTTCCGCCGGCGTAGGGGCGTTGCTTGCGCTCATGTTCGTTCGGACCGAATTCAGCGTGATCGCGCTGATCGGGATGATTCTGTTGATCGGGATCGTAAAAAAGAATGCGATCATGATGATCGATTTCGCTCTCGACGCGGAGCGCAAGGAGGGGAAAACGCCCCAGGAAGCTATTTACGAGGCCTGCCTCTTGCGGTTCAGACCGATCATGATGACCACCATGGCCGCCCTCCTCGGAGCTCTGCCCTTGGCGATCGGGTCCGGCGTCGGCTCCGAACTTCGTCATCCCCTCGGGATCACCATTATCGGGGGGCTGGTCCTAAGCCAGGTCCTGACCTTGTACACCACTCCTGTCGTGTACCTGGCCTTTGATCGTCTGGCGCGCCGCGCCACGTCCCGGCGTCAGAGGATCGCACCGGCCGATGCCTGGAGTACCGGTTCTCCATGAACGTCTCCGCTCCGTTCATTCATCGTCCCGTCGCGACAACGCTGCTCACCATCGGCGCCACGCTCGTCGGCCTCATCGCCTTCCGATTTCTCCCCGTTGCCGCATTGCCTCAAGTGGAGTTTCCCACCATCAGCGTCTCAGCGACCCTTCCGGGAGGAAGCCCGGAAACCATGGCCATCTCCGTCGCGGCTCCGCTCGAACACCAGTTCACCCGTATCGCCGGCGTAACGGAAATGACGTCCACCAGCATGCTCGGCTCATCCAGCATTACGCTGCAGTTCGAGTTGAACCGCGATATTGACGGTGCGGCGCGCGACGTTCAGGCTGCGATCGCAGCGGCCCGAGGAGATTTGCCAGCGAATCTTCCGAGCAATCCAACGTATCGAAAAATCAATCCGGCGGATGCCCCCATTCTGATCTTCGCGCTGACGTCGGACATCGTCAGCCGAGGCCGGATGTACGATGTGGCATCCAGCGTTCTTCAACAGAAACTATCGCAGGTCGATGGTGTGGGTCAGGTGACAGTGGGAGGCGGTTCTCTGCCCGCCGTCCGTGTGGACGTGAATCCGACCGCGCTCAATAAGTACGGCATCGGGCTCGGCGATGTCCGCCGGGTGCTCAGCATGACGAACGTCAATCGGCCGAAGGGCCAGCTCTCGGACGGGATCCGGACGTGGGAAATCAGGACGAACGACCAGCTCCACAGCGTCGAAGATTATTTGCCGTTGATCGTGAGTTATCGGGAAGGACGAGCCGTCCGGCTTTCGGATGTGGCCTCCGTGGAACATTCCGTCGAGGATCTGCGCACGACCGGATTGTCGAACGGGACGCCGGCCGTCCTCATTATCGTCAACCGCCAGCCCGGAGCCAACATCATCGAGACGGTCGATCGCGTCCGTGCGCTCATGCCTCAACTCCAGGCCTCGATACCGGGCAGTATGACCCTCTCCCTCGTCGTTGACCGTACGCCCGTTATCCGCGCCTCTCTGCACGATGTGGAGCGGACCTTGGTGATTTCCGTGCTGCTTGTGATTCTTGTCGTGTTCCTGTTTCTCAGGGATATTCGAGCAACGCTGATCCCCTGTGTTGCGGTCCCCGTGTCTCTCATCAGTACCTTCGGTGTCATGTATGTGCTGGATTACAGCCTGGACAATCTGTCGCTCATGGCGTTGACGATCGCCACCGGTTTTGTCGTGGATGACGCCATTGTCGTCCTTGAAAATATCAGCCGGTACCGGGAGCAGGGCATGGCGCCCTTTCACGCCGCGCTCCGTGGAGCAAAAGAAATCACATTTACCGTGTTGTCCATGACCGTATCGCTGGTGGCTGTGTTCATTCCGATCCTGCTCATGGGAGGAATGATGGGGCGGCTGTTCAAAGAATTTGCCGTCACGCTGTCCGTCGCGATCATCGTCTCGCTCGCGGTCTCGCTGACGACCACACCCATGATGTGTGCGAGGATCTTGAGCGTTCGTCAGGAGAAGAATCATGGACGATGGTATCGTCTGAGCGAACGGACGTTCGAGGCGATGCGCAATGGATATGCCGGAAGTCTGACCTGGGTGCTCCGCCATCCGCGCAGCATGCTCGCCGTGACGCTCGTCACCATGGCGGTTAGCGTGTATCTGTACACAATTGTGCCCAAGGGGTTTTTCCCCCAGCAAGACACCGGGCGCATGTTCGGAAACATTCAAGCCGCGCAGGATATTTCGTTCCAGGCGATGCGTCAGAAACTGACGGAAGTCGTGGAGCTGATCAAGAGCGATCCAGCCGTCGAATCAGTGACGGGTTTCAGCGGCGGGGGTGTCAGCGGCAACACGAATGCGGGACGGATGTTTATCGGCTTGAAACCGTTGCATGAGCGTCAACTGAGCGTGGATCAAGTGATCGGGCGGTTGCGTCCGAAGCTGGCCAAGATTTCAGGAGCGCCGACGGTGCTTCAGGCTATTCAAGATCTGCGCATAGGAGGCCGGTCCAGCAGCGCACAGTATCAATATACCCTTCAAAGCGTGGATCTGGCCGAACTCAATGCCTGGGCTCCACGGGTCGAGCGCCAATTGCGGACACTTCAGGAAATCACGGATGTCAACAGCGATCAGCAGGACAAAGGCGTCCAGTCGCTGGTCGTATTCGATCGCAGCACGGCATCACGCCTGGGACTGAGTCCTCAACTAATTGACGATACGCTCTATGACGCCTTTGGGCAGCGGCAGGTATCAATTTTATATACTCCACTGAATCAGTATCACGTCGTGATGGAGGTGGCTCCACAATATTGGCAGAACCCTTCAACGCTTCATGACATTTATGTGAGATCCGCCGCGGGCACACAGGTCCCCCTCAGCGCGGTCGCGCGCTTTGAACCGTCCAATACGCTGCTCATGGTGAATCATCAGGGACAGTTCCCAGGTGTCACCCTGTCGTTCAACATGGCGCCAGCGGTCTCATTGGGTGAGGCGGTACAGGCGATTGAACGATCTATGCAGGACATCGGACTTCCTGCAGGAGTGAAAGGAAGTTTTCAGGGAGCCGCGAAAGCCTTTCAAGCCTCAGTCCAGAACCAGCCCCTGCTGATCCTGGGCGCGCTGATTACCGTTTATATCGTGCTGGGCATTCTCTACGAAAGTTACATACATCCACTTACGATTCTTTCCACGATTCCCTCGGCCGGCGTGGGCGCCCTGCTCGCGCTATTGCTCTTCAAGAGCGAGTTGAGCATGATCGCCATGATTGGCATTATATTGCTGATCGGCATCGTGAAGAAGAACGCCATCATGATGATCGATTTTGCTCTTGAGACAGAGCGGAGGGATGGCAAACGCCCCGAGGAAGCGATTTATGAGGCCTGCCTTCTGCGGTTCAGGCCGATTATGATGACGACGATGGCCGCACTCTTTGGCGCCTTGCCGTTGGCGTTGGGAACGGGCGTGGGATCGGAACTGCGTCGGCCGCTGGGCATTGCCATTGTAGGAGGACTTCTCGTCAGCCAACTGTTGACTCTGTACACCACGCCGGTGGTGTATCTGTACCTTGACCGGCTGCGTCTTCGCGTCTTGCGGATGCGCACCGGACCGGCAACGACGAGGCCGCTTCCCCAGTGATCGAGCTGGGTGATTGTGGGCATTCTTTCGGTGACACATGCATTCCGTTCCCTCCATTCAGACTGCCCGTGTGGATCTCCACATCGACCTTCCATCATGAAATATGAGGTGGACCTCGCCATTGTCGGAGCAGGGGCAGCAGGTCTGGCCACCGCGATCTTTGCTGCGGAACGGATGAAATTTCGTCGGGTCGCGCTCCTCGACGGCGCAAAAACGTTGGGAGCCAAAATTCTGGTGTCAGGCGGTGGTCGCTGCAATGTCACCCATCAACACGTGACGGCGAGAGATTTCTTCGGTAATCGAAGAGTGATCAGGAACATTCTCGCTGCCTTTTCAGCCGACGACACGGTGAAATGGTTTGGTTCATTGGGAGTGGAGTTGAAACGAGAGGAAACCGGAAAGCTGTTCCCCGTAACCGACCGGGCTCGAACCGTGCTCGCCGCCCTCATGGAACGATGTAGAATATTGGGAGTACAGATATATCTCGACCATCGAGTGACAGCCATTGCACAGATATCCGATGCGGATCGACCATTCATGATTTCTCACCGTCAAGGGGAGATGAAGGCCGGTCAGGTCGTCCTCGCGACGGGGGGGAGATCCCTTCCCAAGTCGGGGAGTGATGGGCTGGGTTATGAGCTCGCCCGGTCGTTTGGGCACCGGGTGACAGATACCGTCCCGGCCCTCGTGGCTCTTACGTTAGAAGACACCTCTTTTCATCGATCATTGGCAGGTGTGAGCCATCAGGTCCAATTGACGACCATGGTTGATGGGATTCCCGTTGATCGGCGTACAGGGAGTCTTCTCTGGACTCACCAAGGTATCAGCGGTCCGGCCGTGATGGATACCAGCAGGTTTTGGACGCTCGCTCGAACGGTCCAAGCCAGAGTCGAATTGTTCGGGAACTTTCTACCGGATCAACAACCGGACCAGGCCGCGGCTTGGCTGAAGGACGAGGCTGTTCGGTTCCCGCAGCGATCGACGAGGAGGGTTTTATCTCAACGACTGCCCGAACGAGTCGCCGAGGCGATGTGCGGACAGGCAAAGTGTTCTCGGGATACCCCCATCCGCCAATTGTCCCGAGGCGATCGAGACCGGCTGTGTCAGACGCTCACCAGATTTGCGTTCCCGGTGACAGGCGATCGGGGCTGGAACCATGCCGAGGTCACGGCCGGAGGGGTGCCGCTCGAAGAGATCAACTCTCGCACGATGGAATCGACACGAATATCCAATCTGTATATGGTCGGAGAGATGTTGGATTGCGACGGGCGTATCGGGGGCTTCAATTTTCAGTGGGCCTGGGCGACGGGATATCTGGCCGGCCGTGCGATTTCCGCCAAGCTGATCGGTGATCCAACCGATCGTTCGGCATCTTCATTGGAGAGTTTGTCTTGAGGGTGGAAGCAGACCGGCGTACAACTGATGAATCGATCATGATGAAAGTCGAACCATGAACCGCCCGTTCGGGTATGTGCAGACGTCGATCGGCCACAAGGTCATCGTGGCGCTGTCGGGTCTTCTCCTTGCCGCCTTCGTGGTCTTCCACATGCTTGGGAATCTGCAGGTCTTTCAGGGGGCGGCCGCTTTGAATGGGTATGCCGCAGTGCTCCGGGATATGCCGCTGTTGCTTTGGACCGCCAGATTGGGCTTGTTGGGGTTGGTCGGCATGCATCTGGTGATCGGAGTCCGGTTGGCACAGCGCAACCGTCGCGCCCGCCCCGAGGGCTACGCCGCACGGACGTATCGTCGAGCTTCGTTCGCATCGAGGACCATGGCGGCCAGCGGTATGCTGTTAATACTCTTCATCATCTTCCATATCCTCCACCTCACGGTCGGGGTGGTCGATCATACCTTTGTCGAAGGAGTGGATGGACGGGGACAGCGCGATGTGTTCGGGAAGGTTGTCCATGCCTTCCAGAACCCTTTGTACGTGACGATTTATTTGGCAGCCCAGGCCGTCTTGGGACTTCATCTCAGTCATGCGTTGTCCAGCAGTTTTCAAACACTGGGTTTGGAGCATCCGCTGCTCGATCGCCTGTTTCGTGGTACGGGGCCGGTGGTCGCCGGGTTCGTCGTGGTCGGAAACATCGTCATCATCCTTGCCATTGCGTCAGGGGTGGTGCGGGCATGATCCGTCTGGATGCCAGAGTGCCGGAAGGGCCCCTTGAATCAAAATGGGATCGTCATCGGTTCAGCGAGAAGCTGGTCAGTCCGCACAATAAACAACACATTCGAATCATTGTCGTGGGCACCGGATTGGCGGGGGCCAGTGCGGCTTCCACGCTCGGGCAGCTCGGCTATCACGTCGAGTGCTTTTGTGTTCAGGATAGCCCTCGCCGGGCGCACAGCATTGCTGCACAAGGAGGGATCAACGCCGCAAAAAACTATCAAGATGACGGCGACAGCATCCAACGGCTGTTCTATGACACCATCAAAGGCGGGGATTTTCGCTCGCGAGAAGCGAACGTGTATCGTCTGGCGCAGATCAGCGCCGAAATCGTCGATCAGTGCGTGGCGCTGGGCGTTCCCTTCGCCCGTGAATATGGAGGACAGCTGGCGAATCGCTCGTTTGGCGGGGTGCAAGTCTCCCGAACATTTTATTGCCGCGGGCAGACCGGGCAACAGCTCTTGTTGGGCGCGTACTCAGCGTTGTGCTGGCAGATCGAGCGGAAGCAGGTCAGGATGCACCCGCGCACGGAGATGCTGGACTTGATCGTTGTCGACGGCCATGCGCGCGGCATCGTTGTGCGCGACCTCGTCTCCGGAAAGATCGGCGTGCATACGGCGGAAGCCGTTGTGCTGGCCACCGGCGGGTACAGCAACGTCTATTTTCTCTCGACCAATGCCAGCAGCAGCAATGTGACGGCAACCTATCGGGCCTGGAAACAAGGGGCAGCCTTTGCCAATCCTTGCTTCACGCAGATTCATCCCACGGCGATTCCTCCAAGCGAAGAATACCAGGCAAAGCTGACGCTGATGTCCGAGTCACTCCGAAACGACGGCAGAATCTGGGTGCCGAAGCAACCCTCTGACCGGCGAGTACCGTCTGACATACCCGATGCTGACCGCGACTATTTTCTTGAACGCCGGTATCCGCGTTACGGCAATCTCGTTCCTCGAGATGTCGCCTCACGCGCCGTCAAGGTTGTCTGTGACGAAGGACAAGGGGTCGGGCCCGGTGGGCAGGGCGTCTTCCTGGACCTCTCTGATGCCATCGCGCAGCAGGGCTTGGAAAAGATTCGTGAGCGTTACGGAAATCTGTTCGACATGTACAACCGGATTACAGGAGAGGATGCCTATACGCTCCCGATGCGGATCTATCCGGCCCCTCACTATACGATGGGGGGATTATGGGTGGACTATAATCTGATGAGCACGGTGCCTGGCCTATTTGTCATCGGTGAGGCGAATTTCGCCGATCATGGGGCCAATCGGTTAGGCGCCAGTTCACTCATGCAGGGTTTAGCGGACGGGTATTTTATTCTGCCCTATACGATCGGGCATTACCTTGCCACCACCAAACATATCCCCTTGGGGCAGACGCATTCGGATGTGCGCGTCGCCTTGGAGCGGGCGACGGGGAAGATCGAGCGCGTGCTTCAAGGGAAGGGCCGTCGGACGGCAGCGTCGTTCCATCGTGAAATCGGGCGGCTGATGTGGAATGCCTGTGGCATGGCGCGTCACCAAGCCGGACTCCGTCAAGCGCTTCAGGACATTCCTCCTTTGCGAGAGGCATTTTGGCGTGACGTCGCGGTGCCGGGATCGGGGCAGGCCTTCAACCAGGAGCTGGAATATGCAGGCCGTGTCGGGGACTTCCTGGAGTTTGCGGAGCTCCTTTGTTATGACGCGCTCGAGCGTGAAGAGTCCTGCGGAGCGCATTTTCGCGAGGAGTATCAGACGCCAGATGGCGAGCCGATCCGCGACGACCAGCGATACGCACATGTCGCCGCATGGGAATACGTTCCGAACAGCCCACCGGCGCTCTCCAAGGAACCGTTAGCGTTCGAGTTCGTCAAGCCAGCGGCGCGAAGCTATAAGTGACGGGAGACCGATGACGTTCACCTTGAGAGTTTGGCGGCAGGCAGGACCATCCATTCACGGCCGCCTGGTGAGTTATGAGGCCATGGACATCAGTCCGGATATGTCATTTCTGGAGATGCTGGATACCATCAACCAGCGATTGATTCTCAAAGGGGAAGAGCCGATTGCGTTCGAATTCGATTGTCGAGAGGGCATCTGCGGAAGTTGCTCGCTGGTGATCAATGGAGTTCCGCACGGACCCGATCGGGGGATGACCACGTGTCAGCTGTACATGCGCCGCTTTCCCGATGGTTCGACCATCACGATCGAACCCTGGCGCGCAAAAGCGTTTCCCATTATCAAAGATCTCGTCGTGGATCGAAGCGCGCTTGATCGGATCATGCAGGCAGGCGGGTATATTTCGTCAAACACCGGAGGAGCAGTCGACGGTAACGTGTTGTTGATTGGAAAGGATCGAGCGGAGACGGCCATGGACGCCGCGTCCTGCATCGGATGCGGCGCATGCGTCGCGGCCTGCAAGAATGCATCCGCGATGCTGTTCGTTGCCGCAAAGGTCTCTCATCTCGCCTCCCTCCCGCAAGGGGAGCCGGAACGGACGGGCCGCGCGAAAGCCATGGTCCGCGCCATGGACCGCGAAGGGTTCGGCTCCTGTGGCAATCAATACGAATGTGAAGCGGTCTGTCCAAAATCGATCAGCGTGCGCTTTATCGCCATGTTGAACCGGGAACTGATTCGCGCCGTGATCGATGAGCCTCGCCCTCTTGTCGAATCCGCTCAAGATCCCCACTCAGAGTTCCACTGAACGCACGCTCGCCAGAGCAAACGCGCTGTTTTCTTGACAGATCCGGGCGCTTCAATTATCGCTAGCTACGAGGAGACTCGCGCGCTGGGACTTTGCCAACCTCTCTGGCCAAAGTTTGTCCCGGCCGTCCTGGAATCAAGGTTCGACAATCGCACGATGCGCCGCTCTCTCTATTGCCCGCAATGTCGTCACGACAAGGTCGTCCGCGCTCGCCCGCTCTCGACGACCGAGCGCGTGGCTGCGCTTTTCATGATGGTGCCGTTCTCCTGTCAACAATGCAGCTGCCGGTTCCTGGCCTCGCGCATCGGCGCCAACGTCCCGCAGCATGCCGTTGAACGACGTGAACATCTTCGTATTCCCGTTCGCCTGTATCTCTCCTTTTCCGGAGGGAAAGTCCGTGGAGAGGGAATCGTGATGGATCTTTCTGTCGGAGGCTGTATTATCAAGAGCGACACGCAGGTGCATATCGACGATATTTTCTATTTGGAAATCACGACGGATCAGGACGAACCTCCCCTTGAGGTGGCGGCCATGGTTCGTTCCATCACCCAGCGCGGGATCGCCTTCAAGTTCCTGCGAGCCGCGCAGGAGAACAAGCGACTGTTGGCCTTCGTACAGGCGAGAACGGCCGATCATCTCGAACGCACGACTCCCCCGCTCAGAGCCGCAGGCTGATCCCCAACGCTAAGTTTCTGTTTAGAAGGGTTGTTCCCACGCAGACGGCAGGGGAAACTCCGTTGTCAACCGCTCGTGTTCGGCAAAGTCGTACGGTTCCACGGTCAGGTCACTGGAACTGAGCGGCTCCGGACAAGCCGGGGAGATCAACCAGTCGACCATCGCTTGCGCTTTTTCACGCGAAGAGAATCTGCAGAGGCCGTATTCCGGCATACCGGAAGAGGGATACCAGAACGCCAACTCGATCGCGGTCCCCTGAAACACGCCGAGCGAACGATGCCGTATCTGAAACCCGCCGGGCGTCTGTGAGGTCGGCTCTAGAGACATGGCACACTATATCTTCGGTAGATTGACCATGATAGCATGAAGCGATTCCATCCCAGCGAGAGGAGTGTCGACCATGGGTCGGGTGAGCAGAGCGCTGATGATTCTCATCGCAGCCATAAGTTGCTCGGCATGCGGCTATAACGATCTGCAGGGACTGGATGAAGACACGAAAGCCGCTTGGAGTGAGGTGGTCAACCAGTACCAGCGTCGAGCGGATCTCATTCCAAATCTCGTGGCGACCGTCAAGGGCTATGCCGCTCATGAGAAGGACACGCTCGAGGGAGTCGTCCAGGCTCGCGCTCAAGCCACGGGTGTGCAAATCACTCCGGAGATGCTGAAAGATCCGGCGGCATTCGAACAGTTCCAAAAAGCTCAGGCCGGGCTGACGTCGGCCTTGGGACGCCTGATTGCCATCGCTGAGAATTATCCGAATCTGAAAGCGGACCAGAATTTCAGGGATCTTCAAAGCCAGCTTGAGGGGACGGAGAACCGGATCACGGTCGCGCGAAAGCGCTATATCGACCGGGTCGCGGAATTCAACAAGATGGTGCGCTATTTTCCGACGAATTTGACGGCCAAGATGCTGCTGCATCTCGAGGAGAAGCCGAATTTCACGGTCGCGGATGAACGTGCCGTCGCCAAGCCGCCGGAGGTCAAGTTCTAGCAAGTCGCTGTGCGATGACGCTTTCGAAACTCACGAGCCGTGTCTGGCCTCTGCCGGCACGGCTCTTTGCCGTTTTATGGATACTCGGGTCCATAACGGCCTGGGGCCTGGAAGTCCCCGCGTTGACGGGTCGCGTCGTCGATCTGGCCGGTGTCCTCTCCTCCGCCCAGAAAGAATCGCTGACCGGCGCTTTGAAGGCGCACGAGGATGCTACCACCAATCAAGTCGCCGTCTTAATCCTGCCCTCGCTCGAGGGAGATCCAGTCGAATCATTTTCACATCGCGTGGCCACGACATGGAAGCTTGGCCGAATAGGCGCTGACAACGGCGTCTTGCTGCTGGTTGCCATCAAGGAGCGGAAGGTTCGGATCGAAGTCGGTTACGGACTCGAAGGGTCACTCACCGATCTTCGGTCGGCTCACATCATACGAGATGAAATCGTCCCGCGGTTCCGCGCACGGGACATGGCAGGCGGTATCGAAGCCGGCGTCCAGGCAATTCTATGGACCATAGGACAGGCCGAGGCTGGACACGATCAGCCTCCCCCGAAGGCCTCGTCGGGTGACCGGACGGCCGGTATAGAATTCGTCGTGATCGGTATAGTCGTCGGCTTCTTGGCTGGAATGATTCTGAGCCAAGGAAAGCATCGTGTGAGGGCGCTCTTCGGCAGCCTGCTCTCCATTATCGTGGCGCAATCCGCCGGAATCCCGCTGGCGCTCCTCTCCGGAGGAGTGACGGCTGTTCTCCTGTGGCTGATCCTTCAGGGAAATCGACGCACCGGCGGACAGTGGATCAGCCATGACTGGACCTCGTACAGTAGTCGTGACGGTGGGTGGAGTGGGGGATCCCTCGGCGGGGGCTTTAGCGGCGGTGGTGGGGATTTTGGCGGTGGAGGTGCCAGCGGTGATTGGTAAGACCTCACATTTGACCCAGGAAGATCGTCTCGCTATCAGTGAAGCCGTGCAGAAGGCAGAGCGGCGAACGCGAGCTGAGATCGTCCCGATGGTGGTGTCTCGGTCCGGCTTATATCGAGAGTCTTGGCATTGGGCTGGATTCAGTGTGGCCATGCTGGTTCTTTCACTCTTGTTGGCCCTTGAAACGTCGTGGTTACCTTGGGGGTGGCATCAAGGCAATGCGGCATGGCTTCTCCTGGCGACCATGACGGGCTATATCGCAGGAAGCTGGGTCGGCCGGCGTGACGCGTTCGTTCGGTTGCTGACGTCGGCCGAGCGGATGCGCCAGAAGGTTCAACTCAGAGCCGAGCGCGCGTTCGTCCGGCATGGTATCGGACGGACGAGCGACCGAAACGGCGTATTGATCCTGGTCTCTCTGCTGGAGCATCAAGTGTACGTGATGCCCGATCAGGGAATCGGATCATCGGTACCTTCGGATCAATGGCAGTCGGTGGCGGAGGCCGTGGTGCGCCGGCTCAAGCAAGGCGACCTGTGCGGCGGATTGTGCGATGGCATTGAACAATGCGGAGTGATTTTGTCCACTGCCTGTCCGCTACGATCCGGTGAGAATCCAAATGAACTTCCCGATCGGTTGATCGAGGAGCCCTAACCATAGTTTCATGGACTGACCTGCATCGATCCGTTAAAATCCCCGTTCATGCCTGAATCCACAGCGGAATCTTCAATTCCGGCTCAACCCCGGGACGACAGCCATTCGGTCATGAAAGCGGCCGGCCTGATTGGAGCGGCCACCTTTTCCAGCCGGATCCTCGGATTTATCCGCGACATGGTGCTCGCCCGGCTCTTCGGCGCGACTCCCGCAGCCGATGCGTTTTTCGTGGCCTATCGTATTCCGAATTTGCTTCGCGAGTTGTTCGCGGAAGGATCGATGTCCTCTGCCTTCATCCCGGTCTTCACCGAATACCAGACTCTGAGATCGAAGCACGATACATGGGAACTGGCAAGCGCGGTGTTCACGACGCTGCTGACCGTGGTCACCGGGATCACGGTGCTCGGCATCATCGCCGCGCCTGCGCTGGTCTGGCTGCTCGCACCGGGTTTTCATGGCGACCCCGCCAAGTTGCACATGACGGCGTTCCTCGCACGCATCATGTTTCCCTATCTGTTGTTCATCAGCCTTGCCGCCGTGGCCATGGGAATCTTGAATTCCATGCGCGCATTTGCGGCACCGGCATTCTCGCCAGTCTTTTTCAACATCGTCATTATTGGCTGCGCGTTCTTTCTCGCCCCGGCATTTACCGAGCCGATCCTCGCCGTAGCGGTGGGAGTGGTGGCAGGCGGCGCGGCCCAGTTTGCCATGCAACTTCCCGGCCTCAAAAAGCGCGGCATGCTCTTCGGTTGGCGGTTCCAACCGACCCATCCAGGTGTTCGCCGGGTTGGCACGCTCATGATTCCTTCGTTGCTCGGACTGTCCGTGACGCAGGTCAATATCACCGTCAGCACCATTTTGGCGTCGTATTTCTCCGGTGGGCCGACCTACCTCTTTTACGGCATGCGTCTGATCCAGTTTCCGTTGGGCATCTTCGGCGTCGCATTAGCGACCGCTATTCTTCCCACGCTGTCGGCTCAAGCCGCTCGAGGAGCATTGGACGAATTACGCGGAACTGTGGGTTTTGGGCTGCGCATGATCCTCTTCATCATTCTTCCTGCCATGTTGGGGCTCATCCTGCTCAGGCAGCCTCTGGTCCATCTGTTTTTCGAACATGGCTCGTTTACGCATGAGGACACGGTGGCCACAGCCGGTGCGGTACTCTGCTACGCCGTCGGCCTCTGGGCTTTTGCCGGAGTCAGAATCATCGTCTCGGCGTTTTATTCGTTGCAGGATACCCGTACGCCGGCCATCTCGGCGGTGGTCGCAGTCGTGGCGAATATCGGCCTCTCGCTGGCACTCATGACACCGTTGGGATTCTCCGGATTGGCTCTGTCGACGGCTCTTGCCGGAATGGTGAATGGGATTATTTTGATTTCAGTCCTCAATCAGAGGCTGGGAGGGGTCGAATGGGGCTTGGTCGGGCGCTCGATGCTGCGTTCGGCGTGTGCCTGCATCCCGTTGACGATTGTGTGCACCTGGATCGCCGATTTTCCGATCTGGACGTCTCCGGGCGAATGGACGCTCAAATCGGGTTTGCTCAGTGTAGCCATCGGATCGAGCGTGGCAGGATACGTGGGTATGCAGGCTCTTCTGAAATCGGATGAGTTGTCGCTGCTCTGGGGAATCGTGAGGAAGAAACTCCCGCGCATCGTATGACGATCGGGGTCCACCCATGATGAAGGGCATGGTGTTTCGATCTCCGTGGGGCTGGATGGGGATCGCGGAGTCTCGAAAAGGGCTGCGCGCCGTGATCCTCCCTCGTCCCACGAGGAAGGAGGTTCTGGCCGATCTGCGCGGATGCAGCGGCCCCCTGTTCGTTGAGTCGTCCACTATGCAGCTGCGTGCCGCCCGCGCTCAGATCCTGAGGTACTTGCAAGGTGGAGGCTTCTCCTTTTCGCTGCCTCTGGACCTGGCAAACGGAACCCCTTTCCAACAGCGGGTATGGCGCGCTCTGCGGCGAGTCCCGTACGGCAGTCTTCGGTCGTACCAATGGCTTGCCCTGCGGGTGGGCGGTCGACCCTATGCGAGAGCGGTCGGTAATGCCGTGGGTGCCAATCCTCTTCCGATTGTCGTCCCCTGTCATCGAATCATTGCAGCGAATGATACTCTTGGCGGCTTTTCATCCGGACTGTCGATGAAACGTCGCCTTCTGTCGCTGGAAGGAACGTTGGCCCGCATTCACGGATCTCATCAATCATGAAAGCCGTGATCCAACGCGTGACCAGGGCATCGGTGGACGTGGACGACCAGACGATCGGCCGCATCTCGCTCGGATTATTGGTCTTACTGGGTGTGGCCAAGGGAGACGAGGAGTCAGACTGCCGCTCGATGGTCGATAAATTAAGGACGTTCAGGATTTTCCCAGACGACAGAGGAAAGATGAACCGATCGTTAGTGGATGTCGAAGGCGCCGTCCTGCTCGTCTCCCAGTTCACGCTTCTTGCGGACAGCCGGAACGGACGGAGGCCGAGTTTCGATGGTGCTGCTGAGCCGGACAAGGCGCGATACCTGTATGAGCAAGTTGCGGCAGGTCTGAGATCGCAAGGAACGATGGTCGAGACCGGCGTCTTCGCGGCGCACATGAGGGTCGAATTGGTGAACGATGGCCCGGTGACATTCGTCTTCGACACCCGATGAGATGGATCTGTCAAGTGTGTGATGAAGGTTCCGATAAGGAGTCTAGGGGCTGAAAGACTTGTCTGCTATACTCTGAGTGCGACGTCTGGAGTTCACGAGGGGAATCATGGGCACGGAAGTCCCTCCTCGACATCCACTTCGGGAACTTTTCGGTGCATTGACCGAAAAGAGCTTCACCGAACATCTCGGATGGCCGGATCTCAAGGTCACGACGTATCTGTCCAACCTGCTCGTCGAGTTTACGCATACCGACCAGCTCTATAAAATTCGCAATCAACAGGAACATCGGGTGGACTCGGTGGTCGAGCTTCTTTACGAATCTGAAATTCTGTTCGAGGCGCAGTCACCGGACCGCGAGCGCACGGTCCATCGGCACATCGGAGATTTCACGCTGTTTATGGCGGGATTATTTCCCGAATACCTGCGTCGTTTGAAGACCGCGGGGCTGATCTACCATAAGGACTTTCTCGTCGATTACATGAAGACCGGCAAGCGTTCATACGGGATACTGGCCGAGTTATCCGACAGTCTGGCGCAAGATGAACCCCATTTGTTCAAAACCCTGTCCGATAACTTCGAATTGTGCGTCACCGGCTTGGGATTCGTGCGGTCTGATCTGGATCGAATGAAGAATCCCGGTTACCGGCAGGCGCGGAACCTTCTGCTGAATTGAAACGCCCCTTCTCCCCTCTCATCCTTGTCCATGGCGGTGCAGGCAAACGGCGCATGACACGTATGCAGGCGGATTGTCTTGCCGAGGCGCTTGCCGCGGGCCACGAGGTGTTGCGGCGTGACGGAGCAGCCCTCATGGCCGTTGAAAGTTCGATTCAACTATTGGAAGCCTCCGGTCTGTTCAATGCAGGTCGAGGTGCCAATCGGCAACTCGACGGTGTGCAGCGGATGGATGCTTCCATCATGGACGGAGCAGACCTGCGGGCGGGGGCGGTCGCCTCCGTCGAGGGCATTCTCCATCCGATTGCCGCGGCCAAGTTGGTCCTGGAAAAGACGGATCACGTCCTGCTCGTGGGACCTTCCGCCGGACGATTTGCACGGCACTTCAACGTTCTCAGGTATCGCTCTTCACAGAAGCGTGTGCGAATGGACTATACAGCTTTGTTGAATAGGCGGCGAACTCGCTCGGGACACGGAACGGTCGGCGCGGTGGCGCTGGATCGCTCTGGGACGATTTCCGCCGGGGCATCGACCGGTGGGATCGACACGATGTTGCCGGGCCGCGTCGGCGATACGCCGCTCATCGGATGCGGCGTCTATGCCGACAATCGTAGCGCAGCGGTGTCGATGACGGGGTTGGGCGAAGGGATCATCCGGCTTGCAATTGCGAAATCCGTCTGCGATCGTTTACGTATGGGAACCGGTCCTGAAAAAGCTGCGAAGGCTCTGCTGCATGAGCTGGTAACGAGGGTGGGGGGGCGGGCAGGCATGCTGGTCGTGTCGCCATCCGGCCAGTTTGCGTTGGTCCACGTGACGCCCTACATGGCTGCGGGATGGTGGAACGGCACGAATCGACCGACGG
Source organism: Nitrospira sp. KM1 (assembly GCF_011405515.1). NCBI lineage: Bacteria > Pseudomonadati > Nitrospirota > Nitrospiria > Nitrospirales > Nitrospiraceae > Nitrospira > Nitrospira sp. KM1. The sequence goes on along the minus strand of NZ_AP022671.1, from coordinate 2,420,002 downwards.
TCAAGGCGGTGTGGCCATGAAACCGCCCATATTTCATCTGGCATTCCCCACACATAATTTGGAGCAGGCAAAGTCATTTTATGTGACTGGCCTAGGCTGCACATTGGGACGAGAATCAAAACATGCCGTCACATTCGGGTTGTCCGGGCATCAACTTGTCGCTCATGTGTCATCTGAGAAATCACCCGGACAACAGGGCATCTACCCGAGACATTTCGGGCTGATCTTGCTCACGCAAAAAGAATGGCAGGATTTGGCTGACCGTGCCGAGAAGCACGGACTTCGCTTCTTTCAGCGGCCACGGGTCAGATTCCCGGGGAGCCGGATCGAACACCACACGTTTTTTCTTCAGGACCCTTCCGACAACCTTCTTGAATTCAAGCACTACACGTTTGAGTCCGCCATTCTCGGGGAGCGCGAGATCAGGGAAATCGGTGATACATCCTTCGACGACTAAATCCGGTCCGTTGGGATATGGAACACGTGAAGTCCATGGGCGGAGATTCACCAATCAGTCACGGCATGGATAGCGAGGGGGTCATTCAGCTCTGACCTGTCTCTTTTCGGGCTGTTCCATGCGATGGAGGATGCGCACTTGACGGCGCATCAGAGCGGCGGTCTTACGTATCGGGTCATATCTCCTCGGCGACGGCAGCATCGCGGCCAGCCAGGCGGCCTCATCGGCTGTCAGGTCGTGAGCCGGCTTCTTGAAGTGATGTCGGGCAGCCGCTTCCGCTCCATAGACGCCACGGCCCCATTCGGCCACATTCAAATACAGTTCGAGAATGCGTTGTTTCGTGAGTCTGCGTTCGAGCATGGTCGTGATCAGTGCTTCGTGGGCTTTGCGAAACAGACTCCGTTCGGAGGATAAAAACAGATTCTTGGCCAATTGCTGAGTGATGGTGCTGCCGCCGCGTTTCAATTCTCCCCGTTCGAGGTCGTACAACGCCGCATCCTTGATTCCTTCCCAATCGAATCCCTCATGGGTGAAAAACGAAGCATCTTCCGCCGCCACCACGGCTCGTCGGAGATGGGGAGACACGCGGGAAATCGGCACCCAGATCCAGTTTCGATTGATCCGTTTGCCTTCTTCGCGCGACCGGGATTCTCTGGCTTCGATCAGCGCCGTCGTTTTCGGATTGGAACGCTCCAGGGTTGAAATATCAGGCATCGCCAACAGCCAGACGATGCCCAGGGCGACAAGTGGTCCTCCAAGACAGAGTGCGACCACGAGCGGTATGCTTGAACGCCGGGTTGAAATTGACTTCCGCATCAAAGACTGCGTATCAGAGAAGCAGCACTATGGCCAGGACATCATGAAGGTGGCATCGTGAAAATTCTGAAGGCCGAGTTTATCAAAAGTTGCGTCAGTCCGAAGGAATTTCCCGTGGGTGGAATGCCGGAGATCGCCTTTGTCGGGCGTTCCAACGTCGGCAAGTCGTCCCTCATCAATTCGCTGCTTCAGCGCCGGGGATTGGCCAAGGTTAGCCGTACGCCGGGCAAGACCCGGGCCGTGAACATATTCTCCGTCGCCACGGACGATTCGGCCCTTCCGCGATTCCTGCTCGTCGATTTGCCGGGATACGGGTACGCCAAGGTGTCGAAAACCGAACGACTTCAATGGGCGCCGCTGATCGAACAATATCTTGTTCGGCAGACAACGCTCTATGCGGTGGTGCTGCTCATCGAAAGCCGTGTCGTCGGGAAGCAGGATCGGGAGACGCGCGATTGGCTGATGTCGGTCGGGCATCGGCCGGTCGTGGTGGCCACCAAAGTCGACAAAGTGAGACCCAGCGAGCGCGTGGCGACGCTGCGTCGTGTGCAGCAGGAAATCGGACTTTCTGTGGATGAAGGCCTTATTCCTTATTCGTCGGCAACGGGCGAGGGCCGAGACCGTTTGTGGTCTGCACTGAAAGCGCCGACTCAAACTTGATTTCAATATAGGCCTTGTTCTTGAGATCCGCCAGCCAGGCCTGAAACGTGTCCTCGCTTTTCTGTTGGAATACCAGGGCCTGGATTTCCTGTCGGACTTCATCGAACGGCCGGAACTGCTTCGGTTTCTTGTCTTCCATACGGATGATATGCAATCCTTCCGGAGTTTCGATCGGATCGGAAATCCCTCCCGGCACGAGGTGCGATACGCCCCGCTCAATGCCGGGAAGCAGTTCCCCCTGCCGAACCAGGCCGAGGCGTCCCCCGCGCGACGCGTTGGGACCGTCAGAGTATCGCAACGCAAGATCTTCGAACGATTCCCCTTGTTTGAGCAATGCGGTCGCTTCTCGGATCTTGACTCTCGCATCGTCCAGATCGCCTGAAGTGTTCGGCTTGATCAGGATCTGACTCAGCGTATATTCTTCCGGCAAGGCAAAACGATCCCGATGTTCGGCGTAGTATCTCCTCATTTCGGGTTCAGCGACCATGACTCCGCTGCGCACCTCTCGGTCTACAACTTTGAGCAGAGTCAATTGATCGCGCACGCCTCGCACGCTGTTGGGATCTTTCTCGTCCACCGCTTCGCCTTGCTGCTTCAGTTGTTGGAACGCCTGCCGCACCTCCTGATCGGTCACGTCGACATTGCGGACTTTGGCTTCCTGTAACTGTAGTTTCCGTTCGATCATCGTGGTCATAGCCATGGACTCCGCTGTCCGGAGCCGCCTGTAGAGTTCGTCGCCACGATATTGCTTACGGATCCGTTCCTGTTCCGGAGTCAGCTCCCGTTTGAATTCCGATAACATGATCAAATCGGTGTTCACGATCGCCACGATGCGATCTTCCACTTTGGCAGCGAAAGCCGGATAAAGACCCCACAGCAGGGTCACCACCAAGAACGGGAAAAGAAGTAGTAGCCTGGACGTCATAACAGCTGGACGTGGCGGATCATGTGTGTGGTTGTCGATGTAAGTCCGAGCCCTTGAGCCGGACGGGTCGCGCCTGATTGTACAGGATTGAGAGGCAACGGAGGAAGGGACCCGTTTGGGACGGGTCCAGCAGGGTCAGCGATTCGCGAGGTCGCCTACCCCATAACGGGACGCGTCGGCGATCTTGACGACCGCCTTTGCGCGAATGTCGGCGATGACGTCATCGAACCGCTTTTGCCGCTTCTCATTGAGCAATTCCTGCCGCAGACGCTCTCTGATAGCCAAATCGGCTTGAATGATCTCCGGATCGAGCGGAGTGATCTTCACGAGATAGTACCCTGCTTCTGTTTTGATGGGCGCGCTGATCATGCCCGGTCTCAATGTGTGGATGACGTCATCGACTTCGTGTACGACCAGGTCCTTCCGGTAGGGCCCCAGGTCTCCGCCATTGGCTTTCGTTTTCATGTCGATGGAATATCGCTGTGCGAACCGTGCGAAGTCTCCGCCCAGGTTGACCTGCTTTTCGAGGTCCTTGGCGGCAGGATAATTGGGCAAAAGCATCTGGGACACTCGTACCTTGAGAGGCGTCAGCAATTGGCGTGAATGCTTCTCGTAGTATGCGTCGAGCTCTTCTTTGGTCAGCTCGATTTTTGCCTTGATCCGGTCTTTCAGCAATTCGTCCAACATCAGCTTTTCTTTATATCGCCGGGCGCGGTCGCGGATTTGATCGCTTTGATCCAGCCCCTGCTTCCGGGCTTCCTGGAGCAGAAGTTCACGCGTGATGACCTCGCTGAGCAGGCGAGGTTTTCCGCCCTCCTTCTCGTAGCGGCTCTTGGTTGCATCGGGCAGTTCAGCCCATTCGGCCTCAAATTCGGTCTGGGTGATCGGCCGTCCATTGACGAATGCCACGACCCGCTCTTCGGTCTGTGGCGGTGTACACCCTTCGAAGACAGTGAGCAGCACACCGGCGGCAAAGATCATCAGCGTACGGAGTCGAATAGGAGGAGTGGCCGACCTAGTTGCCGGTTGGTGCATGCAGTACGTCCTCGTGTGGGGGAAAAGTGCTTACGTCGATACTCTTGTGTTGGTATCACAGACTCTGAGGGTTTGCAAGATTGCGGTGAGTTCCGAAAAGATGGAAGCCCAGTCCTGATGCGGCATTTGTACCTCGAATGACCGCGGAGACAGAAATCGGATCCGGGTCTTGTACTGATCCATCATGGTTTGCACGGCGGCAGGCGGTACGGGACTGTTCGGGCTGAGCGAGATGACGACCGACTGAGTTTTGACTTCCACCGACGCCAGGCGCAGAGACTTGGCCTGCAGACGGATGTGCATGACCTCAAAAAGCCGTTCAACCGGTTCGGGAGTCACGCCGTAGCGGTCCTGCAGCTCTCCGTGGAGTAACGCCAAGTCCCCAATTTGTGCGCTGGAAGAGAGCCGCTTATAAAAAGAAAGACGGTGATGCGGGTCGGCCACGTAATCCTCGGGAATGAAGGCGGAGACGTTCAGGCGTAATGACGGGTCGGGTTCTTCCTCCACGACTTGACCTTTCAAGCGCTGAACCGCTTGTTCAACCATCTGGAGGTAGAGATCGAGACCGATGGCCGCGATGTGCCCGGATTGTTGTTTACCCAGCAGATTGCCCGCGCCGCGGATTTCCAAGTCGGCTGCGGCGATCCTGAAGCCCGATCCCAACTCGGTGAACTGCTGAATGGCTGTCAGTCGTTTCTGCGCGTCGCCGGTCAGTGTGCCTTCGTCGGGGACTAAGAAATACGCGTAGGCTTGGTCGCCGCTCCGGCCCACCCGCCCGCGCAATTGATACAACTGCGCCAACCCGAACGTATCGGCCCTGTTCACGATGATGGTATTGGCATTCGGGACATCGATACCGGACTGTATGATCGCAGACGCGACCAGGACGTCTGCCTCGCGATGAAAAAACTTCAACATGACCGCTTCGAGCGGTTTGGCATCCATCTGGCCGTGGGCCATGACGATGCGGGCCTCGGGGACCAACTGCTGTAGCCAGGCGCCGGTGCGTTCCATGGTTTCCACGCGGTTGTGGACGAAATACACCTGACCGCCCCGTCCCAGTTCCCGTAGAATCGATTCCCGGATGAGTTTGTCGCTTGACCGGACGACTTGAGTACGGATAGAGAGCCTGCCTGCCGGGGCTGTATCGATGATGGAGAGATCTCTCACACTGGCCATGGCCATTTGCAGCGTGCGGGGAATGGGTGTGGCGGTCAGGGTTAAAACGTCCACCTGCGTCCGTAACGTCTTGAGGCGCTCCTTATGTTTCACCCCGAACCACTGTTCCTCGTCGATGATGACCAACCCCAGGTTGCGGAAGACGACGTCCTTTTGCAGCAGCCGATGCGTGCCGATCACGATATCGACGGTTCCGGTCGCGGTGTCTTTCAAAATGGCTTTGGCCTCTGCGGGTGATTGAAAACGGGACAGGAGCGCGACCTTCGTCGGGAAGGGCGCGAACCGTTCGGCGAAATTATCATAATGTTGGTGAGCCAGGAGCGTGGTGGGGACGAGCACCGCAACCTGTCGGTTATCTTCCACAGCTTTGAAAGCCGCCCGCATCGCCACTTCCGTTTTCCCATATCCCACATCGCCGCACACCAGCCGATCCATCGGCTTGCTCGATTCCATGTCGCGCGCAATATCGGCGATGGCCTTCAATTGGTCCGGCGTTTCCTCGTATTCGAATGCCGCTTCAAATTCATGGTACATCGTGCTGTCGAGTCCATAGGAGCGGCGTTCGGCCAATTCACGATTCGCATAGAGGTCCACGAGTTCCTGTGCCATCTCCTCGATATCTTTTTTGACCCGTGCCGTCGTCTTCGCCCAACTCGTTCCTCCCAAACGATCAAGTCGCGGGACATGTCCTTCGGCGCCGCTATACCGCTGTACCTGGTTGAGGCGGTCCAATGGGACATAGAGTGTATCTCCGCCGGCGAAACCAAGGATGAGATAATCGCTTTCGAAATCCTGGACGGATAGCCGTTTCAGTCCATGATACTTGGCGATTCCATGTTGGACGTGGACGACATAATCGCCGACATTGAGATCCTCCAGCGATGAGAGGAAGGTGGAAGTCTTGCTCTTTGCTTGTGGTTTATGCCGGAGCCCTTTCGCGAACAGTTCTTCTTCCGTCAGGACCGCCAGTCGTTGATCAGGTGAGAGGAAGCCGGACGAAAGGTCGCCGTGCAAAACATAGAACGGGGATTTTGCCGATCCAATCGACGCCCAGCTTGCAGCACTCCACTCGACCGCCGGTACATCGTGCTCCCTCAACAACGCCAGCAGCCGGTCCACTTGTCCGCGACTGCGCGCGACGAGAATGATCCGAGAGTCCGCTCGCAGACGCTCGAGAATGGAGAGCGTCTGCGTGAACGAGGTTCCGCGCGCAGCGAGCCCGGCGCTTGCCGGCAACTGCGCCGGGAACGGCACAACCGGTTTCCAGGACTCATCCGGCGCAGTCAGCGGCTCGAGAGCGAGTTGCGGCCAGGCGGTCACCCGTTCGCTGATCTCCTCCCAGGTCAGAAACAAACGCTCGGGTGACGGGTAGGCTGTGGCGTCTCGATCGCTGTGGCGCAGATAGCCGTCGTCGATGGCATCCCATAGATCTCGACAGGATTGCTGTATGCGCGCCGGTTGATCCAACACCAGGAATGGTCGCTCGAGGAAATAGTCCAGAAGAGCATCCATGGACGGATAGAGATCCGGCGCTCGCCATTCGGCGTCCGGTTCCACCTGCGCAAACTCGTCGAGCGAACCTTCTGCTCTGACATATTCGCGAGCCGGGAGCACCATGGCTTCATCCAATTTCGCAGTCGATTTTTGTGTTGCGGTGTCAAAGAGACGAAGCGATTCCACGGTTTCGCCGAGAAATTCGACACGGAGCGGGTCGGCATAGGCCGTCGAAAAAATGTCAACGATGCCTCCTCTGACGCTGAACTCGCCCGGAATCTCCACGACCGACACCCGGCGATACCCAAGGCGCACGAGGCCTCCGGTGAGTACTTCACGTTCGACGGATTTGCCGACTTTGAAATGCAAAAGCGCGCGGCTGAACCCGTCGACGGGAATGAGCCGTTGCATGAGCGCATCAACCGACGTCACCACGCGCACGCCGCGCAACGTACGGATTCGCTGAAGGCCCGCCATCCGCCGTGCGATCAGTCCGACGTGCGGGGCGGTAGACTCGTAAGGAAGAGTTTCCCAGCGCGGGAATTGCGCTAACGAAGCGATCGGCAGCCCCAGGAGATGATGAAAGAATTGCAAATCGTCGAATAGTCGCTCCGCGGCATCATCGGAATGCGTGACGATCAACCAAGGTTTATTCGACAACGGACCGGAGTGATTCAGCAGAATGGTCAGCGCAAAGCCAGATGTCGAACCGTACAGACCGGTGAGGCATGGACGGCTTCCCTCGCGCGCCAATTCGGCGGCGAGTGGTATCAGCCACGAAGTCTGTTCAGAACCCAAAACGTGATTCGACACTGCTTATCAAGTCTGCGATCGTATACGTTGAATAAGAGCCGTAGTGGAGAGGCCAGGAATCAGAGGAATCGTCCGCACGAGGCCGCCCCGCTGTTCGACAAGGTCCTTCCCAATAATGCGATCGAGCGACCAGTCGCCACCTTTGACCAAGACATCCGGTTGCACCGCTCCAATCACGTTCAGAGGATCCGGTTCGTCAAAGATCACGACATAATCGACGCAGCCAAGGGCCGCGACGACCTCAGCCCGCTGATCCTCTGGAACGATGGGGCGATCAGGAGCTTTGTTCAGGGTTTTGACGGATCTGTCGCTGTTGACGCCCACCACAAGAATATCTCCGAGCGCCCTGGCCGACTGCAAGTAACGCGTATGCCCAATATGCATCAAATCGAAGCAACCATTAGTAAAAACTACTCGCCGACCCTTCCGTTTTTCATCGGCGAGTTGAGTAGTTAACAGTGAGGTCGTCAACAATTTCGAGAACATGGGTTTCATCATACCCGGGATGGATGCCCTATAGGAAGGTGGCATTTCTGGGACGATGACGTCTGTCTGCTCCTCCATACCTCCGGGGGACAGGCACTACCTAACGTAGGATAGCGAGATATTCGAAAACTCGGTTACATCTACAAAACGTTCTGTCAGCGCGGTACGGGCCTTAACTCGTTATAACCAAGGGAGTCCATTATGTTGTCTGGGTGGAGATCGCGGAGACCACTGTTCACCGTTTTGCTCGCGATGGTCTATGTCGTGCAGGCCGCGTGTAGCAGCGGTGGAGATGATTCTTCTCCACCGGTCCCCCCGACCGTGACGACATCGTCTGTGAATTCATCAGGCGTTAATGAATCTTTGAATGTTCAGCTCGATGCTACGGGGACCGGCCCCTTTTCCTGGCAATTAACCACCGCTCAGACCTCGTTGCCTGCTGGCGTAACGTTGCAATCGTCAGGTCTGCTGACCGGCACTCCGACCGAAGAGGGGCAGTTCCCTTTCTCGGTACAGGTGACAGGTCCTGGTGGGTCGGCCACGAAGGATCTGAAACTGACCACGTTGGGCAGCACGCATCGTGTCTCCGTCGTCAGCGCCACATCTACGACGGCACCCTTGGGTGAAGCGAACGGAGCGAGTGGTACCGATAATCGCAGTTTCGATCAGGGAATCAGCGGCACCGGGCGTTTTGTCGTGTTCGATTCCCTGGCAACAAACCTTGTTTCTGCCCCCAGCGCGAACGGTGTGAATCGACAAGTGTATCTTCACGACCGTCAGACCGGCCTCACGGAAATGGTTTCGGTTTCTTCAGCCGGTGCGGCAGGCGACCAGGATAGTCTCGTCGCCGTCGTCAGCGACGACGGGAACATCGTGGTGTTCGATTCGTTCTCCGCCAATCTTGTGACGGGTGATACAAATGGTGTCAGGGACGTGTTTGTTCGTAACAGAGCCGCGGGGACGACGGTGCGGATCTCCCAACCGCTGACCGGGGGCGAAGTCGCGTGTGTACCAAGCGGCCTGAATGATTGCAACAGTTTCGATCCTTCCATCAGCTCAGATGGAACAGTGATCGCATTCGGATCTTTCAGAAAGCTCGCGAATGATACGGACGATGAGGCGGACGTCTATGTCTATGTGGCAGGCGGATCGCCGACCTTGACGAGGATCACGACGGCGAATCCAGGAAGTACGGAGCCACCCACCGGATCGGCAGGCAGCCCGAGCGTCAGCGCAGACGGCAGGTTCGTCGCGTTCGCGTCGCAGAAAAAAAATCTCATAGCCGTAGATACAGCTGATCCTTTTGACGACATTTTTGTCTATACCGTTGGCACCGGGGTGCTCCGCAAAGTCTCCATAGGATTCGGCGGGGCCGCGGCAGACGGGCACAGTTTCGGCCCATCGATCAGTGGCAACGGACGATTCGTCGCCTTCTGGTCGGAAGCGAGCAATCTTGTCGCCAGCGATGTGGGTGGCTTTTCGGACATCTTCGTCGTGGACACGACTGCCACCACGCTTGCGCCAAAGTTAATTGCCAATCTGGCGCTGAATCAAGGCGACGGCAACAGCATCTGGCCGTCGATCAGCCGAGACGGGAAGCTCATCGCCTTCGATACAGAGGCGACGAATTTCGATGCCGCGTCCCAAGATAACAACGGAGTGCGGGATGCCTACATTATCGATCGCAGCTGCTCGACGGATTTCGGGACACCTGCCAGTGCTCCCTGCACATTCAAGCGGGCTTCGATCGCGAGCGACAATAATCTCGGAAATGGTCAGAGTGTCTTTCCTGCACTCAGCGGAGACGGAAAATACGTCGCCTATTATTCCGATGCATCGAATCTGATCCCTGGGGTTGGAGATACCAATGGCCTTCGAGATGCTTTCGTGACGAAACGGCAATAATCGTCACACCACTCGTGACGGGTCTTCGAGATGGGCTGCAGCCTATCTCGAAGACCAACACGCACTCCTGCTGCTCCCTGCACTATCGAACAATTGCAGCTCTACATGTCCTCCTCCTCGGCTGCGACGCCACCAAGACCGATGATCTGTGGGCCATGCTTGGCCGTCAATGCGTCCATCACATGGATGGCCTTCGCCCGCCGTTGATTGAAAAGTCCCTGCGCGGCCGGCGTCAGTGATGTCAGCGAAAGGCCGACCAGGCGGTAGGTCATGTCCGACTGCATCAGATCATGCAGTGCCTGACGAATTGCAGGCCACATTTCTGGATCATAGTTCAGGGGGCTGGCAAAAGACCGCTGCTTCGTTGTGATGATGAAGCGGCTGTCCTTTAACTTTACCGTGAAGGTGTTCGCGGCTGTGAAATCTTGCCGAAGGTCCCGAGCCAAGGATCGTAAGAAGCCACGGAGGACGTCTTCCAAATAGCCCGGATCGGCGGTATCGAGATCGAACGTCGTTTCATGACTGAGGCTTTTTGACTCGCGATCCGCGAAGACGGGGTCGGGGTCATGCCCGTGCAACAGTTCCTGTATCGCGTAGAGCCGATTCCCGAGATGCCGCAATAGAAAAGTGTGCCAGCGTGCGTCTAATAGATCGCCAAGTCGTTGGATTCCTGCCCGGTCCAGCAGCGCACCGGTTTTCGGTCCGATTCCTGGCAGAGACCTGACGGGAAGACGGCTCAGAAACGACGCTTCGTTCCCTGGCTCAATGACGAGAAGCCCATCGGGTTTGTGTGAGTCCGCGGCGATTTTCGCGACGGTCTTTCCACTTGCAATGCCGATCGTGCATCGCAGTCCGGTGGCTTGCTGCAGGGTGTGTTTCGTCAACTGTCCCAGAACCTGTGGGTCAGGATAGAGCGATTGCAGATCCGTCGTCTCCGCGTAAAACTCGTCGATACTGCTCCATTCGGTCACCGGAAACAGACGATCGGTGACCATCCGCATCTCATCGTGGAGCCGCCGGTACAGAGGACGGTCCGGGGGAATCAAAATGAGATTTGGGCAGAGACGCAGAGCCTCTGCCGTGGGCATGGCGGACCGGACACCGAATGCCCGCACCGGGTAACTGGCTGCCAAGATGATCCCCCTGGGAGAAGGACCTCCGACCGCGACGGGCTTTCCCGCCAGCGCAGGCTCCTTCACCACGGCGGCCGATGCGTACATGGCATCGATATCGCCGAACAATACCTGGCGAGCCCACCGCATATATATTCCCGCAACGTCTAAAAAATGAACGAAAGCTGTGCAAGTGATAATTCGCGACTCGGGTCAGGGGAAACGCTCACGGGCTTCTGCCCCGCCAGTTCTTGCAACGGGCCACGGCAACTGCCGCAGCTGTGGCGGGCAGGCTCGATTGATCGACGTTGCCGACGATAAATGCGATTGCACCACCGGCAGCGCCATGCGAATCGTTGGAGCGCTTGAACTTCCTGTCGCAACGAATGGTAGATCGTCACCGCCAGCGAACCGTCGCGATTCATATCCCGCATCTTGCGCAGGAACTCCGTGCCATGGTTCGGGCGTCGTTTGAGGACGTCGTACTGCCACTGATGGATCATTTCATGAGCCAGGGTGCTGATGAGTTCCTGTTTGCCGTACGGCGCCTTCGCGATCAATAAACCGAGGAGTGGCCTTGACATACGGATCTCTCGTCTGGACGAGCGCGCAGCCGTGCCCGTTGTCCAGCCTGATCGCGGGCCGGTGCGGCTCACAAACATGCCGACGGAGGACGTCAGGCGCCGACTCCACACGACGGCGATGCTCGGCAGCGCGCCGTTGAAATATCGGAGGTTGAGGTCGCGCCAGATGTGGGTGAGTTCGTCGGTTGTCGGGAGAGGGATGATTTTCGGGGTCATGGCCTCGATCCCAGTTCTTCGTGGACGGCGGCGGCCAGCAATGGCACCATGATTTCATGGTGTCCGATCAGCGAGTACCCCTTGCCGCCTTTCTGCGTGGGACGCCGCACGACATTGGTGATCGGGCGATAATGGGAGAGGAAGTCCATGTTCACGGTCGTGATGTCGGACAGGCTCCGTCCCAAATTGCGCCCGAGAGATACGGTTTTCAGAAACACCTCCGGCAAAATGACGGCCGAGCCGATATTGAGATAGACGCCGCCCTCCATGCCGGCGACAACGGCGGCCAATCGACGGAAATCGAACAGCGACGTCGTGCCGATTGCCGCGCCGTCCGCGGAAGGATGCATGTGAATGATGTCAGTCCCGAGCGCGACATGTACGGTGACGGGAGTGCCGAGCCGCGCTCCGATGGAGAGAATGCTCGTATCGCGGTATCGAAAGACGGTCTTGTGTCGGTTAATATAGCGACCCACCGCTTCCCCCAGTCCTTCTCGGTCCGCGGCGCCTTGAACGATCGCTTCGTTGATCATGCGTCCCGTTTCTTCCGCCATGCCGAACCGACCGCTATCGATTTCGGCGTCAACTTCCTCCGATGTATGTCCGGAGAGCGCCAACTCGAAATCGTGGATGATCCCCGCTCCGTTCATAGCCACCGCTGTGATGATGTTCCGTCGCAACAGATCCACGAGAACCGGCGAGAGGCCGACCTTCACGACATGCGCTCCCAAGCCCGCGATCACGGGTTTGCCGTTTCGATGCGCCCGAGCGATGGCCGCCGCCACGGCGCGCAACGTTTTCACACCGAGGATATCGGGAAGCGAGCGGTAAAACCGGTCAAAGCTTCCACCAGGCCGCCAGGGTGTGGCGAAATCGGTCATCCGCACCTTGCTGTGCCGTCTTGTCAGGGGATAGGTTTTCAGCTCCGTCACGTCGATCGGAGCGATCAGGCCTCGGGTCGGACGAGAGGGACGACGCCGATCAGGACGCGGTGTCAAGGAGTTCTTCCTCGATCAATTCGCAGAAGACGTGTCCCAGCGTGATATGACACTCCTGAATCCGCGCGGTGACTGCCGAGGGAACGATGAAGGGGTAGGTGACCATCCCAGCGAGTGTTTGACCCTTGCTTCCCGTCCAGGCCATGGTGGTTAAACCTGCGACCGCGGCCGCCTCGACGCCCTTCAACACGTTCGGCGAGTTCCCGCTCGTGCTGATGGCGATCGCGATGTCGCCCCGTTGCCCGTGCGCACGGACCTGTCTGGCGAACAACTCGTCGAATCCGTAATCATTGGCGATACACGTGATTGCGGCGATGTCGGTCGCCAATGCGATGGCGGGAAGCGGATGACGCTCGCGCTTGTAACGGCCGACAAACTCTGCGGCAATGTGGGCCGCATCCGTGGCGCTGCCTCCGTTCCCGAACAGCAAGACTTTTCTCCCGTCGCGAAACGCCGCGGAGATCGTCTTTGCCGCCTGAAGAATTCGATCGGCCTGTTCACGGGCGAACTGTGTCTTGACGGAAGCACTTTCCGTAAATGCGGCGAGGACAACATCGTTCATGGCGCGAATTCTATTGAAGGCGCGCGGTGCTGTCAAACCGCACGGCCGTGGTTACGTCTTCGACGGGTTCGAACGGGAGGATTGACGGACCGCGTTCATGGCCAAGGCGATCATGGATCCGACGTCGGAAACACTGGCGGGCAAGACCAGGGTGTTCGTGGATTTCGCGAGCTCGCCGAACTTTGAAATGTATTGTTCAGCCACACGCAATTGCACGGCCTCCTCCCCTCCGGGAACGCGGATGGATTCGGCAACCTTGCGCAGTCCTTCAGACGTGGCCTGGGCAATGGCCAGGATTGCGGCGGCGGCTCCTTCGGCCTCGTTGATCTGTTGCTGTTTCTTCGCTTCCGAGGCTTTGATCACCTGTTGCTTCTCACCCTCGGCCTGATTGATGGCGGCGTCCCGCGCGCCTTCGGACGTGAGAATCAACGCGCGCTTTTCCCGTTCCGCCCGCATCTGCTTCTCCATGGCGTTCAGGACGTCTTTGGGAGGGGTGATGTTCTTGATTTCGTAGCGGAGGACTTTGACGCCCCAGGGCTCGGATGCTTTGTCCAGCTCATTGACGACCTGGATATTGATATTGGTACGTTCTTCGAATGTGCGGTCCAACTCGATCTTGCCGATTTCGCTCCGAAGCGTCGTTTGCGCCAGTTGCGAGAGCGCAAAGTGATAATCATGAATTCCGTACGATGCCCGCTCGGGATTGAGCACCTTCAAGTACAGCACCCCGTCCACCGACACCTGCACGTTGTCGCGAGTGATGCAGACCTGTTCAGGAATGTCGACAGCCATTTCCTTTAAGGAGTGCTTGTATCGGATCGTATCGACGAAGGGCAGCAGGATATGGAAGCCTGCATCGAGCGTGGCGGAGTATTTCCCCAGCCGCTCGACCACGTAGGCGCTTTGTTGTGGAACGACGACGGCGGTTTTGGCGATGACGTATAGAACCAGCAGGGCGAGAATGAGTACGACGAGAAATCCACCTGGCATACCACCATCCTCCATCATGTGCGCGTCACAAGAGCATGTGTTATTCGGCAGTAATCAACAGCGTGAGACCGTCCACCTGTGCCACCCGTCCTCGCTGTCCTTTACCGAGCGTCGTCGGTCCGATATTTTTGACGTTCCATGTGGTACCGCGCAATTCGGCTTTTCCCGTTTCCCCCGTTCCCAGCGGAGCGAGCGAAACGGCAATTTCTCCCACCAACGAATCGATCCGGGACGATCGTTCAGTAGTAGGTTTGATCCGTTCCATGAGCGGCCCGCGAAAGAGGAGGAGAGAGGCGACGGCAATGACCGAGAACAATAGCCATTGCAGCCAATCGGTCACCACAAGGTCGAGTCCTCCCAGTGTGCCGATGGCGATGGCCGATAGTCCGAAGAAGATCATGTAGAATCCTCCCGGAGTCGTCATTTCTGCACCGAACAGCACCAGACCCAGTACCATCCAGTACCACCAGATCATCGAAAGGCCTCGCGAGTCTTCAGTGTCGCCGCACGGGTTTCCGAGCGGAGTCTAAGCGCCTTTCCCAGGACCGTCAAGCAGGCCGGTGCTGAACAGCTTTTGTCTGATCGCCGTGCTATGATCCGTCTGAAATGGTTTCCGATCTACCAGCGGGCGCTCTTATCGTGACCCTCACGGACGATCTGGCCCCGGCCGTGCGCTCAATCAATCGCCTGTCGCCGGACTCGCTGTGTTTTGTTCTGCCGGAGTCAGCCAAGCCTTCCGTCGAACGCGACTTGCAGCCGCAGATTACACGGATGCCTCGACGGTGGGACTGGATCGCCCTGGCGGATACGACGAGCTTCCCAGAGTGTTATCAGCATGTGGCTCGATCCATTCCGGGACTGTTGCGGCACTGGGGGATCGATCCGGGCTCCCTCGTCGTGGACCTTACCGGCGCCACCCCGGCAATGGCGGCAGCCTTGGCGATCGTCACCATGCCATTTACCTCCCGCATCGTATCCCTGGCGGGCATGGTGGACGGGCGGGATGGGGAGTCCGTGACATCTGGAGAAAGTCGGGAAACCTGGATTCAGACGAATCCGTGGGACGAGGCGTCGCAAACCGCTCGTCGGGAGGGTAGCGAGTTATTTAATGCAGGTGACTATCACGCGGCAGGTTCCGTATTTCGTCACATCGAATCGCGGGTGAGCGGAGGACTCAAGCCTCTGTATCACGCCCTGGCTGATCTGGCCGAAGGCTATCACTTCTGGGACCGGCTCCAGCATCGGCCGGCATGGGACAAGCTCAAAGCGGCATCCAAGGCGCTGGAAATGGCCGCGTTGTTCGGAGGTCCGCCCGAACTCAAGGACGTCCTTCCATCCGTCAAAGCCAATACCGGATTCTTGGAAAAGCTCGTTCTTGATCCGGCCGAGGTGAAGGAGTTTCTCGCCCTCGACCTATTGGCCTATTGCCAGCGAAGATTACGGATGGCCGGGGATTCGGAAATAGCGATGCGTTCGCTTGTCCGAGCGCTCGAGGCCTTCTCGCAGTGGCAACTGTTCAAACGGCATCGCATCAAGACTTGGGATGCACAGCCCGAGCAGCTGCCGGCCGGCATGCAGGATCTCTGTCGCAAAAGTTATGTCAGCGACATTGATGGTAAATTTCAATTGCCTCTGACGGCGCAATGGCGGGCATTATCTGAACTGGGCGATCCGACGGGCCAGTCGTTCAATCGTTTGTGGCCTCTGATGAAGCCCATGCTGGACGCAGTAAATCATGCCGTATTAGGCCATGGATTTGAAGGAGTCAAAAGCGAGCGGGTCCAGCAGCTCTATGACCTTGCTGTTAAATTGACCGGTGTTCAAGACGTATCATTGCCGAAATTTCCTGTGTTGAAACTCTAGACAGGGACCGGTCTGTCGGGAGCGCGGTTCGTGTGTAATTAATCCGAGGTCCTGCGCATGATCCTTTGATCTCATGGATGGCCGGCTCGCTCCATGAGCGGTATTGGGGACCTCCGAGACCACATGGAAATCAGGATTTATTATGAAGACACCGATTGCGGTGGAGTGGTCTATTACGCGAACTATCTCAGGTACTTTGAACGTGCGCGGACTGAGTTTCTCGAGTCGCGAGGGCTGTCCGTCAGAACATTGATGGACGAAGACACGATGTTCGTCGTCGTCCGGGCTGAACTGAGCTATCAATCTCCGGCGCGTTACGGGGACACGCTTCTCGTGGAGACGACCATTTCAGAGATTACGGCAGCCTCGTTCTGGATCAATCACGTTGTAAGGGATAAATCCGACGGGCATGTCGTGGTGACCGGATCAGCCCGACTGGCCGTCACCGGGAAAAATGGGAAGGTCAAGCGTCTCGACAAATCCATCTTCACCGCGCTAGATTCGAGGGTGAAAGGAACTGCAGATGGATAAACTTGGTACCTGGCTTGCCATTACCGGCGTCGCCATCGGATTCATCGTTCTGGGTTGGCTGCTGTTTTCTGAAAGTCCGTCGGATAAGAAGAAAAAGTAAAGCGTTGTTCTCCTGTCTCTCTTCCCACCCAATCTGGATGGATACTACCTTCGATCCGCTGGCGGCTGTTCATACATCAACAAGTGGATAGCAGGCTGTTGAAAAACTGTTTTGGACCCCGGAAAACACAGAGCCGGGTATGATCGCTGATTGGATCGGAAGAACTCACAGGATGTTCAAAAAGACGTCTTTTTTCACCCACCCGCCCCGACGATTCCATTTCCACCCTCCCACCCACCGATTGCTTTGCAATCGTCATCCCGCAACGCGCCGCTCCGCGGGCAAGGCCGCAGCGAGGTCCGCGGCGCGAAGAATAATGAGCGTCACGTTTGCGGACGGGCGCGAGTCGGTGAGCGCCCAGTGTCTTGAGGCGAAGCGTATCCTTTCTCACCCGCCCGCCCACCGACTGCGGGGACAGTCGTTTTCCCAGGTCTCACCCGCCCGCCCACCGACTGCGGGGACAGTCGTTTTCCCAGGTCTCACCCGCCCGCCCACCGACTGTGGGAACAGTCGTCTTCCCGGGTCTCACCCGCCGCCCCGAGCGGCCCAAGCCGCTCGTACCCGTGCCGTACGCTGAGCCTCTGAGGTTCACGCCGTGCCGAATAAGGCACGGCACGCCTGTGAACACCGCCGAGATAGTGAGGCGGCAGTGTCCCGCGAGAACAAAGCCTGGTGAAGACGTGTCTTGGCACGTCCGGGCGGGCGGGTGACATGAGCGACTTTTTCAACATCCTGCTAGCTAGTCCTTCGGCAGGGTAGAGGAGGACGGCATCCCCTCAGCCGAATCAGAGATCGGATGACGGGGCAGCGACTTCAGCCCTCCGTTTCGGGAATGAGAAAGGCCATCCGGCTTTTTATTGCGCGGTAAGCGGGATTCCCGGTGTGGCCGCTTGGCCCTCAGATCACTACCCCGTTTTCCTTCAGGTCTTCTGCACAGATCACACGAAGAGAGGCCGTCGGTTTGTAAGGAAGAGAGAGGTGTCGTTACCAGGTCGGACGGAGGAGCCGTCGAGGCCTGTGCGAAGGCGACCTGCCATGATGATAGATGAATGGCGGTCAGCAAAATAATGGCTCGAACTATTGAAGGACAACTCTGCTGCATGACTGCAAACAAAGCAGAGAACATGCCATGCCATTGTGGTGAAGTTGACAAGGAAGAAAACGACGTGCTGGAATAGCATATAAAGGCATATTATCGGAGGAAATCACCATGGAAATGTTTGGGCGGGTAGGACTTGTTGAAATTCCCATCTTGATTGCCCCAGATCAGAAGGTCTGGATGGACAAGATGATCAAGGAAGGTAAAATTGCCATTCCTCCAGGCGGAACGCTGGAAAAAGGTTCGCTGTATTCAATGTTTATACGGATGCTGCTTCATAACGCGATGGAAGAACAGAAGCGGCAAGAGGCCCTTGATACTGACGACGAGGACGATGAGTAGTGAATGACTCGCCAGTTACCCTTGTTGAGCCTGCTCTATGCGTCTGACGTCACTATCGCATTCTTCCGGTCTGAGGATGCCTAGAGCGTTTTCCCTGCCATAGGTCGTGCTAGTGTATCTATTTATTCCTTCCTGTATCCTTTACAGGAAGCCGGCATGATCGAGTCCGTTAGGCGTGAGGAGATAATTACAGACTCTTGAACGCGGTGTGAGCGGCCCGGATGGTTTTCTCGATGTCCGACGCCGTATGTGCCGTCGAGAGAAACGCCGCCTCGAATTGGGAAGGAGCCAGATATACGTTTTGCTCGAGCATCTTATGAAAAAACTGTCCGTAACGTTTTGTATCGGATTGTTTCACCGAATTCCAATCGGTCACAGGCCCTGAGGTGAAGAAGGCCGTCATCATCGATCCGACGCGTGTCTGAACGAGAGGAATCCCCGCCTTCTTAGCCGCATCACCGAGACCTTTTGCCAGAACTCTTGCGGCTACCTCAAGTTTCCTATACACCCCCGGTTGCTTCAGACGGGTGAGCGTGGCGATACCCGCAGTGACAGCAAGAGGATTGCCGGACAAGGTCCCTGCCTGGTAAACAGGGCCGGATGGCGCGATGAGGTCCATGATGTCCTGACGCCCGCCGTAGGCTCCGACCGGTAAACCTCCTCCGATAATCTTCCCCAACACGGTTAAATCGGGCGGTACGCCGTAGAGACGTTGCGCTCCTCCGTAATGAACGCGGAAACCCGATATGACTTCATCGAAGATGAGCAGAATATCGTTCTCCGTGGCGAGACGCCGGAGGTTCTGCAAAAAGCCTTCAGCTGGAGGCACGACACCCATATTTCCTGCCACCGGCTCGAGGATAATGCATGCCAACTGTTTCCCATGCTGTCTGATGATCTGCTCGACGCTTTGGATATCATTATAGGGCGCTGTCAGAGTGTGTTTCGCAAAATCCGCCGGTACCCCGAGCGAATCGGGGATCCCGAGCGTGGCCAACCCTGATCCCGCTTTTGCTAAGAGGTAATCGCTGTGACCGTGGTAGCAGCCTTCGAATTTCAACACGCCATCTCGTTTTGTAAAACCGCGGGCAACACGGATGGCGCTCATCACCGCTTCCGTGCCGGAGCTGACCAGGCGAATTTTCTCCATGGACGGAAACGCCTGCCGGATCATCTTCGCAAGGGTGACTTCCAGTTGAGTCGGCGCTCCGTAGCTGGTTCCACGGGTGGCTGATTTTCTGATGGCACTGACGATAGAGGCATTGGCATGTCCAAGAATCATCGGTCCCCACGATAGGACATAGTCGATGTAGGTATTTCCATCCACATCGTAAAGTTTTGATCCTTTGGCGTGTGCGATGAAGCGAGGCTGTCCTCCGACTGATCGAAATGCTCGAACTGGGCTATTGACGCCACCAGGAATGAGTCGTTGGGCTTCTTCAAAAAGCTTGCGGGACCGCGAGGTGTTCATAAGGACGGGGGCGCACCGTAGCACGGTAGGCGCAAAGTGGTCAAGAAAGCCGTCTGAGGCGAATCCCCACATTCAAACATGACCAGGTGTACCAAAAATTGTGGCGAGGATGCGGCACTGCGGCCAATTCGATACAACTGTGTGGCGATATCACGCATTACCAATTCGATATCTAGGTAAATCCTCCGGTTCCCATGTGTACAGCATGCGGTCTGAATCTTGCGAGACCTAATTCACGCGATCGTACGTTGTCACCGTAAGGATACAAATGAAAATCGTCTGCTCGTGGTGCCGTCAGGAGGGCAAAGAAGAGTTTGTTGGGGAGAAGGCTCCTTTTGATGATGCGAGAGAAACTCACGGGATA